>DATLQP010000266.1:0-10811 GCA_035535155.1 Propionibacteriaceae bacterium
GAGCCTGGCCAGAAGTGGACCGGCTGGCATCGGCTGGAGAAAGATCTCTGGCCGGCGCGCGCCAAGAACTATCAGCAACTGAGCACGGCCCAGCGCGCCTCGTACGCCGACAATCTGATGAAGAACACCAAGGTCCTCCAGGACCGGGTCGCTGATCTGGAGTTCGGTGCCGATGAAATCGCCAACGGGTCCCGCGGCCTACTGGATGAGGTCGCGACGGGAAAGATCACCGGCGAAGAGGAGTACTGGTCGCGTACCGACCTATGGGACTTCCAGGCCAACATCGACGGTGCATTGGTGGGCTTCGAGGGACTTCGCCCACTGCTCAAGCAACGGAATCCGGAACTCGAGAGCTTGATCGCGGCAAAGTTCGCGGCGGTCCAGGTGCTGCTCGACGCTCAACGGGTGGGCGATGGGTTCAAGACCTATGACAAGCTCACCATGGCGGAGGTCAAGGAGCTATCTGACGCAGTCAATGCGCTGTCCGAGCCATTGTCCAAGCTCGCCGCTGCGGTGGTCTGAGTCAGGAAACCTGACCCATGACATCAACGTCCGACCTTCGCGATCAGCCAACTGAAACCGAAACGCGCACGGCAGGGATCGAGACGCAACAGCAACCGCCGCCCGTCTCCAGGCGTGGCTTGTTCGGCGCAGCGGGAGCCGGTCTGGTCGGACTGGCCGCCGGCGCCGCAGGTGGATTCGCGCTGGGGAGCCAGGAAGCAGATTCGACACCGCCGCAGCCGGCGGGAACGCGTACCTACCCCTTCTACGGCGAGCATCAAGCGGGCATCCTCACCCCGGTGCAAGATCGACTGCACTTCGCCGCCTTCGACGTGACAACGGATTCCCGTACGGAGTTAGTGCAGCTGCTCCAAGACTGGACCACTGCCGCAGCCCGGATGACCCAAGGCCTCGGTGCCGGGGAGCTCGGACCGACAGCCGGTCCGTACGGGGCACCACCGGACGACACTGGCGAGGCAATCGGCCTGCCCCCTGCGGGGCTGACCATTACCTTCGGCTTCGGCCCGACGCTGTTCCGCAAGACGGGCAAGGATCGTTTTGGGCTCGGCGACCTGCGGCCGGCCGCGTTGCAGCGCCTCCCGCACTTTCCCGCCGACAAGCTCGACTCGCAGCGATCCGATGGCGATCTGTGCGTCCAGGCATGTGCCGATGACCCCCAGGTGGCCGTCCACGCCGTACGCAATCTCGCCCGGATCGCCTTCGGCCGGGCCGCCATCCGCTGGTCGCAGCTGGGCTTTGGCCGTACGTCATCGACGTCGGCCAGTCAGACGACGGCGAGAAATCTCATGGGGTTCAAAGACGGCACGATGAACCTCAAGGCCGAAGAACCAGCTGCCATCGATGAGCATGTCTGGGTGCCCGGTGGCGCTGACGCCAAGAAGCAATGGCTGGCCGGCGGCTCATACTTGGTGGTGCGTCGCATCAACATGACCATCGAGATCTGGGACCGGCAACCGTTGGGCGAGCAGGAGCGTGTTATCGGCCGGACGAAGGCCGAGGGCGCTCCGATGTCTGGCGGCAGCGAGTTCAGCCAGCCGGACTTCGCCGTCACCGGCAGCGACAGTGAGCCTCTGGTCGCGACGGATGCGCACGTACGGATGGTGCACCCGAGCCACAACGGCGGCGCAAAGATGCTGCGCCGCGGCTACAACTTCGTGGACGGGAGTGACGGTCTGGGCCGTCTAGACGCCGGACTTTTCTTCCTCGCCTACGTTCGCGACCCACGAACGCACTTCATACCTATCCAGATGAAGCTCGGACTCGGGGACGGGCTGAGCGAGTACATCCAGCACACCGGCTCAGGGCTCTTCGCTATCCCGCCCGGCATCGCCCAAGGTGAGTATGTGGGCGAGGCACTCTTCGCCTAACGGTCCGGCGGCCCTTTGGGCACCACAGTCGGGATCGGACGTTTTCGCTGCACCCCTGACCCCTGCCTAATGCCACGGATGCCCTTGCCCAGCCAAGGCGCCACATAGTTCCTGGCCCAATCAAAGTCCCCCCGCATCTTCTCGCGCCCCTTTGGCCAGGCCGAGTCGCCCTCTGGCAGCTCAGCCCACCCCTCGTCGAAGCCGTCGACGCTCAACCGCCAGGCGAGGGCGGCTGCGACAGTCCGGTGACCGAGCTCGTTGCCGTGCAGATGATCCTCAAACCACAGTCGCGGGTCGGTGGCCACCGGATACCGCTCGAAATCCATCACCACGACTCCGTGCCGCTCGGCCTCGGTTCGGATGATGGTGTTCAGCTTGGCGGCCCGATCCCGCCAATACCTGCCGAGCGGGTTGATGGCTGCCGGATCCGGCATGGTAAAGGTCAGCACCGTGGCGCCCTGACTCCGCGCCTGCCCGAAAATGATCACGTAATCGGCGCGAATAGAGTCAAAGTCGCACGGGCCCCCGATGAGGTCGTTGACCCCCCCGAAAACCGTCAGCAGATCCGGCCGCATGCCGAGCGCGTCATCGAGCTGGCTCGTTCGGATCTCCTTCATCCGTAAGCCCCGAATGGCGAGGTTTGCGTACTCCAGCGGCTCGTCTTGAGCATCGGCAATGTGCTGAGCCAACCGATCAGCCCAGCCCCGGTAGCCACCGTTGCCGTCAGGGTCTTCGAGACCTTCTGTACTGGAGTCGCCGATCGCCACATAGCGACGAATGGTTGTCACAAGCCGATTCTTACGCCGCCATTCAAGATCATCCGGCCACCGGTGCAACGATTCGGCCCCTCGGCTTCGAATTACCATCAAGAAGATGCGCTGCAAGTAGAAACGGCTGCGAGTGTCGGTAAATCGCGCACCGTCGTGCTGAGGAGGAGTGAGCTGAGGCGTTTTTCCTCTGCGAACGACGACGAAGTAGGCGGATTCCACGCGCGATTGCACGAGCAGCCCTCAATAAAAAGGGTGAGGCATGTCGGCGATCCGCGATGATGAGTACGCCGTCGTGGTCGAGCGGGAACGGCCCCTCATCCAGGCGACGGCCTACCTCCTCACGGGTGATCCAGTCCAGGCCGAGCGGGTTGTTCAACTGGTCTTTGCGCAGCTCTACCGACGCTGGCCGAGGGTTGTCAATCCGCGCCTCGAGGCACTCCGGGCCGTGGTGAGCGCCGCTCGCGCACCCGTCGACTTGCCGTGGGAGTACCGGGAGCGCATCGAGCTGATCGACGGCCCTCCGCCGACGGCTGCTAGCGAACCGATCATTGCCGACTTGCTGAAGCTTCGGTACAGCCAACGCGTCGCCGTTGTCCTCAAGCGCTATGTCGGACTGTCCACCGCACAGATTGCCGAGGTTCTCGAGTGGCCGATCGACCAGGTGCGTCCCCTCATTCCGGAGGCCCGCGTCGCCCTGGCCGCCGGACATCCGGCGCGTACCAGCGATGCCGCGCTCAGCCAAGAACTCAGCGACGCCATTCCCTCTGACACACGCCAGTCGCGCAGCAGCGCCGATGACCTGGCCCACGGTCGCCGGCTCATCCGCCGCCGCTGGATCCAGCAGGCGTCGGCAGCACTGGTCGCGGCCGTGTTGATCCTCGTAGCGGGGGTGTTGCTGGCCCCGACCCGGCCACCCGTTCCGCCGCTGGCACCGTCAATGCCGGTGGCAACGCCATCCGGCCAGAACTGTGATCCGTCTGAAGTGACCTGCCGGGCGAAGATTCTGTTTGGCTGGCGGTCCGAGATGGCAGCGGTCGCAGCGTCGTACCTGGATCCCCCGGGCAGGTACTTCAGCGGGTTCGGCTACGCCTACGACAAGCGCTACGACATGCCCAGCTACTGGGATGGCCAGGGTGGCGCGCTCGCGTTCGAGATGTTCCGGCTCGACAAGGGGGCCACAGAGGTTTATCTCCAGGTCGCGACCAGCCGCAAGTTCGCCGTACGCTGCGGCGCGACAACCCGCCAGCAATGCCAGCAGGTGCGCTTCTTGGATGGCAACTCCTTCCTGCTGACCGAGACGACCTCGGTCCGTCAGGGCATGGAGGTTCAGTACTCACCCGCCGGTGAGGAGGTGATCACCGTGATTGCCTACAACACTCAGCGTGGGCAGATTCTTGATATCGATCGCGGAGACTTGATCAAGCTCGTACAGGACGAACGGCTGCACTTGCCCAAGCGCTAGTTGCCCAGGCGCTGGCTTGCTGAGCGGTGACAGTCTCCGCTCTCAGGCCGCTAGATCTGTGGAGCCCTTGTGATCTCGATCATCGGGCTTGAGAGGAGTCGGCGGCGGCAGCTCGGATTCGTCCTTGTCGCGACCCTCGGGGTATTCCAGAAGGGCGGGAATAATCGCCAGCAGCCCGATCATGACGATGCCAGCAACCACGATGCCGGTAATCAAAAGCTGGACGAACGTCATAGGGCAATCCTGCCTCGCCAGTCTGTGAAACGGCTGGTACCCACTTCTGTGTTGCCTAAACATCTGAATCTGTGGTGGCCTCAATGCCGCGTATTCGCGACAATGCTTGAGGAGTGGGCTCGAGAGGTGCTGCGAGGGGCTTGAGGAGTTCGAGGAGGGGGCGATGAACGCTTGGGTGGTGCATCAGCCGGGGCCAGTTGACAGCGGGCCGTTGCAGATGGTCGAACGCGATGTGCCGGCTCCTCGGGGCACACAGGTGCGGGTGCGCATCAGCTGCTGTGGTGTGTGCCGAACTGATCTGCACCTGGCTGAAGGCGATTTGCTTCCCAAGCGTCCGGACGTCACGCCGGGCCATGAGGTGGTCGGCGTCGTCGACGCGGTTGGCGAGGGCGCGAGCCGGTTTGCACTCGGTGACCGGGTCGGTGTGGCGTGGCTCGGCGGTACCGACGGCAGCTGCCGGTTCTGTCGCCGCGGGGCGGAGAACCTATGCACGGCTCCCACCTTCACGGGCTGGGACACGGACGGCGGTTACGCCGACTTCTGCCTCGTAGACGAGGGGTTCGGGTACGCCCTTCCAGCCGGCATCGATGACGAGCACCTCGCCCCGCTGCTCTGTGCCGGCATCATCGGCTACCGCGCGCTGGTCTGCGCCGCGGTGCCGTCCGGCGGCTCGCTCGGCATCTACGGTTTCGGCGGCAGCGCCCACCTCACGGCACAGGTTGCCCTGGCACAAGGTTTACGTGTTCATGTCCTCACTCGCGGCGAGGCCAATCGGAAGCTGGCCACCGAGCTCGGGGCCGATTCGGTGGGCGACGCGCAGGATGCCCCGCCCGAGCCGCTTGACGGTGCGATCTTGTTCGCTCCTGCGGGCGAGCTGGTGCCGCCCGCGCTGGGGGCGTTGGACCGCGGCGGAACGCTAGCCGTCGCCGGCATCTGGCTGTCCGATATTCCTTCGCTCGACTATGGCGACGCTCTCTTCCAGGAGCGCAAGCTGCGATCGGTGACGGCGAATACACGCGCTGATGGGGAGACGTTCCTGCGGTTGGCCGAGCGGCTCGGCGTACGCGCGACAACTGTCGGATATCCGATGAGCGAGGCGCCACGGGCCCTGGCAGACCTGAGGCACGGGCGATTCAGCGGGGCTGCCGTGCTACACAACTGAGGCCCTGGTCATCGAAGGAAGATCACGAATCGCGCTGATCTCCGGCGGCCCGACGCGGCAGCAGCCACCAACCAGGCAGGCCCCGGCACCGACCCAACTCTTGACGTCGTTGGGGTTGAAGGTTGCTGCGCCGAGCCAGGCCCGAGCTGCGGCATCCCAGCGCTCTCCACTGTTGGGGTAGACGACGACCGGCTTGCCGGCAGACTCACTCGCAGAGCTGACCAGCGGGTACGCGTCGGCCGGATCGATGCAGTTCACGCCAACGGCGATGATCTCCTCGACATCGCGGGCGAGGGTAAAGGCCTCGGCCGCCGGCTCTCCGGCGCGAGTCCGATCTCCGGCGCAAGTGATCGACAGCCAGCATGGTTGGCCGCTTCGATCGATCTCGGCCAGCAGCGCTTCAACCTCGGCCAGACACGGAATTGTTTCGAGGGCGAGGATGTCGACACCCTCCTCGACTAACAGCTGGATTCTTGGCCGATGCCAGCTCCGTAACTCCGCTATCGACAGGTCGTAGTCGCCGCGGTATTCCGATCCGTCCGCTAGAGCGGCGCCGTACGGTCCGACGGAGCCAGCAATCCAACGATCACGATCGTCGTCCTGACTGGCTCGGGCCTGCTGGGCGAGGCGTACGCTGCGCTTGATCATTCGCTGAGCAGCCGCTTTCTCGATGCCGGCGCGGACGAATCCGTCGAGCGAGGCCTGATACGACGCGGTCGTCGCGACCTGAGCACCAGCGGCGAAGAACGCCTGATGTGCCGAAATGATCGCATCCGGATCGTCATGGAGCAGGCGCGCGGACCAGAGCTCGGTCCCGAGGTTGTGACCCTGCGCCTCCAGCTGGGTGGCCAGGCCGCCATCGAGTACGACCGGGCCGAGCGCCAGAGCATCGGCGAGCGTCATGACCGCCTATATTCCCGACTTGTCAGAATCTGCTTGGGCTATAGGCCCGTCACCTCCTGACAAGTCTGCGTTCTGCTCATCGCGGAAGTTGAGCCAGTCGCGGACCAATCCAAGATCAAAGCCGGACGTACCGTCCGTACCGATCGTGATCAACCGCTCGCCGATGGCCACGAGCTGGTCACCCAATTTGTCCGGTCCATCGTGGGCGGATGTCGATCGTTCGATCTGGCCCGGATCGCGTCCGACCTCAGCGCACCACTCGTCGAGAATGCGGTTCTTGCGGGCAAGGGCGTCCACGCTTCCGAACCCGTGCCAGATGTCCGCGTGCTCGGCCACGAGCCGAAGCGTCTTGCGCTCCCCACCACCGCCAACCAAGATCGGGATCGGTCTAGTCGACGGCGGATTCAGCCGGCTCCATCGAGAGCGGATGCGCGGCAAAGACTCGGCGAGAGCAGCAATCCGGGTGCCGGGGGTTCCGAACTCGTACCCATATTCCAGATAGTCCTTCTCGAACCACCCAGCACCGATGCCAAGGATGAGCCGGCCACCGCTAATGTGATCAACAGTGCGTGCCATATCGGCGAGCAGCTCAGGGTTGCGGTAGGAGTTGCAGGTCACCAAAGCGCTGAGCTCGACCCGCTCGGTCTGTTCGGCCCAGGCGGCCAGCATTGTCCAACACTCGAAGTGCCTGCCTCTTGGATCGCCATTCAACGGAAAGAAGTGATCCCAGGTAAGGATGACGTCGACCCCGGCCTCCTCGGCGGCGGTCACCGCCCGACGCAAATCGGCGTAATCGGCATGCTGCGGCTGCAGCTGAACTCCGACTCTGACTGGACGGGCGGCGTACGACAGCTCGGACAACACGACTCCTTGTGCTCTGGGATTGGCGCGTCACAGCGCCCAATCCGCTCGGTCCAGGTGTTTCGAATTAGTGTCGGCCATTGTGGCGCACCCGACATCGGGCGAGAATGTCGGCGTTGGTGTATCAGACGATTGAAGGGGCACTCATCCCCAGCATGCATAGCCGCCTGGCGGAGGAGGTGCCATGAAGCATCGCAGTCCCCTGGTCACCCTGGCCGCAGTGGCAGTGGCATTCATCATCATGTTCACCGTCGACATGTTGGTCGGCCCGCCGGGCAGCAGCTCCACCGAACCCGCAGGCCCATCGGCCGCACCAGCGAGCAGCTCCTCACCTCAGCTGACCCAGAGTGCCGCAGCGACCCCCACCGCAAGCGCGAGCGAAACCACCGAGAACAGCAAATTCCCGGACAAGGTGGTTTATGCGGGTCATACCGACGACAAATCCGGCGCAATTGCCGTCGCCATACTCGGTGATCAGGCCGCTGCGTACTTCTGCGACGGCCGCAGCATCGAGTCCTGGTTGCGTGGCGCTGTTACAGGAGCCGATATCTCGCTCAAGGGCAAGGACGGAGCGACGTTGCAGGCCAGTCTCGACGGCGATCATCTCAAGGGCACACTGAAGATCAAGAACGACAAGCTGAAGTTCGAGATCAACGAAGCGAAGAAACCGGCTGGCCTCTATCGGGCGCGCGGCTCCAAGACGACGATCGGATGGATCGTGCTGGAAGACGGATCCCAGGTGGGCATCCAGACAGCAGGCGCCGAATCGACGGCTGCTCCGGAACTCAATCCCGAGAGTCCACAGGTCAGCGCTAACGGCGAAAGCCTCGACGCCAAGCCGGTCAATGGCGACGAAGATCTGTGAGTAGAGGAGATTTTCGATGACGAGCGTCCCAGTTCCAGCCGCGGAGACCGCGCCGACCGAACCGAGCGGAACCAAGATCGGCCCGGTCGTAATCGCCTTTGTCCTCGGCAGCGCGGCATCCATCGGGCTGGGGGTGTACGGGCGGCTGCACACACCAACGGGCCACGCGGTCGACATCGCCGGGTTCTCCAGCGGACCAGCCGCCAAAGCGTTCCTAGCCACGATTGTGATCGCATTGGCGATCGTGCAAACGGTGACGGCAATGGGTATCTACGGACGGATTCCGTTGACGGGTGGCTGGGTTAGTCCGCTGCATCGCTGGTCTGGCCGACTGGCGGTTCTGATCTCGGTTCCGGTCGCGGTGCACTGCTTGTTCGCGCTGGGCTTCCAGACCTACGACGCTCGGGTGATCACGCATTCGATCTTCGGCTGCTTCTTCTACGGCGCGTTCGTCTTCAAGATGTTGATCTTGACTCGCGATGATTCACCGAAGTGGGCGCTGCCACTGGCCGGAGGACTGGTGCTCAGCGGGCTTGCCGCTCTGTGGATCACTGCCGTGCTGTACTTCCTCGTTGCATGATCACCACCAGATTTCCCAACCAGACGGAGCAATCATGCACGCTTACGGCCGTCCGACCGACTCATTGCCGATCTCCCGGCGTACGGTGATCATGAATACCGGGCTGGCAGCCGCCGCCATCGCAGGCCTCAGCTCCTGCACCAACTACGGATCCGGGCCGGTCGCTGAGCCGTCAGCTGCAGCCTCAGGTGAAGCATCAGGCGCAAGCAGTGGTGGAAGCCAAGGACTGACCGTCAAGGCCGCGGACATCCCGGTCGGCAGCGGCAAGGTCTTCCCCGATGCCCAGACAGTGATCACGCAGCCAAAAGCCAAGCAATTCAAGGCGTTCAGCTCGATCTGCACCCATCAGGGTTGTCAGGTAGACGCCGTCACCGACACGATCAACTGCCCCTGCCATGGCAGCAAATACTCAATCACCGACGGCTCGGTGGTAAACCCTCCTGCGCCCAAACCGCTGCCTGCCAAGACGATCAAGGTCGAGGGAGACGATCTCGTCGTCAGCTAAGAGGTTGCCGACTGGACGTATCAAGCTCCGAAGGTGATCACTTCGTTGAGGGTCGCGAGCCCGCGGCTCACCAGCGCCTGAGCACTTACGGCCCACAGCCGCCTGGCAAGCCTGGCATCCGTGGCAAGCCCCGTGAGCTCTCGAGGGTGTCGGTCCAGGTAGTAGCCGCCGGAGGCTCCGGCAACCTCGGCTGAAGTCGCAAGATAGACCGGTGTCGCAGCCGCGTGCTCGGGACTGGCCTGCATCGGCCGAGTAACGGTCAGGAGTATCCGCCGTCTGCCGGTGGCGTAGCGGCCGAGGTTGGTGCGTACGAAACCTGGGTCAGCGGCGTTGGCCGTGATCGCCGTGCCCTGAAGACGCCGGGCGAGTTCCTTGATGAACAACAGATTCAACAGCTTGCTGGTTTCATAGCTGTCCGGCGTCAACGGGGCGCCGGTCACGACACTGGTGAGATCAACCATCTTGACTCGTGAATGGATCGACGACGAGACCGCAATGACGCGGGCCGGTGCGCCGGACCTGAGCACTGGCAGCAGTAGATGAGTCAGCAGGAAGCCGGCGAGGTGATTGGTGGCGAAATTGGTCTCGATGCCCTCATCGGTGAGTAACAGATCGCTGCGCGCCTCCGCCGCGTTGAGGATCAAGCAATCGAGCCGTGGCGTGCTGTCGATGATCGAGTACGCGAGGGCCCGTACTTCTCGCATCAGGGAAAGGTCACCAGCCACGACCTCGAGCTCCGGGTTCCGAACGCGGCTTCTAATCCGGTCCACGGCCGCTTCGCCCCGCTTCGGCGTACGCGCTCCCACCAGAACCCGTGCTCCGCGTTCGCTGAGCTGAGTCGCAATCGCCTCGCCGATGCCTCCGGTGGCGCCGGTCACAAGAATCGTGGGCCGCTGCCCACCGCTCGTAGGCTCGTTGGCCGGATCGGTGGGCTGGGTCATGGTGAGTCCTCTCGCGGAAGAGCCCGATCTCAGGCTCCCACATCACCCGATGTCGACCCCTCAGGCGCATGCGGTCTGAGCCTGTCGAAGACCGCGCTCCGCCGCTCAGGCGCGAGACGTGGGACGATTCGCCCATGCCGCGAGACGCGCGTACGGTCGCCAAGTACGTCGTTGCAGGCTTGGCCCTCGCCGCCATGCTCGCCCTCGCGCCCTTCTTTTTCGCTTCGGGGCTGATGGCGCCCGGCTGGGCGGTCGGCGTCTTCATTGCGGTTTGGCTGGCGCTGTTCGTTCTTGGTTGCTTCTGGATCCGGCGTAAGCCGCTGTGGGTGGTGCCGCTGCCGTTCATCGCCGCTGCCTTCTGGCTGGGCGGCATGAACGCCGGCGGGGCCTGGTTGGGCTGGACTCCTTGACATTCGGCGGATGAACGCTATCCAGACGCTATGTCTTGCGACATCACATAGGTGCGCGAGGGGGGATTTGAACCAGGCGCGACCCATGCTCGTCATGCCTGAATTGGCCAGTTTGAGCGTGAACTGAGCTCCCGTTGACTCCTGTCTCATCCAGTTGGAGCGCGGCACGTGCCACACGCTGTGGCACCGTCTCGATCTTGACTTCGTGTTCGACTGATCGAACACCGGA
>DATLQP010000267.1:0-5844 GCA_035535155.1 Propionibacteriaceae bacterium
TTCGATGTAGGCGTTAACACCCGCGGCGTACGCGTCCAGGTAGCGGCGTGTCGACGGCGCGAGCAGGCTCAGCTCCTGCTCGGCGACCCGTCGCCAACCAAGCGTGCGGATGTACGCGTCGGTCTCCAGCTCGGATTTGCCGAACAGTTCTGAGAGCCGTCCGGCAGCGAGGTGGCGACGAAAGTCCATTTCGAAGAAACGATCTTGAGCCTGAACGTAACCCTGAGCGAGGAAGAGGTCCTCAGGGTTATCGGCGTAGATGTTCGGGACCCCGAAGGAGTCGCGTAACACCTCGACCTCACCCTTGAGTCCCGGCACCATCAGTCGGCCTGACGTCTCGGGGAACGACCTGCGTACCGTCGCGATCGCAATGCTGCTCAGACTGCCGAGTGCGAGTACCAGCACGATCGCTGTGAAGATCGGCCAGCGGGGGATGCGACGCACCGTCAAACTCTAATGTCCGTAGCTGTGCCCACCGTCCGCAACGGCCGACGAGTCGCGCCAGCCAACAAGGTTTAGCAGTCGGTATGCTTGAGTGCTAAGTTGCGGTTCATCCTTTGAGGCGAAACCGCTTCTCAAGGAAAGAAAGACGCGATGCCCACTTATCAGTATCGCTGCACCGAGTGCGGCGAGGACCTCGAGGCCGTGCAGAAGTTCAGCGACGCGCCTCTCGCGACCTGCCCGGCGTGCGGCGGTCGGTTGCGCAAAGTCTTCAACGCCGTCGGCGTGGTGTTCAAGGGCTCTGGTTTCTACCGCACCGACAGCCGCAACGGTTCGGCGAACGGGGCTGCCGCCGACTCGAAATCCTCAGACAAGAGCTCAAAGGCCGAGACCAAGTCGGCCGACAATAAACCAGCCGACGCCGGGTCGAACGGCTCTAGCAAGGACAAGCAGCCGGTCTCCAGCGGCACCTCATCCACAGGGCAGAAGCCCACCTCGAGCTAGCAGCTGTGGAGGAAGCGCACGATCTAGATGCGCATTCTTAGCCTCCAGGCATGATCGACTCCGCATCACAACATCCCTATTCGCCGCACTGCGCATGCCGCCGGTGACGCCTGCTCGGCGCCGACCCCTGCAGGGGCTCGCACGCGCGGCCTCGTGGCACCGCAGAAAGCTCGCAGTCGTGGCCGCTGCCGCTGCTGTGCTCAGCGGAATTTCTGCCGCCGCACCAGGAGGCCCAGCCACGATGACTGTGGTCAGGGCACGAACCCAGCTCGCCGGTGGAACAGTTGTCTCGGCCTCAGATCTGAGAACCGATCCGGTTGTCGCGGCAGAGGTGCCTGAAGGCGTTGTGACCGACCCAGATGATCTTGTCGGCAAAACTTTGGCCGCGCCCGTTGCTGAGAACCAGATGATGACGCTGCTGGCCACGACCGCGGCTCGCGGCACTGTTGCAGCGGGACATGTGATTGCGCCGTTGAGACTCGCCGACTCCGAACAAGCCGCTCTGCTGCGAGCCGGCGATGTCGTCGACGTTGTTGCCGCCGACTCACAGGCCGAGCAGGCCGCGGTCGTTGCGGCGAGCGCGCGGGTCGTCACCATCCCCCAGGTTGCTGATAATCCGGACAGCCCGGGCGCCGACGGCGCCCTGGTTCTCATCGAGGTGGATAGCCAGACGGCAACGGCTCTCGCCCAAGCGGCCGCGTCGGCAACGCTCAGCATTATCTGGCGGTAACGCCTAATCGATCGCTATGGCACGTCCCGCTACGGCATCGCCCGCACTGGTCAAGCCTCGCCCGTGAGCGTCGAACCCGCGGCAATGATCTGTGCATCCCCCCGATCTTCCAAGGTCACCGCACCGGTGACACGAACATCGGCCTCAAAGCTCCAATCTCCGTTCACTTCTAGGTGACGAGCATCCTTGAGCGAGGGTGGTCCCGTCGGAAATCGGTGATCAAAGTCAGCAATGATCTTGTAGTACCTGTCATCAAGATCGACGACAGGTGTGGGATCGGCAACCTTGGTGAGCTGGCCGTCAGCCTCGAGCTCGTACGCGTCGGAGCGCAGCACCATGAGGTCGCTCGTGGTCTTGACGGGCAGGAAACGATCACGACCGACCCCGATAGCCGTCGCGCCCTCGAAGACTTCCACGGCGGCACCCATGGCGGTCTCGATCTGTATCACCCTCGGTGATGACGGATCGGCCGGATCGACGGTCTTCTCGTTCTTGATCAACGGCAGCCCGAGCACCGAATTCCGCTCTCGGAGAGTGCGGTCGAGGACCTCGAGATCGAACCACAGATTGTTGGTGTGGAAGAACGGATGCCGGAACTCATCAGTGAAGAAGTGCATCTCTGCCTTGGGGGTCTGCGCAGTATCGCGCAGGATCAGCCGGCGATCAGCCTTGCGGATGGCCAGATGTCCGCCTTTGCGATCAGCCGGTGTGCGCCGGCAGACCTCCGCCGCATACGGTGCGCCACTGGCGGCGAACCACCCCGCGATGGTGGCGTCGGGCGCCGCACCGAGATTGTCAGAGTTAGACACCGAGGCGTAGCGATATCCCAGCGAGAGGAGGCGATCCAGTACCCCCGACGCGGCAACAGCGGTGTAGAGATCGCCGTGACCGGGCGGGCACCACTCCAGATTCGGGTCGGCCGGCCACTCGACCGGTGTCAAGTCGTCGACGCGGAGCTTGGGCTCCTGGTGCTGCAGGAAGCCAAGATCAAGTCCGGCAACAGCAAGATCACTATAAGAATCCAAGGCCGCAAGCGTGTCCTGGTGTGTGCGGAAACTGTTCATGAAGAGCAACGGCAGCTGGATTCGGTACTCGGCACGCGCGTGCCTTACCTGATCAACGATGATGTTGAGGAAGGTCTGACCCTTGCGTACCTGCAGCAGCGACTTCGCCTTGTCCATGCCCATCGAGGTGCCGAGACCACCATTCAGCTTGATGATCACGGTCTTCCCCAGGGCCGCTGCCGCATCCTGCTGGCTCACGACAAGCTCACTCAGCATCGGCGGATCGAGAAGCGGCTCGATGCTGTCCTCCGGAATGGAGCCGGTCACACCTTCTTCGAGTTGGCGGTAGTAGTAGCTGAAGACATCGATGGCCTGCTGGTGGACCCCCGCGGCGGCCATCTTGTCCTGGGCTAGCTTCAAACCCCTCTTGCTCATACCCAGATCCTAGGGAGAAGAGCCTCCGTCTTGCGCGTCTTGAAGGCGCGCGAACTGACTACTTCTTCTTGGGCGGTGCCGGAGGGGCGACTGACGCCAACAGCCCAAGGGTGGCATTGCTGATCTCGGCCTGAGCCGCCGACCGGTCGATCGTCGGCGTACCGTCGCCCGATTGGTCGCCATAGTCACCGAACGAGCTGTGCACCGCACCATCGATCACCACGAAGGTGGTGTTGGGTGGAAGCTTCGCCCGTGAAGCCTCGATGTCGGCCGGCGTCACGAGTCCATCCGCGGTACCTGAGATGGATACCGCCTTGAGGTCGTTGCGAATGATCGGGTTCGCCGCGTACGAGGCGAAGAGCACCAAGCCCTCGACCCGATCGTCACTGTCAGCCAAGGAGGCAGCCACAGTGCCGCCGAGCGAATGACCGCCAGCCACCCAGTGCACAATTTCGGGATGCAGGTCGAGAACCTTCTTGCCATGGTCGGGGTCGACGATGGCGAAGCCGAATGGCTCTTTCAAGACCGCGACCAGGTAGCCGGCTTCTGCCACGGGTCGAAGGATGTGCGCGTAGGCGCGTGAGTCGACGCGTGCTCCTGGCACGAAGATCAGGCCAGTCGTCGGCTTGATATATTCGCCTTCCTTATCTTGCTGCGCCGGGACAAGTTCATACCAGCCAAGTCGGTCAGAAAGCCGCACGCCTTTCTCGGAGCGAAGAGCCGCGCCAGCAGCAGGCGTCGCGACCAAGGGACGCGCGTATGCCAGGGCAAGGACAAGCAGAAAGCACAGGACCAGCAGGGGAACCGCAACGATAATCCGACGACGCGCCCGCCGCTGGACCTGCGTAGACGTCCGGTGTGCCGGATGCTCGGCGTCACCCTCGCGATCTTGCCTGCCTCCGATCGTGAGCGAGCCGATCGACCACGCGACGGCGATGAGGCCGAGCAGGCCGCAGGCCAAGCCAGCGATCAGCATGGCTGGATGGCCGTTCAAGATCGCGGGCCAACGCGCCCAGCCAAGCCAGACCGGCACAGCAACCATAGCGACGCCAAGCCCTAGCCAGAGGAGAGCCAACACCATTCGGCTGAGGGCGCCTGGCTGCCGCATAGGCCAGAGTGTAAGCGACCGGACATGCTAGCTGGCGATGTCGGCCACCGTCGCGTCGTAGGCGCGGACAAGATCATCAATCTCGACGAATGCGCTGTAGCCATGCCCGCCCGCGCCGAGTGCGGCGCGACAGCCCGACAGCCGCTCATCGATGATCACCGGCCAGCTTGGCTGACTGCCAATCGGGGTAATCGTGCCACGCTCGTAACCGGTCGCCTCTAACGCCTCAGCCGCGTCTGGGAGTTTCATTTTGCTCACACCAAGCAGCGACCTCAGCTTCGGCCAGGCAATCTGTGTGCCGCCCGGAATGAGGGCAAAGAGGTAATTCCCGCTTGACTGCCGAACCACGATCGTCTTGGCCATATCTGAAGGGCTGATACCCAGGAGCTCGGCGGCCTCTTCCAGGCTGCCCGCGGCTGGCCGACGCCGCAACTCGACGGCAAGGCCATGCTGTTGGGCATCTGCGAGCATCCGTCGTACGCCCGTTGCCAATTCATCGTTCATGATCATCCACCTGGTGTCGTCGCCTCGTCGGCGCCTGGGCCCCGTCAAGGATGCCGAGAAAGCTCAAGACCGCCATTGCAGCGATAAGTACCACGAAGAGCAATGGACCGACTGCCTCCAACGCACCGCGGCTCTTTCCTACGATTTCCAGCGTCAGCCGAGCCAGGCACGACACTGCCACGAGCCCTGCCAAGACGCCAAGCGCCGGCACGCTGCGGCCGAGGCGCAGAGCGACGGCGCCGGCGAACACGACGATCCCGACGAAGAGAATGTCATCGCCACGCGGTTCCAGCGCGTTCCATACGCCGGCTGGCGCCGGATGATCTGGATCCGCCACGACCGCGATCACCAGCGTGATGAGACCGGGAACCAAACTGCAGACGGCCATGATCATGCCAGCCGCCGCTACGACTCGATCAACGACGCGTAGCCGCCACGCGTACGCCCCAAGGAGGGCAGCTGCCAGCAGTCCGAGCACCTGCAAGATGATGACGAGGCCCCGATGTGCCGCGTAGAAGTTCGCAACGAGTAACGGGTCGTCCCCCTCATCGGGAAGCGTTAGGACCAGCTCCGTCGCGAGCAGCAGCACGACGAAGCCAGCAGCCAGCGCGCCAGCAACACGATCGGGCTTGCGAACCGACTTCTTGGGAATGCGCGGCGAGAGCGCCATGGTTATTCCTTTCGCAATCGCTAATCTTCGGTGCGGCGTACGCGAGATAGTGAGAACGTGCAACTCACCGTGGATTCACTGCCATGGGCGACGCGTTTCGCGCGAGCGCGTCCGTGGATTGCGGTGATTGTCGCAGCCCTTATCTTCGCCGTCATTCCCCTTGTCGGAATGCAATTGTTCTTAGTGGTGCCGGTGATCGGCTTGGCGCTGTCTGCCGGCGCACCGCCGGATTATGTGGCCGATGCCAAACCGGTCGATCGCCGGCCACGAAATCTTGTCCTCGGCATCGTCGCGCTGATCTGCGGCGCTGTGGTGGTCCTGCAGCCGCAGCTGACACCGTGGCTCCTCGCCTTGTTCGGACTCGACGCGGCCGGTCTCGCTGTCGCACTCATCGGCGTGGCGGCGTTAGCTCTACCGTTGGCGATGGCCGACTCGGCAACGCCGATCA
>DATLQP010000268.1:0-3188 GCA_035535155.1 Propionibacteriaceae bacterium
TTCCACGAGCCGATCAGCGGTATCCAGATCAAACTAACCGAGGCTGGTGAACAAGATCCTCTCTTCAGTCGAGCCGGATCCCAGTTCGGCGCGTACGTCGGGCACAAGGAGGCGATCAGCAAGCTGCCAGCGCACGCAGTGACACTGGCGTACTCGGAGTCCTGCCCTGTGCAGGCATTTCGCGTCAGTACGCGCGTCTATGCAACCCAGTTCCACCCCGAGCTCGACCTGGATGGCTTGGCGACGCGAGTAGAGGTCTACAAGTACGCCGGCTATTTCGCGCCAGAGGAGGCAGATGCCGTTCTGGCCGCCGCTCGCGCGTGTGGGGTTACCGAGGTACCACACATCCTGGAGGGTTTTGTCGAGCTGTTTGCTCGCGACGAGAAGAGCTTACGGCCCACCTACAGGTGAGTGAGGCCGCTGCCCAGGATGACGACGCCGATCATGAACATCATGGCGCCTGTCAGCACCTGACCATTGGTTGTGATCCAATCACGCACTGAAATGAGCTTCGGCTCCGCCTTTCGTCGTGCCAGGAACGAGGCGACGATCGGTATCACGACTGTCGAGCTGGCGATCAATGTGTAGATCACGATGAGCACGGCAGCTTCGCCGTCCTGCAGCGTGGCCGCGTGAAGAACGAGGCCGGCTGTAACACCGAGTAGCAGGCCCTTGGGTCGGAGATTCAGAACTACGGCAACCGCAAAGGAAACCAGCCCATTGAAGGAGTTGACCGCAGAAAGCCAGCGAGGCATGCCTCCTGCCGCCGCGCGAGAACGTCGGCGTATCTGAACAACCCCGAGCACGATCAGGGCTGCCCCGATCAAGGTTTCCAGAATTACGGTCACCTTCTGCTGAGCCCCGCGGGGGATGTCGGGAAAAGCCTGGGCGCTGACCGCGCTGACGCCGATGACGGCGACCAGCCCAACAACCCATCCGATGAGGAAGGGCAGCGCTGTCTTGTTCCGGTTCGGCGACAGCAAGATCAAGATCGTTACAGTTATGGGCACCGAGCTGACAGCGAGCGCCACCGCTATGGGAAGCAGCTCGCCCATTGCCTGCCACATGGGGCCCGACCGTCTCCTATCGCCATTGTGTCGACCACGCATCTGAGTCATCGACAAGATCACCGCAGTCGTACAAGATCAACTTCTTCTGACGGACCGGCGGGAATCTGGTCCAGCCTACGGCCGAGCAGCACGTCGCGCAGAAAAACAAAGTCAGCGCGTCGCCAGCGTTGGCTTCGGGCAGGCTCCGACATCCACAAACAGGGTAGATACCCTTATTCGGACGTGCCCGCGGACAGTCGAGCGAGCCAGATCCTGATCGAGGAGGGCCATGGATACCGTTGTGGTGACCGGCGGCACCGGCCATCTTGGCAGGGACCTCGTCTCGCGGCTGAAGGGCTCCTATCGGGTACGCGTTCTTGCTCGATCGGCCGGATCAGATCCCGGTGTCGAGTGGATCCGCGGCGATCTTGCTACCGGTGAGGGCATCGCCGACGCCTTGGCCGGAAGCCAGCTGGTGATTCATGCGGCGACATTGTCTCCAGCGGCGCGCCGCGGCTACATCGTACCCAAGGATTTGTTGACCAGCCCGAGCTCTGTCGATCGAGACGGCACCGCTCGGTTGCTGGATCTGGCCGCCGCGGCCGGCGTCAACCACTTCCTCTACGTCTCCATCGTCGGAATCGACAAGCCGCGCGTTCCTTACCTGCAGCGCAAATTGGAAGCCGAGCACCTAGTCCGTCAAGGCCCGCTCCCGTGGTCGATTGCCCGTGCAACCCAGTTCCACTGGTTGCTGGATCGCATGCTCGGCAAGATGGCCCGGTTGCCCATTGTCCCGCTTCCCGACCTGGCCGTGGAACCGTTGGACACGGCCGACTTCGCCGGCTACCTCTCCGAATGCGTTGGTAAGGGCCCCAGCGGCCGGCTGGCCGACTTTGGCGGACCGGAGGTCCTGACGTTCGCGCAGGCATTCGACCAGTGGGCGAACGTCCGGAAGAACACCGTTCGCACGATGCGGATCCCGCTCCCCTCAGCGGTTGGGAACGCTGCTGCGGCTATGTCGGCAAGCGGCGCCGGCAGCAGGCACGGCACGGTTACCTGGGCCGATTGGCTGCGTACCCATCCCGCCGAGTAATTGATCATGCTGAGATGATCTTGGCTCAGGCCGTTCGATAAGCAGCGCAGTTACTGGTCGCAGCGGCGTCAAGCACCCGCGCTGATGTCCTCGCCGGCAACAGCTTTTCGTCCCGAAGCAATAGTGCGCACGTGGTTGGCCACCAGGATCAGCCAACCTGAGACTGCGGTGATGAGCAGGCGTTGCATGAGTCCGACCCACGGTCCTTCCATCTGGACGAACAGTAGGGCTAGTGCGGCACCAGCGAGTAGCGATGACCAGAGGACGAGTGATCGCCATCGCACCAAACGCGAGAAGGTCCAGGTCAGTACGAACATGCCAATGACTACACAGAGGTAGCAGACAAATGCGGTCAGGCTATGGATCCAGCCGGTGACCGACTGGGAGTAGACGTCGGCCCTGCTGTCGATGCGATCGGTTGGGAATATCGCTATGACCACGGCACCGAATCCATAAATCCCGATCAGCAACGGACCGAGGACTGATCCGCGGGCACCACTGGTGAGGCGATAGATCGCATAGCCGAGACCGATGGTCCCAAGGCCAGAAATGACGAAAGCGAGTGTCTGGATCCACCCGTATCGACCAATTGCCAATTCACTGATGTTGTCGCGGAGCAGTCGGTACTCGGAGACAAATGGCAGCAGCCACGCACTTGCCAGTAGTAGCAATTGGCCTAGCACCGCAAACCACGCGACCTGAGGTAGCCGCCTCATCACCGGCACTCCTGACGAGGGCGGCGAGATAGATGCATAGCTACAACCATTGCTAGCTAGCCTAGCCACTCGATGGACACGGCAGATGCCGGGAGATTTGGCCACATCACCCAGGTCAGGTGAAGACAATCCGGCGAGCCGAAGCAGATGGGCTCCGATAGCCGGGCTCTTCGTTGCCCCGCTATTCCGAAATGCCGAAGTCAGCGTCGACTGGCTGAAGGGATTAGCTCAGCTCTGTGGCTGACCGATGTTCACCATCCAGGGCACACCGTACTTGTCGGTGCACATGCCGAACAGATCTCCCCACATCTGCTTCTCGAGTGGCAAGCT
>DATLQP010000269.1:0-3259 GCA_035535155.1 Propionibacteriaceae bacterium
CTGCTGAACCTCACTCTGGGACACGGCGCAGATGTGGACTCCAAGGACTCCTTCAACGGCACCGGGCTGATCCGCGCCGCCGACCGCGGCCACGCCGACATTGCCGGCCGGCTGATACAGGCCGACATCAAGATCAACCACATCAATAACTTGGGCTGGACCGCCCTGCACGAGGCGATCATCCTGGGCAATGGATCACGCCGTTACGTCGATACTGTGCTGGTCCTGGTAGCCGGCGGCGCCGATCTGCGGCTGCGATCCCAGCGTGATCACATCAGTCCGCTCGAGCACGCCACTTCCAAGGGGCACACGGAGATCGCCGAGGTGCTCCGCAGTGCTCTGGAGGCTGACAAGCAATCGAAGCAGGTCGCCAACCGACACCTGCTGGCCGCGGCGGAGCGTGGCGACGCAACCGCTGCAGCGCTCGCTCTGGGGGCCGGAGCGAACCTTGAAGCCCGCGACGAGCGAGGTCGTACGCCGCTCCTGCTCGCTGCAACGGCGGACCGGCTCGCGGTCGCTCGGCTGCTGGTCCACATGGGCGCCAATCCGGATGCGCTGGATGATCAACATGACACGCCATGGCTGGTCACCGGCGTGACCGGCAGCGTCGACATGGTTGAGGTGTTGCTGCCTGCCCGCCCAGATCTGAGGATTCGTAACCGGTTTGGCGGAACGTCGCTGATCCCGGCAAGCGAACGTGGTCACGTCGGGTACGTGCGACGTGTGGTGCGCACCGATATCGAGGTCGACCATGTCAACAATCTCGGCTGGACAGCCCTGCTTGAGGTGGTGATTCTCGGCGACGGATCGAGACGCTACCAGCAAATCGTGACCATCCTCCTCGACGCCGGTGCCGATCCCAGAATCGCTGATCGTCAGGGGGTCACGGCGCTGCAGCATGCCGAGCAGCGCGGTCAGCGTGAGATAGCCCGGATCCTGCGGAACGCCTAGCGAATGATCATGAATAAGGAGATCAGATGTCCTAGCCGCCGGCCACATGCCATGGAACGCCACGACACGTACAGGGTCTAATCACCGGCTGCCAGCACTTGCTCCAACGAGGTGGCCGGTTGACCGGTCACCTCGGCACTGTCCTCGCTGACCTCGGCCAGTTCGCCGGCAGCAATGGCGGCGTACGTGCTGACCCAGGCATCCATCTGCCACGGCGGCGCGCCGTAGCCGGCGCGTGACGCGTACGCCTCCTCGATCGTCTCGGGAATGTAGCTGACGGGCCGGCCGAGACGCTCACTCAAGATGCTGGCGATCTCGTTCATCGTCAGAGCTGCCGGCCCGGTCAGGTTCAGCGTTCGCTCGTCGTACGCGCCATCGCTGGTCAGCACTACTGCGGCCACGTCGGCGATATCGGCCTGAGCCACGACTGCTGCCTTCCCGTCACCTGCCGGACCACGGATGCCCCCGTCCGTACCGATGAAGAAGGGCGTGAAGTCGGCGTAGATGTTGTCCCGCAGGATCGTGTGGGCCACCCCGACCGAACGCAGATGTTCCTCGGTTGCCCAGTGGTCGCGGGCCAGGGTGAACGTCGCTGTGGGGGAGGCGCCGAAGAAGGACACGTACACGACCCGCTGCACTCCGGCGTCGACCGCTGCGTCGATAAAGGCCAGGTGTTGCTGAACGCGGTCCGGAGTTTCGGATGCGGAGACCATAAAGACGGTATGGACGCCGGACAGGGCTACCCGAACCGCGGCGCGGTCGCTGTATTCGGCCGTCGCGATGTGGCTGCCAGGCAAGGCGGGCGCTCTGGCCGGATCGCGTACCAAGAGGCGTTGATCAACGCCGAGCTCGGCGAGTCGTCGAGCCACCCGGCCGCCGAGCCGACCGGTGGCGCCCGTTACTGCGATGGGCGTCTGGGCCGCGATCATGGCAGCCCGAGTACGGGTGGTTCGGTCTTGTCTCGCAATTCCTCCTCCGAGACATCTGGAGCAAGCTCAACAAGTTGGAGTCCCTGAGGCGTGACGTCGAGCACCCCGAGATCGGTAATGATGCGCTGCACCGACCCTCGGCCGGTATAGGGCAGCGAGCACTCCTTGACGATCTTGTACGAGCCGTCCCTGGCAACATGCTCCATCAAGACGATCACTCGCTTGGCGCCATTGGCAATGTCCATCGCACCGCCCATGCCCTTGATCATCTTTCCGGGTATGGTCCAGTTGGCAATGTCGCCGGTGGCAGACACTTGCATGGCGCCGAGAATCGCGGTGTCGATCTTGCCGCCCCTGATCATCCCGAACGAGGTGGCCGAATCGAAGATCGACGCTCCCCTCCGCAAGGTGACGGTTTCCTTGCCGGCGTTGATCAAATCTGGGTCTTCCTCACCCTGGTAGGGATAGGGGCCGACGCCAAGCAGCCCGTTCTCCGACTGCAGCACTAGCTCAACGCCGTCGGCGACATAGTTTGGTACCAGTGTCGGCAATCCGATGCCGAGGTTGACATAGCTGCCGTCGCTCAACTCGGCGGCCGCTCGCGCTGCCATCTGCTCGCGGGTCCAGCTCATGATGCCTCCTGGGCCGGCTTGTGCCCTGAGCTTGTCGAAGGGCCACCGGTAAGCCTCGGGCGTACGGTGGCGCGCTCGATCCGCTTGTCAGCGGCCTGTTCAGCTGTTAGGGGCAGGACGCGATGAACATAAACCCCAGGCGTGTGAATCTGATCCGGATCAAGATCACCAGGCTCCACGAGCTGCTCTACCTCGGCGATCGTGATCTTGCCCGACATGGCAGCCATGGGATTGAAGTTGCGAGCTGAGGACCGATACATCAAGTTGCCGTGCCGATCACCTTTCCAAGCCCGCACCAGCCCGAAGTCGCAGATGATCGCTTGCTCCAGGACGAATGTCTTCTCACCGTCGGCGGTGATGAAGGGCCTCGTTTCCTTGGCTGGTGAGGAGATTAGGACGTTGCCGTGCGCGTCATAACGCCACGGCAGACCACCATCGGCCACCTGGGTTCCGACTCCCGTCGCGGTGTAGAACGCTGGGATGCCCGAGCCGCCGGCCCGCAGCCGTTCGGCAAGCGTGCCTTGGGGTGTGAGCTCCACCTCGAGCTCACCCGTGAGGTACTGCCGGGCAAACTCCTTGTTCTCCCCCACATAGGAGGCCACCACCCGCCGGATCTGCCGGGTGTCCAGCAGCTGGCCGAGCCCCCAACCGTCGACCCCGCAGTTGTTCGACACCACTTCAAGATCATTGACGCCCGACTCGAGCAATACCCCGATCAACACGCTCGGGATCCCGCACAACCCGAAG
>DATLQP010000270.1:0-21146 GCA_035535155.1 Propionibacteriaceae bacterium
TTGATCTGGCGCTGGACCGGAGACAAGAGGTTCCTCTCCGATCTCTACCCGGCGAGCGTCAAGGCCATGAAATACGTCGCAACGCTCGATGAGGACGGCGACGGTTGGCCCGAGGGATTGGGCAATGTCGAACGCGCTGGCATGGGCGAGGAGAAGCTGGACAACGCCGTCTACACCATCCGCGGCTACGCCGACCTTGCTGATCTTGCCAAAGCGGTCGGCGATAGCCAGACGAAGCGCTGGGCCACCAAGAAGGCGAAGGCGCTGCTCGACAAGTTCGAAGACGACTGGTGGTACGCCGCCGACGGCGCCCTCTCCTACGCCGACTCGCTCGACGACCCGGGTAACAAGAAGGTCTTCCAGCGACACTGGATCGGGCTCACGCCGACCGACGCCGTGCTGCCCGACCTGCCTGGCCGCCGTTCGGCGCCGCTAGCCTCCGACGAGCACGGGAACACCACGCTGAAACAGCATGAGCGGCCCTGCTTCACTGACGAGCTGGGCCTCTTCCACACCGGAACAGGACCGACCTCGGCTGCCGGTGGCAACCCTGGTGAGAGTTGTGACTCGGTGGTCTCCGAGGTGCCCAGCGAGCGGAACATCTTCACCCTCAACAGCGCCATTGCCGGGGTGAGCGAGGGCAACTACGGCCGGCTCGGCGACAATCAGCAGGGTGTCTACCTGAACGGTAATGCCCGCAGCCAGCTCGACCCGAGTTTGTGGGAGATGCCGGGCGCCATGCCGGAGATCGTTCCGGGTGGTGACTTCGGGGCCAACATCGACCGGCTGTTCACGGAGCGATCGATGGTCATGCAGGCCTGGGGCGCGTACGGCGTGCTTTGGCCGGTCATTCACCAGTGGCTCGGCGTCTCGCCGGAAGCCGGCCGCGGTCGGGTCGCGGTGGTGCCGCAACTGCCGGCCGGCCAGTCCAAGGCGTCGGCGGATACCGTCAAACTGGGCGCGCTCGCAATCGATGTGTCCGCGGAGCACCAGGGTTCGACGTTCACCACGAAGGTCACCCGGCACGGCCGGATCGACCTACGGATCGGCGCCGTCCTGCCGGATGGGGCGACGGTCGCCTCGGCGACCCTGAACGGGGCGCCGGCGGCGCTGAAGCTGGTCAAGACCACACGTGGGCTGGAGGCTGTCACCAAGGCCAAGCCAGGGCAGCGTACGGCGACACTGGTGATCACCATCGCTCCCTGAGGTACGTGCTAGCTAGGTCAGCCGATGAGTGCCCCACGCAAGATCACCTGGCGTGGGGCACTCAGCACGCCGAGGTCGACACGTGGGTCGGTGGCAAAGACCACGAGGTCGGCCGGTGCCCCGTCGCCGAGCGTCGCGGGGTGGCCGAGCCAGTCGCGAGCTCGCCATGAGCCCGCGCCCAGGGCGTACTCAGCCGAACTGAACTGCGCCAGCGCCGCGATTTCCTTGCCGACCAGGCCGTGCGCGATAAAGCCGCCGGCGTCAGTACCGGCGTAGATCGGAACGCCTGCGTCCAGAGCCTTTGCGAAGCAGTCAAGGCGGCCGGCGTAGAGGGCACGCATATGGCGGGCGTACGCCGGATACCGTTCCTCACCGGACTGGGCGTACGTCTCGAATTGATCGAGCTGGATCATGGTCGGAACCAGCGCGACCTGGCGCTCTGCCATCAGCCGAGTCGTCGCCTCATCGATTCCCGTCCCGTGCTCGATGCCGTCGATCCCGCCGGCCACGAGTTCGGCGACGGCTTGCTCGCCAAAGACGTGTGCGGTCACCCGGCAGCCGAGTTCGTGGGCACGGGCAATGGCTGCCTTCGCAAGATCTGCCGGCCACAGCGGGGCAAGATCACCAATGTCTCGGTCGATCCAGTCCCCGACGATTTTCACCCAGCCATCCCCGCGGGCAGCCTGGCGCTCCACCTCAGTGATCAACTCATCCGGTTCCACTTCCGCGCCGTAATTGCGCAGATAGCGCTTGGGCCGCGCGATGTGCCGCCCGGCGCGGATGATCTTCGGAAGATCGGCCCGTCGGTCCATCCACCGTGTGTCGGCCGGGCTGCCGGCGTCCCGGAGCAGCAACGCCCCCGAATCCCGATCGGCAATGGCGTGCTGTTCCGCCCGCTCATCCGAGACCGCGCCTTGCCTCTCGAGCCCGACGTGGCAGTGCGCGTCAACGAGGCCGGGCATGATCCAGGCCCCGCTAGCGATTGTTTGCGCGTCGGAGACCGGCTCGGTGCGGATCACGCCATCCACTACCCAGAGATCGCGATGCTCTCCCTCTGGCAGCACCACGCCGGCGAGGTGGAGGCGATCGCGCCCTTCGACTGGCCCGGGCCCCATGACTCGTTACTTGGTGAAGCGGCTGCGCAGCTCAGGCGGCAGTTCGAACTCTGCCATCGCCTTCTCGAGCGCGGCTTGATCGAATTCCCCCGCGCCAACCGCGGCAGCGGGTTCGGCAGGCGCAGCTGGCTGCTGGGCAGCATTGCGTTTGGCCGGGTTGCCGGAGACCCCGCGGCCACCCTTCTTCTTGGATCGTGTCGGTTGCCGGCGACCACCTGGTATGCCAGCCATCCCAGGCATCCCAGGCATCGCACCGGTCGCCAGTGAGCTCATCATCTTGCGTGCCTCGAAGAAGCGGTTGATCAAGGCATTGACTTCAGACACCTCAACGCCTGCTCCCTTGGCGATGCGTGCCCGCCGCGACCCGTCAATGATCTTCGGATTGTCGCGCTCACCCGGTGTCATGGAATGGATGACTGCCTCAATCCGGTCGACGTCTCGCTCGTCGATGCCGGCAATCCGGTCCTTGAGCTCACCCATCCCTGGCAGCATGCCGAAAACCTTCGACAGCGGACCCATCTTGCGGACCATCTGCATCTGCTGAAGGAAGTCCGCCAGCCCAAACTCGCCCCCGTGTCCGGCTAGCTTCGCAGCCGCTTTGGCCGACTGTTCAGTGTCGAAGGTCTTCTCGGCCTGCTCGATCAGCGTCAGCATGTCGCCCATACCGAGGATCCGGCTGGCCATCCGGTCGGGATGGAAGACGTCGAAGTCCTTGAGCGCCTCGCCATTGGAAGCGAACATGATCGGCTTGCCCGTCACACGCGCAATCGAGAGGGCTGCACCGCCGCGGGCGTCACCATCGAGCTTGGTCAGCACGACCCCGTCGAAGCCCACTCCCTCGGCAAAAGCATTTGCCGTATTGACCGCATCCTGGCCGATCATGGCGTCTACGACGAAGAGCACTTCATCCGGATGCACGGCATCGCGAATGTCGGCGGCCTGCTGCATCAGCTCGGTGTCGACGCCCAACCGGCCAGCGGTGTCAACGATCACGACGTCGTACAGGCGACGCTCGGCTTCGGCGATCGAGGAGCGGGCTACTGCGACCGGGTCGCCGCTTGGTTGATCGATGTCGCTCCGCGTCGAGGTGTTGCCGGGCTCAGGCGCAAAGACGTGGACCCCGGCTCGCTGGCCGACCACCTGCAACTGGTTCACCGCGTTGGGCCGCTGTAAGTCCGCTGCCACGAGCAGCGGCGAATGACCCTGCTCCTTCAGCCACAAACCGAGCTTGGCGGCCAGCGTCGTCTTACCGGACCCCTGCAGACCAGCGAGCATGATCATGGTCGGTGGCCGCTTCGCGTAACGCAGCACCCTGGTCTCGCCGCCGAGAATGCCGATCAACTCGTCGTTGACGATCTTGATCACTTGCTGGGCTGGATTGAGGGCACCCGAGAGCTCGGTGGCGCGCGCCCGCTCCTTGAGCGCGGCAATGAACTCCCTGACTACTGCCAGATTGACGTCGGCCTCAAGAAGCGCAATGCGAATTTCGCGGGCCGTCGCGTCGATATCGGCCTCGGACAGCCGGCCCTTGCCGCGCAGGTTCTTGAACGTCGCCGCGAGGCGGTCTTGCAGGGTGTCGAACACGAGTGTCCTTACGTCGGGTTTCTGGACTGACTCAGCCTACTAACCTGCCGTACGGCCCGGGTCGGCGAAGACACGTCGACTAGCTCCTACGCTGTGCTGATGCCCGGAAGGTTTCGGCTGTTGCAGGTGCCGTATGAGCACCCAGACGTCACGGCGTTGACCTCTGCAGCACAAGCGTTCTACGTCACGATCTACGGAGGACCTGACGAGACGCCCTTCACCACGGCCGACTTCAGTCCTCCGAACGGAGCGTTTCTCGTCGGCTACCTCGCCGAAGAGGCCGTCGCCATGGGTGGCTGGCGCTTTCGACCGCCTGGAGTGCCACACGTGGCGCAGCGGCCGGCGGAGATCAAGCGCATGTTCGTGGAGGAACGCGTACGCGGACACGGCTTCGCCCGCAGTGTGTTGGCAGCCTTGGAAGCGAGCGCCGCGGCGGCCGGCGCCGACTGGATGGTGCTCGAGACCGGCCAACCGCAGGTCGCAGCTGTTGCCCTCTACCGGTCGAGCGGCTACGTCGATGTCGAGCGCTTCGGCCATTACGCCGACTCTGAGACGGCACTGAACCTGGGCCGCCCACTGCGCTGACTTCCGATTCGGTCGCTCATTGCGGTCGGGGTGCGTACGTTGTCCATCACATCCGTGAAAACGATCGCCAAATCAGCCGGGTACGGATCCGTTAGCCAGCACAGACGCGAAAACGTCGGGTCAGGGACCCCGGCTTAGGCCTGGAGCTCTGTGACAGCAAGCGTAGAAACAGATGCCGACCACTGCAGTTGCGCTGGTCTCCTGCTCTATGCGACCTGGAACGACCGCTTTGCCAAACCCATCTGAAAGTCGTCGATGACCACGGTCGGCGGCGCTGTGGGATCAGTGGCAGCCCCGAACGTGACGAAGATCGGCGTGTAGTGCTCGACGGTCGGGTGCGCATACGGCATTCCGGGCGCGTGCCGGAAGTCCTCCAACAGATCGATCCGCCCCGCCGCCAATGCCTCGGCCGCCCAGGCATCAAACTCCCGCGACCAGCCGGGGATCACATTGTGCTCCCAGCTGTCCCTGCCGAGGAACGGCAGGCCGTGTGTCATGTAACCGGAACCGATGATCAACACTCCCTGCTCTCGCAGTGGGCGCAGCTGCTGTCCGATCCGCATCAGCCGGTCCGGATCGTGCGTCGGCATGCTCAGTTGCACCACCGGTACGTCCGCATAGGGGTACATCACCTTTAGCGGCACCCAAGCGCCATGATCAAGACCGCGGCTGGGATGCTCATGGACCGGCTCGAGGTCTGACATCAGCGAGCTGATCTGGGCCGCGAGCGCCGATGCATCCGGTGTGGGATAGGTCATGTCGAAGTACCGCCGACCGAATCCACTGAAGTCATAAACCAGTCGGGTACCGGTTGCTGGTGAGGAAAGTGCGAGCGGCGCGGCCTCCCAGTGGGCGCTGACGATCACAATCGCCGTTGGCTTCGGCAGTGATCGCGACCAGCTGAACAGCTGTTCCATCCAGTGCGCGTCATTAAAGACCGGCGGAGCACCGTGGCTGAGGTAGAGCGCAGGCATGTTGCCGTCCTCCGGCTGCCACCGGTGATGATCACGGCTGGCCGGCGCGGCGGTTTTCATGAACGCATCGAAGGCAGCGCCCTCGACAGGTGGGTACAGGATGCTCGTCATGCTGCCTGCTCCAGCAGGGCATCGACGAACATCTCTGCATCGAATGGAGCAAGATCATCAGCACCTTCGCCAAGACCGACCAGCTTGACCGGTACGCCCAGCTCCCGTTGCACTTGAACGACGATGCCGCCCTTGGCTGAGCCGTCCAGCTTGGTCAGCACGATGCCGGTCACGTCCACAACCTCCGCGAAGATCCGAGCCTGAATGAGCCCATTCTGGCCGGTGGTTGCGTCCAGCACCAACAACACCTCACCGACCGGAGCCTGACGCTCGATCACCCTCTTGACCTTGCCCAGCTCATCCATCAGACCGACCTTGGTATGCAGCCGGCCCGCAGTGTCGATCAACACCACGTCGACCTCCAGCTCGATGCCAGCCTTCACGGCCTCAAAGGCGACGCTTGCAGGGTCGGCGCCTTCGGCACCTCGCACGGTCGGCACTCCGACCCGGCTACCCCACGTCTCGAGCTGGTCTGCGGCGGCCGCTCGGAAGGTGTCGGCAGCGCCGAGCAGCACGTCCTTGTCCTCAGCCACCAAAACCCGGGCCAGTTTGCCGACGGTGGTGGTTTTCCCCGTCCCGTTCACTCCCACGACCATGACCACCGCAGGCTGATCGGTTCGGTCAGCATTGATGCTGCGGTCCAGGGTCGGGTCGACGAGCTTGATCAGCTCGGCCCGCAGGATCGCTCGCGCCCTTCCCGGCTCGGAGATCCCCTCCACCCGAAGCTTGTTCCGCAGCGAGTCCACCAGCTCAGTCGCCGGTGCGACACCAAGATCGGAGGTAATCAGGGTCTCTTCGAACTCCTCCCAGGTATCTTCATCGATCCGATCGCGGGTAATCAGCAGCAGCAAACCGCGACTGAGCGCACTATTGGACCCGGCCAGGCGGCGTCGCAGGCGTACCAGCCGGCTTTCGGGAGCCTCTGGACGGTCCAGAGCAGGCGCTTCCGGAACGATCTCTACCTCAGGAAGCTCGACCTCAGATGGGACAGCTGGCATATCGACCCGGGTTGCAGATGGTTCATCACCCGAGTCCGTGGCGGGCGCCTCCCTGCCTCGTGGCGGGGCCTCAATGCTCGGCGGCTGTTCACCGGTACGCAGCGCTCGACGCCGGCCGACGGCGAGGAAACCGACGAGACCGACAACCAACAGCAGAATCACGCCAACGATCAACCAGAGAGTTGTCGCATCCACCGGCTCATCCTAGGCGAGGAGAGCCGGCGCACCTGCTCAGCGACCGCGGTTGGACTCGATCAGCTTGACGAGACGCGCGGGCGGATCCCCATCACCGTTGAGGTGCCGTGCCGCGCGGGCCATTCGATCGGCAAGCTTGGGCGCGCGCTGCTTGCCGCGGCCCTCGATTCCTAGCAGGACCATGCCCACGGTGCAGGCGACAAGGACGAATATCACAATCATGGCGACGACGATGGAGGTCACGACTTTCCTTTCAGACAGTCGATGGTGAGGCGTACGGGGGAAGGAACTGTCTTACGGGTGGACAGCGCGCTAGCTAGAAGCGGTCATGATGACAAGCGGTTGATGGCAGGGATGGCGATTTATGTGCGGAGCCGCTGGAACAGCTCGGTGAGACAAGTGTGCCAAGCCAAGATCGCGATGTCGGTAGCGAAAGGCTGATTTCAAGTTCTCGATTTCATCACAACTTCTGATTGCACTCTGACAGGCAGCCCGCAGATTCGCCTCCTTCGTCGCTCGCGAACGACGCCTGGCCCTTCGCCGCACCCACCCTGCGAGCTCCTGCAGTCGGCGAAACGGTGCCGCCCGTCATGGTGCGGTTCAGGCGACCGACTCGATCTCTCGCAACCGAGAAGAGATCACGGTTGAGACACCGTCGCCCCGCATGCTGATTCCGTACAGCGCGTCAGCGATCTCCATGGTCCGCTTCTGATGAGTAATCACCAGCAGCTGGCTCGTGGCCCGTAGCTCCTCATAGATCTCCAGCAGGCGACCAAGGTTGGTGTCGTCGAGAGCGGCCTCGACCTCGTCCAGGATGTAAAACGGGCTTGGCCGGGCAATGAAGAGCGAGATCAGGAAACTGACCGCCACTAGGGCGCGTTCGCCGCCCGACAGTAGGGAGAGCCGCTTGATCTTCTTGCCCGGCGGCCGCGCCTCGACATCGACTCCGGTCGTCAGCCAGTTCCCCGGCTCGGTCAGGACCAGCCGGCCTTCACCGCCCGGGAAGAGTCGGGCAAACACGCGCTCGAAGGCTGTCGCGACATCGTCGTACGCCTCGGCGAAGACCTGCTCAACTCTGTTGTCGACCTCGGCAATGATGTCGAGGAGATCCCGACGCGTCTTCCGCAGGTCCTCGAGCTGCTCGGACAGGAATCGGTGTCGCTCCTCGAGGGCGTCGAATTCCTCCAAAGCTAGCGGGTTGACCCGGCCTAACAGGCTCAGTTCGCGCTCCGCGATACGCAACCTCTTTTGCTGCAGCTCTCGCACGTAGGGCACCGGCTGAGGTTGACCCATCTCATCTTCTGCCGCTGCGTCCTCTGCCGCGCAGTCGCTCGCGGCCTTCAGCACCGGCACCGGCTGGTCCGGCCCGTACTCGGCCAGCAAGGCTGCGGTGTCCAGCCCGAGCTCAACCATGACTCGCTCGGCCAGAGCGTCAACCCTCATCTGCTGCTCGGCTCGGGCCATCTCGTCCCGATGGGCTGCGTCAACCAATGACTCGAAATCACGGGTCAGCGAGCGCACAGCGGCGCGTTCCGCGACCAGCGCGGCTTCGGCGTCGCTTCGTGAAGCCTCAGCCTCAGTTCGCTCGCCTGCAGCCAAGGTCAGCGAGCGTTCGAGGTGCTGCGCGAGATAGGTTGCTCCGACGTGGACGGCCGCCGCCGTACGCGCTTCCCGCAACATTCGCTCCCGACGGGCAATCTCACGCACGCGCGCCTGACGTTCGTGTTCGGCCGCGCGCCGCAGCGCATCGGCCCGGCCGGCGAGCGCACGAGCCCGTTCCTCAAGGGTGCGCAGAGCAAGCCGCGCATCCATCTCGGCGGCGCGGGCCAGCCTGGCCTGCTCGGCCAACCGGTCACGCTCAGCTGGATTCGGTTCGCTCTCGTCTCCGCTCTCAGTGGCCAGCTCGAGCCGGTGTTCTAGCTCGGCGAGCCCGGCGACGTCGCGTTCACGAGCCTCTTGGGCTTGCGTCGTCGCCTGCTGCAGGCGATCGGCTTCGGCGAACGCAGAACGAGCCGTCGAGCTGAGCTCGCCAAGCTCTTCAGCCAGTGCTGCCATGGCAGCGTCGGATTGATGCAGCCGTGCGAGCGTGATCTCGACCGAGGCGCTCGCCTGACGATGCTGCTCATCCAGCTGGCTCTGGGCGAAACGGAGCCGATCGCATGCGTGGCCGGCGTCAGTCAAGCGACGCTCAGCATCGTCGATGGCCGACTGCAGTTCGATCAGGGTGGGAGTTACCGATGATCCACCGGCGGCAAAGTGGGCACTGAGCACATCGCCGTCGGGTGTGACGGCCACCAAATCAGGCAGGCTGGCAACCAGGCGGCGGGCGGCAGCGAGGTCCTCGACGAGCACGACCTTCCGTAGGATCCGATGCACCGCCGCAGAGAGCTGGTCCGCCACATCGACCACCTCCACGGCGTATCGGGCCGAGGAAGGCAGAGCAGGCCAATCATCAGTCCGCTCGGTCTCGACCAGGTCACCGAGCAGCAGGCCGGCGCGCCCCAAGTCCTCGGCCTTGAGATGTTCGAACGCCTCAACCGCCGCCTCCATATCGGTTACGGCCACGGCGTCCGCCGCTGCGCCGAAGGCCGCCGCAATAGCTATCTCATAGGGAGCATGAACCCTGATCAATGCGGCAACCGAGCCGAGCAGACCGCCGAGTCGATCGGTCGTTGCGAGCAGCGCGGAGGAGCCATCCCTACGATCGAGTCCGAGGCGGAGTGCCTCGACGCGCGCGGCGAGGGCGGCCCGATCCTGGGTGGCGACTTGCTCCTCACGCCGCAGCTCAGCCTGCTGCTCTTCGATGTCATTCAGCGTCGACAAGGCCACCTCATGGTCGGCGTCGAGCCCGTGCTCGCCGGCGTCGAGACCGGCGACCTTGGTCTCCAGCGCAGTGAATGCCCGGGACGCTTGGTCGGCCCTCTCGGCGGCTTCTCGCTGGGCCGCAGTCAACCGGCTGATCTCGGCAGCCGCCGCCTCGCCTCGGCTACGCAGCGAATTGACCTGGCCGGCAAGCCTGGCCAGTCCTTCCCGCCGGTCGGCCGCGGCACGAATGACCGCCGCTAGCCGATTTTCCTCGCCATGATGGGCGTCCTCACACGCTGTTCGATGGGCTGTGGCATCCTCCAGCGCCTGGGCTCGCTCCTCCAGCTCGCTCGACAGCTCAGTCTCTTGTGCTGCGATCCGAGAAGCCTCTCGGTCCAGTTCGTCCGGGTCGCGGGCGAAGAGCAACTCGCCCGGATCGTCCTCGGCTTGCCGCATGCGTTCTCGCGCAATGGACAGTGTGCTGGCGACTCGCTCTCTGAGCGCCGCGAGTGAATACCAGATCTCTTGGGTAGCCGCGAGTCGCGGTATGCCCTCGCGTACGGCCGCTTCTGCGGCCACCTCCGCCGTCCTCGCGGCCTCGAGTGCCTGCTCGAGCGCCCGGCGCCGCTCATGCATCGCCTGCTCGTCGGCGAGCTCGGACCGCAGCGCCTGCGTTGCCTGGAGCACGTCATCGGCCAACAGGCGCGCCTTCGCATCGCGCACCTCGGCCTGGATGATGGCGGCCTTGCGGGCCACCTCGGCTTGCCGGCCTAGCGGCTTCAGCTGGCGTCGGATCTCGTTGATCAGGTCGGACAACCGGTTGAGGTTTGCGTCGCACGCCTCAAGCTTCCGGACGGCTTTCTCCTTGCGCTTGCGATGCTTGAGTACCCCCGCAGCCTCCTCGATAAAGCCGCGACGAGTCTCCGGTGTCGCCTGCAAGATCGAATCGAGCTGTCCCTGGCCAACGATGACGTGCATCTCTCGGCCGATTCCGGAGTCGCTGAGCAGCTCGTGGATGTCCAGTAGACGCGCCACATTGCCGTTGATGGCGTACTCGGACCCGCCGTTGCGGAACATCGTCCGAGAAATGGTCACCTCGGAGTAGTCGATGGGCAGCGCACCGTCGGAGTTGTCGATGGTGAGCACGACCTCCGCGCGACCCAGCGGGGCACGACCAGAGGTGCCCGCAAAGATGACGTCCTCCATCTTTCCGCCACGCAATGTCTTCGCGCCCTGCTCACCCATCACCCAGCTGAGCGCATCCACGACGTTCGACTTGCCCGAGCCATTGGGACCGACCACGCAGGTGATACCCGGCTCAAAATTCAGGGTGGTAGCCGACGCGAAGGACTTGAATCCACGCAAGGTCAGGCTCTTGAGGTACAACGTCTCACCTCTCGACGGTGTGAGCTCAGGCGAAGATCGGCTGCGAAGGCGAACTTCACTGTAACCGACGGCGACCCTGAGTCCGGGTACGTCGCAGGGCGGGTCCGGCTATTGCCGCCCGGCGGCCATGTCAGACACCAGCAGTCGGATGCTCGGTTTGGATGGTTTCCTCCGGTGCGGTCTCGGCGACCTGATGCCTTACGCGTACCGCGGAGAAGGTCCAGAACTTGTTCAGCAGGAACGACAGTGGGGTGATGATCGCGATGGTGATCAACTGCGCCCAGTAGAAGCGGGTTCGGAAGCCGGTTGAGTTGTCGAAGAAGGTCGATGACAAAGAGAAGATCGAGTTCGGGTGCATCAACAGCGTGAGGATGCCCAGGCCAACGATCTGGCCGAGGATGCCGACCGTAAGGAAGGGGAAGTACTCCCGAAACCAGCCGCTGTGCTTTGCGCTGCGAAAGGTCCACAGCCGGTTGAGCTCGAAGTTCCAGAGGTTCGCAACCAGGAACGCGATGGTCGAGTAGGCGTGATACCAGCGGACGTTGAATTCGGTGAGGGGCAAGTCGAAGAAGATGCCATTCTCGTCTTGACCGATCTTCTTGCACATGATTGCAACGAACAGGTTGACGACAACGCCGGACGCGCCAACGAGGCCGAACCGGAAGAGCTGGATCCAGTTTTGGCCATGGCGAACGAGTACGTAGTGCCTGAGCCGTTCCATCACGTTCAGCTAATACCCACCTTCCTCGCAGAGCCGCATGCACTGCGGATGGGCCGCTCGCAGCTATGCCTCATACTTCCCCAAATGCTCGCGCGTCCCGCTTTGGGCCTTGAACCCGCGTGGAGCTCGTTGACAGTGTGGACAACGATAGGACGAACGGTTCATGAACGGCTCACGGCGGATGGATGTTCCGCAGCGCAAACAGGGAAGCCCTTCGCGGCCGTACACCGCCAGCGATCGGTCGAAGTAGCCGCTCGATCCGTTGACGTTGACGTAGAGGGCGTCGAAGGAGGTGCCGCCGTTGTCCAGAGCCTTTCTCATCACCGCAGCAGCGGCGTCGATCACACTGGCCGCCTGACGGCGAGACATCGACTTGGTTGGCCGGGCGTAGTGCACACGAGCCGCCCACAGTGCTTCATCGGCGTAGATGTTGCCAATCCCCGACACCAGCTGCTGATCCAACATCGACCGCTTGATCGCACTGTTCCGGCGGCGTAAGCGCGTGATGACTTCAGCCAGATCGAACTCGGGATCGAAAGGGTCGCGGCCAATGTGCGCGATCTCAGGCGGCAGCTCGCCGCCCCCCGGCGAGACGGACAACCCACCGAACATCCGCTGGTCGACGAAGCGCAGCCCAGGCTCGCCGTCGGCGAAGGCGAAGATGATTCTGGTATTCGGCACGAGCGGCGAGTCGGCGTCGGCCAGACGAAACTGGCCACTCATGCCCAGGTGAGCCAAGATCGCGTCGCCATCGGTGAAGGGCAACCACAGATACTTTCCTCGCCGCCGAGGCTCGGCGAACGTCCGGCCGGTGACCTGATGCTCGAAGTCTGCCGGGCCCGTCAGGTGCCGGCGTACCGGCCGAGGATGCAGCACGCGTACGCCGCTGATATGTCGTCCAGAGATGCTGTTGGCAAGGCCGCGGCGTACGACCTCGACCTCAGGAAGTTCAGGCACCGATCGCACTCCGGCGTGCTGAGGAGGAGCGAGGGGACATGCTTTTCGTCCTCGAGCGACGACGAAGTAGGCGGACTCCAAAGCGCGATCGCAGCGAGCGGAGCGAGCAATTAGACACCGATCGCGCTCCGGCGTGCTGAGCCAGGCTGGCGCGTCGCTGGCCTGGACGAGCGAGCGAGCCGACACGCCTTTCGTCTGCGAGCGAGGGAGGAAGGCAGCGGCTCACGAGCGCTAGCCTCAGCGAGCGGAGCGAGCAATGGAACGGAGCGAGGGGACATGCTTTTCGTCCTCGAGCGACGACGAAGTAGGCGGACTCCAAAGCGGAGCGAGCAACTAAACACGATCTCGCTCTGCGCTAGCGGGCCGCGACCGGTCCGGAGCCGCGGCTGCCCTTCAGCGCGGCGAAGGCGAGGGCTGCCGCGTTCTGCTCGGCCTCTTTCTTGTTCCGCCCTGCACCCGGTCCGTAGCTGTGGTCGTCGATGCTGACCATTGCTTGAAAGGTCTTGGCGTGATCGGGTCCCGACTCCACCACGTCATAGACGGGTACGCCAAGGCCGCTCATGGAGGCGATCTCCTGGAGGCTGGTCTTCCAGTCCAGGCCCGCTCCGCGGGTGGCGACCTCGGCCATCAAGGGGTCGAAGAGATGGTGTACGAACGCCCGTGCGGCGTCGATGCCATGCTGCAAGAAGACCGCGCCGATGACGGCCTCCATGGTGTCGGCGAGAATCGAGGATTTGTCGCGGCCTCCGGTGCTCTCCTCGCCGCGGCCTAGGTGGATGACTGCGCCCAGATCGAGTTCGCGGGCGATGTCAGCCAGCGCTCGCGAGTTGACCACAGCGGCGCGCAACTTGGCGAGCTGGCCCTCCGAAAGATCGGGATAGGTGACGAACAGGTGCTCGGTAACGACCAAACCGAGGACCGAGTCACCGAGGAATTCCAAACGCTCATTGGTGGGGAGACCACCCTGCTCGTACGCATAAGACCGGTGGGTCAAGGCACGGTCGAGCAGCTCAGGATCAACACTCATCCCGAGCTCGGTTAGAAGGTCTCCCGCGGGTAGGCGAATTGCCGTCGCCTCTGACCGGATCAGGACGAAAGAACCTGTCGACGGGCTGCGCGAGGCCCGTACTGCCCGCACGAAGGACACGCCACATGGGGCAGGTGCTTCTCGCGACAAGCGGGATTCGCGCACGTCACCAGCGCGGGCACGGACGCCTTCCACTGGGAACGGCGGTGGCGCGTATTGCTGCGCGACATTCGCCTCTTGGGAACGGCCACGACTTCACTCCTGGTTCCTCCGGGCACTCTTGCCCGGAAATTTCGTTGCCTGTGGGGCTGGTTCTAACACATCGTAAGATTTGCCGCCGTCACCCTCAATACCGCGGAGAGCTTCCCATCGAGGGTCGATATCAGTCTCGTGGCGATGGTCGGGATCCTTGTTCACATTGGCACCACACTCGACGCACAGCCCCAGACAGTCATCCCGACACAAGGGTTGGAACGGCAGATCCAGTACCACCTCGTCGCGGAGCAGCGGCTCGAGGTCGATCAGGTCGCCCTGTAGCCGGCTGGCGAGGTCATTATCTGGTTCGGCCCCGGGGTAGACGAACAGCTCCTGGATATCGACTTGAACTTGACCAGAGACTTCCCCGAGGCACCGTACGCACTCTCCGCGAACCTCGACCGCCGCTGTGCCGGAGACCAGCACTCCCTCGACGACCGACTCAAGCCGAAGATCCAGCTCGACCGGTGATCCCGGTGGTACGCCGATCACGGCGACTCCCAAATCCGCCGGTGCTTCAACGGTTGCCCGAACCACCTTCATTGCGCCCGCGCGACGGCCCAGTTCGTGGGTGTCGAGGACCAAACCTGAGCGGGGGTCCAGCGGGCGATGCGGCGAACTCATCGCAATCCTTCCAAGCCGAGCGGCCCCGCTCCTCGTCGCGACCGACGCCCAACCCTACCGGTGAGTAGGCCCTCAAAACAAAAGCACGGGTACCGCGACCACACCGACCACTCCGTAAAGGTGCGCTGCCAGCTTCATCTACTCCGTAAAGGCGCGCCTGTCCAGCTTCATCGTGTCGCCTGCGTCCAACCCGCTGCGCTCCGAAAGCCGCGCTCGGGCAGTCCGTACCTGGCTCACGGTCTTGTGGAGAACCGACTCAAAGCTCGCCATGCGCGCGTCAATGAACTCATCGGTCTCCCGCCGCAACGCGGCTGCCTCCTCATCGGCGTCGGCTCGCATCTCGTCGGCCAGATGCTCCGCGACGCGGACGACCTCGCTGTGCTGCGCAAGATTGGCGGCGTGATCCCGGGCATCTGCCATGATCCGGCCAGCCTCTGCTTCGCCTTCGGCGATTTTGAACGCGGCCATGTCGATGACCCGCTGCGCCTCGGCAATCTCGTCCGGCAGATTCTCGATCACATCGTCGATCGCGGCTAAGACCTCACCGCGGTTGATGACGCATGACGCCGACATCGGCATCGCCCGCGCGTTGATAATGAGCTCGCGCAGCTGCGCGAGCTTATCTTCGGCCGTTCCACGCCCAATTCTGGACGCTCCTACCCTCGAAGCCACCACGCTCGTTCCCCTTTCCGAGTGTGCACCAGTCCCTAGTGTTACTCAGATGGCTCCCGTCTCACACATCGCCCGACACTCACGCATTCCGAGATGCAATCCGAGCCATGGTTTGCGTCGCAATCCTGGCCGGCAAGAAGGCCATGACGTCGCCACCAAGAGTCGCCACCTCGCGGACCAGGGACGAGGAGACGAAAGCCCACTGGGGCGCGGTGGGCAAGAACACGGTGTCAACACCGGTCAGCTGCCGGTTCATCTGAGCCATCTGGAGCTCGTACCCAAAATCGGTGCCGCGCAGCCCTTTGCTGATGATGTCGATGTCGTTGGCCGCGCAGAAGTCAACGAGGAGACCGCTAAACAACCTCACCTCGACGTTGCTCCAGCGCCCACACTCCTCGGTGAGCATCTCGACACGCTCGTCGGGAGTGAACAGCGCATTCTTAGCCATGTTGGTGCCCACCGCCACCACGACGTGCTCGACGACGCGCGCGGTCCGCTCAATGACATCAAGATGCCCGTGAGTGACCGGGTCGAACGAGCCCGGACAGACGGCTCGGGTCATAGTTCCCCCTAATGTTGCTCCGCTCGCTACGGCTCCCGGGCCTGAGACTCCATTGATGCAAAAAACAACGTGGTTTCACCGTAAGCGCGACTCCATAGCCCCGCAGCCGTCTCGGGCCACATCAGATCCGGCGTTCGGCGGGAACGCTCCACCACAACCAAAGAGCTTGCGGCTAGCCACCCGTTGGTCACAAGTTGCTCTAGCTCAGTGGCAAGAGTGCGGGTGTCCAGATCGTACGGCGGGTCGGCGAAGACGACGTCGTAAGAGCGGCTCGACGGTCGTCGCAGCACCTGCTCGACCGATGAGATCGCGACGTCGACGGCCAACTGAAGGGCTTCCGCGTTGCGCTTGGCGAGTTGAGCCGTACGCGGGTCACGCTCGACCAGCAGCACGGGCCTGGCGCCGCGGCTAGCCGCCTCCAGCCCAACCGCGCCCGATCCCGCGTACAGATCGCAGAAGGCCAACCCGACCAAGGACTGCTCGGCCGGTTGCGCTGCGGTGCCGGCCCACGCGGCGATAGCGGAGAACAGCGCCTCACGTACCCGATCAGTCGTTGGACGGGTACCGTCGCCGGGCGGCGTCGCGATTCGCCGGCCCCCGCGCGACCCGGCGATAATCCGGCTCACGTGCGCTCCAGCCACTCCCCTGCCGCGTCCATCTCGACATCGCTCACGATGTCGGCCAGCGCAGGATTGCTCAGCTCCGGATCCTGGACCAGGCACTGCTCCGCGAGAGTGCGAGCCTGGGCGATCAAGTCGGCATTCTTCAACACGCTGAGCAGCTTCAGGCTCGATCTGCTCCCCGACTGGCTGGCACCCAGCACGTCGCCTTCCCGACGCTGCTCGAGATCGACCTCGGCAAGGGCAAAACCATCCCGGGTGGCGGCCACCGCGTTGAGGCGTTCCCGCGATGCGCTCTCCTCGCTTGCCGTTGTCAGCAACAAGCAGACCCCGGGGTGAGCTCCTCGGCCAATGCGGCCACGCAGCTGATGCAGCTGCGAGATACCGAAGCGGTCTGCATCGTTGATGACCATGACTGAGGCATTGGACACGTCCACCCCAACCTCGATGACCGTCGTCGATACCAGCACATCGACCTCGCCGGCGGCGAACCGGCTCATCACGGCATCCTTCACCTCGCTCGGCAGTTGGCCATGGACCATTTCGACCCGTAGTCCGGATAGCGGTCCGGTGCTCAACTCCGCATAAAGATCTTCGACCGCGATTGCTGGCGCGATTTCGCCGTCGCCACCGAGGTTCTCTGTATCGGTGCTTGACCTATCAGTGCTTGACCTATTGGTGCTTGACCTATTGGTGCTTGACGAGCCGGCGGCTGAGATCCGCGCACACACCACGTACGCCTGGCGGCCCTGGCCGACCTCTTCCACTATCCGCTGCCAGCCGCGCTGCACCCACCCGGGGTGCTGGACAGCGTCGACGACAACGGTGGTCACAGCTGCCCGACCCGCGGGTATTTCCCGCAGCGTCGAGGTCTCCAGGTCACCGAAAACGGTCATGGCGACCGAACGCGGAATCGGAGTTGCCGTCATCACCAGCACGTGCGGCCGGGGGTCCGCCTTGGCGCTCAACGCTGCGCGCTGCTCGACTCCGAACCGGTGCTGCTCGTCAACGACGACAAGCCCGAGATCGGCGAACTGAACATCCGCGCTGAGCAAGGCGTGGGTGCCGATGACGATCCCAGCTGTGCCGGACGCAGCCTGCAACGTAGCGTCCCGGCGGCGAGCCGCTGACGTGGAGCCGGTGATGAGGACGACTCCGGTGGCATGCTCCGGTGCGTCGAGAGTGCCGCCGCTGGCCAGCTCGCCGAGCATTCGGGTGACGGTCTGGTAGTGCTGAGCGGCCAGCACCTCGGTCGGTGCCAACAGTGCAGCCTGGCCGCCGGCGTCGACGACGGCCAGCATCGCGCGCAGCGCGACAAGCGTCTTACCGGAGCCCACCTCGCCTTGGAGCAGTCGCTGCATCGGCTGGGTGCGGCCAAGCTCGGCCATGATCTGCTCGCCGACCACGATCTGACCATCTGTGAGGACAAAGGGCAACTGATCGTCAAACGCAGCGAGCAGCCCGCCGGCCCGTGGCTGTCGAGGCAGCGCTCGATGTGACGCCGCGTCCGCCCGGCGGTAGGCCATGGTCAGCTGCAGTGCAAACGCCTCGTCGAACCGCATCCGTTGCCGACCTTGACTGATGACCGTCCTGTCTGTCGGCTGATGCACCGCTCGGAAGGCTGTCTCCAGCTCGAGTACCCCGGCCGATTCTCGAACCCACTCCGGCACCGGATCCTCAATCCCGGTCAGCGACGCCAGTGCCAAGGATGCGCAATCTGCAATGGTCCAGGTGCGCAACTTTCCAGCTGTCGGGTAGATGCCGACTAGCGGGACCCCGGAGGCATTCGCCAACGATGCGTTGTGCTTGGCTCCGCCGATCACGACGCCGTGCTCGTCAACGATCACGAAGTCGGGATGGGCAAGCTGCAGTCGGCCGTTGAACCTGCCCACCTTGCCCGCAAAAATGCCTCTGGCTCCCGGGACCAGCTGCTTCTGCCAATAACTGATCAAACGCGGCTGCCCGAAAAAGGTGCAGGTCAGTCGACCGCCGTGGTCGGTGATGGTCGCCTCTAGCCGTGGCTTGCTGGGCAGTCGATAGTTGGCGCGGTCAGGAAGGTTGAAGGTGCGAGCGTCGACCACCTCGGCCATTACCGCGACTTCCTCACCTTCGTGGAGCGCAGAGAGGTCGCTCAGCTCAGTCCCGGAGAAGTAGCGACGAGGCACATGTCGCATCAGATCGCCGACGGTCAAGATCTTCAGCGGCTCGAACTGCTTAGCAGTCTTCGAGCCGACGATGTTCTCTAGACGCGTCGCCAGTCGGCGGAACGTATCGGTACGCCACGGTGAGCCGACGAGTCTGAGTGTGGTCATTCCAGCCCGAGCAACAGCGGATGGCGCGACTGCCCGCCCTCCAACACCTCGACATCGACCTGAGGAAACCGCTCCCGTATTCGAGCGGTGAGATCTGGCAGTAGGTCGTCTCCCGCCTCCAGCCCACGGACGAGGGTCAGCAGTTCGCCCCCGGCGCTGAGCAGCCGCTGCACGAGCTGCCAAGCGACCTCGGCCGGCGACGTTCCGATGAGGACGACATCGCCCTCGATAGTGCCGATCAGATCGCCCGGCTCACAACGCCCGGCTGTGGTCATCGCCGCGGTTTCTGCCACGGTGACCGCTGCGCGTCGGGCATGACCTGCCGCCGTGCCCATCGCCACCACAGCCGACTCGAAGTCAGCTGACGGCTCATGCACGGCCATGGCGGCCAGTCCTTGCATCTGGGCAACGGTTGGGATGATGCCGACTCGACGCCCCGTTCGACGTAGCTCGGTCGCGACGGCGGTGGCCCGTTCCAGGTTCCGGAGACTGTTCGGCAAGATCACCACATCACTGCAGGTTTGGTCCGCGGCCGCGCTGAGTTGCTCGATCGTGACGTCGCCATCAGCTGCTAGCACCGGAGTGCCGCCGAGCGAGGTCACGGCACGCGCCAATCCCGGACCGGCCACCACAGCCAGGAGGCTTCGCCGCCCGACAGCTGGATGTGACGGGAGTGCGGTGATCCGTACCTGGCTCAGCTCGCCCAGCGGCAGGGCTGCTTCGACCGCCGCACCCGCCTCGGCGAGGTGGACGTGCACCTGAGCAATCGCACGGTCACCCACAATGACCACGCTATGGCCGAGCTCCGACAGCTGTTCGCGTAGCGCGTCCAGATCTGATGGCGGAGCTCCGCGCAACGCGTACATCACTTCATATTCGCCGGTCATCTGCTGAGACTGAATCGGCTGAGTGACCGCGCGCGACTCCGCCGCCCCCAGCGGCTGGGCGCGAGCTCCGCCGAGTATCTCGGCCAGCACATCAATCAGCAGCACGTACGCCTGCCCGCCGGCATCGACCACCCCAGCAGCGGCCAGCACCTCGAGCTGTTCGGGCGTACGAGCCAGACTCTGGTGCGCCTCCGCTTGTGCGGCTTGCACCACGGCGAATGCATTACCAGGCTGGCGCGCTGCAATTTCTTCGGCTGCGCGAGCAGCATCGTCGGCGACAGTGAGGATCGTCCCAGCTACCGGGCGTGCTACGGCACGCCACGCGGCGACAGCCGCCAGTCGGAGCAACGTCGCAGTGAGAGTTCCTGGCGGCATCGACTGCAAACCCGCAAAGTCGTCCTCCAGCGCTCGACAAACGCTGACGAACATTTCCGCAACGATGGCTCCGGAGTTCCCGTGCGCACACAAGATCGCTGCCTGTACGGCCGCGTCCAAGCTGGCTTGCTCGAGGTCAGGAACGGCGTGCGCAATTCCGGTCAGCGTGAGCTTGAGGTTTGATCCGGTGTCAGCATCCGGCACTGGAAAGACGTTCATCGCGTTCAACGCGTCGGCGGACTCACTGATGATGCTGGTCGCACGGCGCAGCCAGCCATCGTAGGCATCCCACAGCATGGGTGCCTGCTCGCCGAGCTGGGCTGACACGGCACCAACCATATTCGCAACGGAACGGACCGTTGGAACCCGCTAGATTTCAGCGACCTACTGACCTCATCGACGAGAGCGGCTGATACGCGAAGCGTTTCGGCGTGATTAAGCCGATGGGTCGTTTCGCAGCACAGGCGTCAAGACGACCGCGCGTTCAGGCTCGGCTGGGTATGTTTCACAGCACAGGCGTCAAAACGACCGCAGGCGTGGCACCAGATCGCGCGCCGCCAGATCCAGCCCCGGCCATCCGCTACAAAGGCAACGCGAGCTTGCCTACTGGCAGAATTGGCCCGCGCTAGGGCTTGTCAGGTACTCTTTTCCGGTTGCCCACCTTGGGCGTGTCAGCATGTGTCGACGTAATTTGGGAGCGAACTCCAGTGGCTGCGGTATGTGAAGTATGCGGCAAGAGGCCCGGATTCGGCCATAACGTGCCCTGGTCCAAGAAAAAGACTAATCGGCGCTGGAATCCCAACATTCAGCGCATCCGCGTGGTCGAGTCGGGTACGCCTAAGCGGCTGAACGTGTGCACCTCGTGCCTCAAGGCGGGCAAGGTCAGCCGCTGACCTCAGCCGGCACAATGAGATCCAGGCGTACGAGCCCTGTGTCTCACGCCTGAATGACCACTGGAATGATCATCGGTCGGCGACGACGTGTGTCGCTCACCCACTTGCCAAGCTGCCGCCTGATCACCTGCTGCAGCCGATAGGAATCATCCACTCCTTCCCGGAGCGCTTCCTCCAAGGCCGACACGATCAGCGGACGTATCTCATCGAATGCGGCGTCGTCCTCGACGAAGCCGCGAGCATGGATATCCGGTCCACTGATGATCCTCGAGGCGTGGGTAT
>DATLQP010000271.1:0-5093 GCA_035535155.1 Propionibacteriaceae bacterium
CCGGTGGACGAGGAATACCCGCCCCGGCCCGAGTCCACCTATTCGCTGGTCAAGACGCTTGAAGAAGCCATGGCCGTTCAGTTGTGCCGCTGGAACCCGGAGTTGAAGATGATCGGGCTCCGCTTCTCCAACGTGATGGAACCCGGCGATTACGCACGCTTTCCCTCTTTCGACGACGAGCCGAGCTCGCGCAAGTGGAATCTGTGGGGCTACATCGATGCTCGCGACGGCGCGCAGGCTGTTCGTCTGGCCCTCGAATCGGATTTGACTGGGACCGAGGTCTTCATCATTGCGAACGCAGACACCGTTTCGTCACGACCGAACGCCGCCCTGGTGAAGGAGTTCTATCCCGACGTCGAGGTGCGTGGCGATCTCGGAAAGCACGACACACTACTCGCGATCGAGAAGGCCAGACGACTGCTCGGCTACGAGCCTGTGTACGGCTGGCGCGCCGCCGGTCCGTCTTGATCGTTCGAGTCCACGCCTCACGCCTCGCACCGAAGCAACGGTGCGCGCATGTCAGTCGCCTCCCGTACCGAGCCAGGTCAGCAATGCACGACCCATCAGGGGTGATGCGCCGAACGTCGCCACATCGGCGTATCGGCGGTCGTCAGCTGGCCAACCCATGTCGACGACCAACACATTGACATCGGCCGAACGGAGGCGGTCAACAGCCTCTCTGGCAAAGGGATGCTGGTGGATGTCACGCCCTACGACGAGTACCGGTTCGTTGGGTTGAAAGGAGGGCAGCGTCGACTGCTCGGGGGAAATCACGTACGTCGATTCCGCCGGCCCCCATGGTGTGGAGCCCACGGCGATATTGGGATCTGCCTCAAGGCGTACCACGACGAATCGGCCGGATGCCCTGGCACGCCACTCCGATGCTCCGAGTTGGAGATCGAACACGTCACCCAGCTCGGCCTCGCGCCCGGGCCAGCCCGGTGCCAAACCCGGAGGCTGCCCGGCTGCCAGCCGCGCGGCTTGTAGCTCCCGTGCTAGCCCGAGCACCCGACTCGTCGCGTCCGACACCCTGTCGCTCGCAAGGCTGCCCTCGGTGACCGCCGTGCGCACGGCTTGCCCGATCTCGGCCAGCTGGGCATCGGTGTTCTCGGTACCGAGACAGAGCAGATCGCAGCCTGCTCGCAGCGCAGCGACAGCCGCCCCCGCCATTCCCACAGAGCCAGACGCACCGGCCATGTCCAAGGCGTCGCTGACCACGACCCCGGAGAAGCCCAGCTCCCCCCGCAGCAGATCATGCAGGACGATTCGACTCATCGTGGCCGGGTGGTCTGGATCCAGTGCCGGCAGCAGAATGTGAGACGTCATGATCAACCGGCACCCCGCATCGATAGCGGCGGCGAACGGCAGCAACTCGCGCTGGCGGAGTTCAGCGAGGGAGCGGTCGACAACGGGTAGCAAGACATGCGAGTCCTGCGCTGTGTCGCCGTGACCCGGGAAGTGCTTGGCGGTCGCAGCCACGCCGGTCGACTGATGGCCAGCCACCCAGGCTGCCCCGTGCCGCGCCACTCGTTCGGCGTCGCTGCCGAAGCTGCGGACGCCGATCACCGGATTGTCGGACCGGGAGTTGATGTCGACACAGGGTGCGAAGTTGACGGTGCAGCCAGCGTGCCGCAGTGACCAGCCGATGGCTGCCGCGGTGTCGCGCGTCGCGCTGACGTCGTCGAGGCGACCCAGCACAGCATTGCCGGGGAACGGTGCACCAGTAGCAGCGAAGAGTCGCGTTACGTCACCGCCTTCCTCGTCGACAGCGATGATCGCGTACGGGTTCTCGGCAATGATCGATTCGGTCAGGGCCCTCAGCTGCGCCGGCGAGGAGATGTTCTGCGCAAAGAGGCACACACCTCCCAGACCCGCCCTGAGCCGCTCACCCAGCCAGCTTGGCAGTTCCGTCCCCGCGAACCCGGGCAGGAGGATTTCGAGCAAAGCTAAAAGCCCTGCCAGCTCGGTTTGCCCTGATAGGTCTCGATGTAATACGAGGCGAGCTGAAGGCGTGAAGCCGCAGCTGTGTCCAGCAACACGGTGACATGTGGGTGCAGCTGCAGCGCGGTGGCGGGCCACATCGCGGAGACGGGTCCCTCGACGAGCTGGTGGATGGCCTCCGCTTTTCCTCGCCCCGAGGCGACAAGCACGACATGGCGGGCCTCGAGGATGGTGCCAATGCCTTGGGTCAGGCAGTGCTCTGGGACAGCTTCCACGTTCCCACCGAAGAATCGAGCGTTGTCCCTGCGGGTCTGGCTGGTCAGCGTTTTGATCCGGGTTCGGGACGCGAGTGAGGAGCCGGGTTCATTGAAGGCGATATGTCCGTCGGTGCCGATTCCTAGGATCTGGAGGTCGACGCCGCCGGCGTCAGCTATGGCTTGCTCGTACGCCTCGCAAGCGCTCTCCAGGTCTGCGGCCAGCCCATCCGGGCCGGACACGTGCGCCGGATCGATATCGACCTTGTCGACAAACTCACCTTGGATGACGTTGCGGTATCGCTGCGGATGATCCGCCGGCAGCCCGACGTACTCATCAAGCATGAATGCTCGAGCCTTCGCCAGTGACACGGAACCCTGCGCTACTCGGCGGCCGAGCTCGTCGTAGATGATCAAGGGACTTGATCCGGTCGCGACGCCAAGGACAGCCTCGGGCCGGCCCCGCAGGAGCTGATCGATGGCGTCGGCAGCCAACCTTCCCGCCTCGCCTGGGGTCGTGTTGATGACGACTTCCACCGCTAGTGCCCCCGCTCCTCGACCAGCTGCCCATCGATCCAGACGCTTCGTACCTGCCACTCCCTGTCGAAGAGGACCGCGTCGCCGACGTATCCCGGCTCCAGGCGTCCGAACCGGTCGTCGACTCCCAGGATCCGAGCGGGGATGACCGTTGCGGCTTCGATCACCGCGAGGGGCGTCAGGCCCACCGTCTGTACGGCGTGTGCTACCGCAGCGTCCAAGGTCAATGTGGACCCGGCAATGGAGGATCCTCCGATCACCCGCGGAATGCCGTCGGTGACCACAACGTCCAGGTTGCCGAGACGGTATCTCCCGTCCCCGGCGCCGGCAGCTGCCATCGCATCGGAGACCAGAGCCACGCGTCCGGGAGCCAGCCGGCAGAGCATTCGAATAACCTCAGGTCGCACATGGATACCGTCATTGATCACCTCCAGCCAAACACTGGGGTCCTCAACGAACGCGAGCACTGGCCCGGGTGCGCGATGATGTATGCCGGGCATCGCATTGAACGTGTGGGTGAGCAGGGTTGCACCTTCGTCGATCGACGCCCGCGCTTGTTCGTACGTCGCCGCAGTGTGACCCGCCGCGACGACGACGCCCGCCTCCCGGAACATCCTCGCCGACTTCGCGAAGTTAGTCCGCTCCGGTGCCATCGTGACTTGGTGCAGGGTGCCCCCGGCCGCGCTCAGCAGCCGCTCAACCAGGTCGGGATCAGGGTCGCGAAGCAGGGCCGGATCGTGCGCCCCGCAGTACTTGCGGGACAGAAAGGGCCCTTCGAGATGGATTCCGAGGATCGTGGGGTCTTGCCGGATCTCGGCCGCCGCGACCTGGATCTGAGAGATTAGATCCTCGGGTGAGGCGGTGACCAAGGAGAGCAGCTGGCGAGTCGTACCGTGCTGGCGGTGGAGGCGGCTGGCCGTACGGATGCCCTCGCCGTCGTCGCCGTATGAGGCGCCGGCACCTCCGTGGTTATGGATGTCGATCAGTCCCGGCGTGAGAACATGGCCCGCGCCGTCCAGGACATCCGCGTCGTCTTCGGCGAGCTGACGCCAGCCGTTGCCGGTTCCTATGGCAAGAACGCGACCGTCTTCAAAGGCGACGAAGGCGTTGGAGCTGTCCAGACCTGAGCTGATCAACCGAACGGAGTGGATGACGGCAGAGGCGGCGCCCATGAGCCTGGACAATACGCTGAAGAGGACAATGACACACGTGTCAGGAGCGCAGCCAGTGGCCGAGTCCGCGCGACCCTCTAGGCACGTGTCAGCAGAGATTGCCGACCAGCCGTCTGCGTGGGCACGGGCCGCGAGGCTAGCAATCACCGAAGCTGTTCGTGACGCCCTCCCCGAGCCTGGTCAGCGGGTGGCCGTCATAGGATGCGGGACCTCGTTCTTCATGGGCCAGAGCTTCGCGGCCCTGCGGGAACGTTCAGGCCACGGCGAAACCGACGCCTTCGCCGCGTCAGAATTCCAGACCCACCGGTCCTATGACGTTGTCGTCGCGCTGTCTCGCAGCGGCACAACCACAGAGGTGCTCCGGCTGCTCGGGATCCTGCAGAACGGCACGGGACCGCGTACGGTCGCGATCACCGCTGACCGTGAAGCACCAATCGTCGGGCTCGCGGATCATCATGTGATCTTGGACTTCGCCGACGAGAAATCAATAGTGCAGACCCGGTTCGCCACCACGTCCCTGGCATTGTGGCGGGCCTGGCTGGGCGAAGAACTTACCGATGTCGTCAGTCAGGGACGATCCGCATTGACCGCGCCGTTGCCGCCGCGCACGCTCGACTCTGCCCAGTTCACATTCCTCGGCAGCGGTATGTCCGTCGGCATCGCGAACGAGGCCGCGCTGAAGCTCCGCGAGGCCTCCCAATCCTGGACGGAGTCCTACCCGGCCATGGAGTTCCGTCATGGTCCGATCAGCGTGGTCGGTCCGGCCTCGACGGTCTGGCTGTTCGGGCCGCCTCCCCCAGGTCTGCTGGAGGAGCTTGAGGCAACCGGTGCGCACGTGGAAAATAGCGGTCTTGATCCGATGGCGGATTTGATCCGGGCGCAGCGGTTGGCCGTGGCACTCGCTGAGGCCAGAGGGCTCAATCCCGACGAGCCCCGCCACCTGACACGGTCAGTACTGCTTTCCTGACATGACTGATCTTGTCATCGGAGTCGACGTCGGCGGCACCACGACAAAAGCCGGCCTCTTCGATTCTGACGGAGTCGAATACGGTCGCAGTGAGCAACCAACCCCGAGACACCTCGGCCCGGACGCCACCGTCGCAACAATCATCGACGCCGTCGTCGAGCTGCGAGGGCACGTCCCCGAGGACAGCCGGCTGCGGGCAGTGGGCCTTGTGGTTCCTGGTGT
>DATLQP010000272.1:0-22229 GCA_035535155.1 Propionibacteriaceae bacterium
GAGGACACCGCCGACGACACCCCGGCCCAAGCCGCCGCGCGCCAGCTCGAGCTGTCGGTGACGGACGACACCGTGACGGTCGTGTTGCGCGACCCCGGCTCTATCCAGCTCGGCCACCAGGTCGTCCAGCTCAATGGCGGCACGATTGCGGCTCAGGACGAGCAGCTCGACCTGTTCAGCCGGTTGTGGACCGCGGTGAACGACTGGCTCGCCGACGCCGCGAAAATGCTGGCACCAGAGCCCGAACAAGTAGCAGGGGTTTCTAGTCGGGGCCTGCGACACGGGCGCCGCCGCCGCAAAGCCACCTAACCGCTCCGGGCCTCAGAGCAGTTGGGCGATGAGGGTTGCGGCTTGTGTGGCACCGTGGCGTTCGACGGGTCGGTAGCTCACCTGGCGGCCGATCTCGGAGCTGATCATCTCGGCGATGATCTCCGGGGTTGCGTGGTCGAAGTCGAGCATTCGTCCGGCACCGTACTGGTTGAGTCGGTGGCGGACGTGGAAGTTCTGCTCGAAATGGTGCCGCAGCGGGACGTAGAGGAATGGTCTGCGGGTGGCGGTGAGTTCCATGCAGGTGGTCAAGCCGCCCTGCACCACCGCCAAGTCGCAAGCGGCCAGATGCCTATACAGCTCCGGGACGAAGCCGCGGACCTCCAAACCCTCATGCTGTGGGAACATGCCGGGATCAATCCGCGGGCCGGTGACGATGATCATGCGGAGCGCGGGAAGTCGTTGTTTGGCTGCGGGGAATGCCGCGATGACGCGGCGTAGCAGATGGCCACCGACGCCGGAGCCGCCGACGGTGACGATGCACACCTGCTCGTCATCTCGATACCCCAACTCATGTCGCAGCCGAGGCTGGTCGGCGAAATCAGCCGGATCGAACCCGGTGACATAGCCGGCGAAGGAGTAGTGCTCCCGTGTCCAGTCCCGGATCAGCGGCAGCTCCGGCCCGAAGATTTCCGGAACAATGTCGGACTCGTTGCCAACGAAGATCGCCTGATCCCGCAGCCGTGGGAATCGGGCAATATGCTCGATCATCTCCGCGTTGTAGTCGGCGGTCAGAAACGCTTCATGATCACCACCATCGGGCATCGGCAACCAGCCGACGAAGTCGGTCATCCAGACGTACGGCGCGTTTTTTTGCTCCGGATTCTCATGCAGGTAATAGTCCAGCTCCCACGCCTCGTCCCCGATCCACAGGTCGTAGGGCTCATCGCGGACAAGATCATGAAACACCATGAAATTGGCGAGCAGAATCTCATCCATCCGCCGGATCGCCTGAAAACAATGCAAATCATGCTCCGCCGACTCACTTTCGATATGGCCCGACTCGTTAGCCAAAAACCTGCTTGCCGGGTGGATACGTTCACCGGCCGCCCGAAGAACTTCCGTCACCGGATGTTGAGCGAGCCAATCGATCTCGATGTCGGGATGCATTTTCCGCAGCTCATCCGCGATCGCCACATCACGCTGCGCGTGTCCGAGACCGATCGGTGAGGAGATGTAGAGCGCACGCTTTCGGCGGGACTTTCCGCGTACCCAGCGTCGCGGCGGCGGGGCCGGTTTGACGAAATCCCGAAGGAGCAAGTTGATCTTTACCGGATCACGCAGGTGTGGTGCGTGTCCGGAGCCCTCGAGCACAACCAGCTGACCGCCGGTGTGCTCGGCGAGGGCGATCCCGCGGGACAGGTCGGACATCCCGTCGCGGTCCCCGTGCACAACCAGGACCGGGCAGCGGACACGCCGAGCCAGCTCGAGTGCCTCGTCGGGTTCAAGGTGAGGCGCCAGGTAGGTGAGGGCGAGCGTCCCGCCCGTCGTTTCCAGGCCCCAGCCAACGCCGTCCTCGATCGGCTTGGTGGAGTGCGGTTCCGGGAACATCGTCGACAGGAAGAAGTCAACAAAACCCTGGTAGTCCCGCAGCCAGTGGTGCTTGTTGTACTTTGCCCAGCCCTCGTCAGTGTCGAGCTCGTCCTCCCACGAGTACACCGTTCGCTCCGGCCGTGGGTGTCCGCCCCCCGGATACGTCGGACCGACGAAGACAGCTGCCTCGACCCGCTCCGGATGGTTTGCGGCGAGCAACAGCCCGCGCTGCGCGCCCAACGAAAAGCTGACGATAGCCGCCCGTTCGGTCTGCGTTGCGTCCATCACGGCGATCGCATCGGCCATGAACTCGGTCTCCGCGTACGCCTCAGGCGTCGTCGGCCGATCTGAGCGTCCATTGCCGCGGCCGTCGAAGGTGATTACCCGGCAATGCCGCGAGAGGTAGGGGATCTGCATCTTCCAGTGCCGCGAGTGGATGATCGACCACGTCGGCAGCAGCAGCACAGTCGGCTCGCCATCGCCGAAGACCTCGTAGAAGATCTTGATTCCGTCTCGTTCGACGTAGCCGTCACGAGTCGGCTGGCACGCTCGCATGATCAATTCCTTCCCGGCCTACCTGGCTCTCTTCGAGTTTCCTGATCACCACACTGAATCTCCGCAGTGCCGAACGGATGGGCAGGATTTCGCGGTCGAAGCCGACTAAGAGCAGTGCCTCTGCACCGATGAATGTGGCCGTCACGAGGGTGGCCACCTCGTCGGCAGTGAACGGGCCGAGCGAGCCGTGGCGCTGTTCCGCCTCGCGTGCCACGTCGGTGAGCAAGGAGAACCATCCGCTGATGAGCTCTCGCACCGCGTTGCCAAGCTCCTCATTCGACCAGCCCGCCGCGATCATCTCGTGCAGTATTCGTACGTACCCGGAGTCGAGGTCATCCTCGAGGAAGTCGCAGGCGCGCTCGTAGCGCTGCCATAGGGGGGAATCTTCGGCGTACATTCTCTGCTGCCGCGCCAAGCGGCGCTGATTCTCCACATCGAGCAGAGCGAGGATGAGGCCCTGCTTGGAGCCGAAGTGGTAGTGGAGCTGGCTCAGTGGTACGCCGGCTTGGTCGGCCACCTTTCGGGTCGACAGGCCGCCGTAGCCGTCAGCTAGTAGCCGGCTTCGCGCCGCATCGAGGATGAGCCCTCGGGTGTCTGTTACGCGAACTGCGGTTTCCGCCACGGTTCACCTCCTGTCCGACGCACATTTCTGTTGCGAATTCGGTCGGTCGATCGATATTGACAAAAGCTTAACAGAACAGTGACAATCAATACTAGTTCGGTCGACCGACCGACTGGGAATTACACCGGAGGACTTCATGAGTACTACCGCCACCGAGGCACCGCGTCGTAACGGGGTGGACGTCGCGACCCTGTTCGCCACCCTTGACGCCGTCAAGAATCAGAAGGACATCGCCAAGTTTCAGTTCCGTGCCAGCAACACCTGGGTGAGCGGCACCCACAGTCGCTCGCAGTTCTCGGACTTCTACGGCGCAATGCAAGAGATGGAGCACAAGCACGTCACCACCCTTGACGCAGACCATCCAGCCGTCCTTGTTGGGCAGGACAACGGACCTACTCCGATCGAGTTCGTCTTGCACGCCATCGCTGCCTGCCTCACCTCCGGTCTCGCCAACATTGCGGCCGCACGCCGGGTCGATCTGCACAAGGTGACCTCCACGGTCGAGGGCGACATCGACCTGCTCGGACTTCTCGGACTCTCCGACGGCACGGTTCGCAACGGCTACCAGGAGATCCGTGTCACGTTCCACATCGAAGGGGACGCCGACGATGAGACATTGCGTGGACTCGTCGAGCAGTCCCGCCGCCGCTCCGCCGTCTACGACGCACTCACCACTCCGACGCCGGTGATCATCAACGTGGTCACCAACTGAGTGGCGGCAATCGGCTCCCCCACATTCCTGATTGCGATGAACATCGACACGGTCGTCGTTGGCGCCGGCCACGCCGGGCTGGCCGTCAGCCGCCTGCTGACTGACGCCGGACGTGATCATGTTGTGCTCGATCGAGGTCGGATTGCGGAGCGCTGGCGCAGCGAGCGCTGGGACTCATTGCACCTGCTGACGCCCAACTGGATGACCCGACTGCCGGGTTGGTGCTATACCGGGCCCGATCCCGATGGATACCTGAGCTCGAGCGAGCTCGTCGGCCATCTGGAAGGCTACGCAGCCTCCTTTCACGCACCGGTGATCACGAACAGCACCGTCCTGGAGATTTCCGGCATGCATGGCCCGGGCGGCGCCCGATTCCGGGTGATCACCGATGGCGGCACGTGGCATGCCCGTCACGTCATCGTTGCCACCGGCCCGCATGCCCGGCCTTACGTGCCCGCCAGCCTGTCCGGCATCTCCGCATATGTCGAGGTGATCACCTCGAACTCGTATCGCAACCCGACCGCGATTCCACCAGGAGATGTGCTCGTGGTGGGTGCTTCCGCATCCGGCGTACAGATTGCTGACGAGCTGGTCCGAGCAGGGCGTGAGGTAACGCTCGCTGTTGGCCGGCACACCCGAATGCCACGCCGGTATCGGGGCATGGACACCTTCTGGTGGCTGCAAGCGACGGGTCGGCTGGCCCGCACGATCGATCAGATGCCGAACGTGGAAGCAGCACGGCGAGAAACCTCGTTGCAGCTGATCGGCCGTCCAGAACTGCAGATGCGGGGTCAGGACCTCGATCTGAGAACGCTACAGGCGTGCGGCGTACGCCTGCTGGGCCGGCTCGAGGGAGTCGTGGGTGGGGTCGCGTCGTTTCGGGCCGACCTCAGTGACGAGGTAACCGATGCCGAGCGCAGGATGCATCACTTTCTCGATTCGGTCGACCGATACGTCGACGCCGTCGGTTTGAACCGTGAAGTCATGCCTGCCGATCGGCCGCACTCGCTTCACCTATCCGATTCGTTGCCCAGGCTCGATCTTGCCAAAGAGCAGATCGGCACAGTGATCGTTGCTGCGGGCTATCGCCCATACCATCCGTGGCTGCGCCTTCCTGTCCAAGCACCGGACGGCTCGATTGCTCAGCGTCATGGCGTGACGGCAGTACCGGGCCTGTATGTGGTCGGGCAGTACTTCCAGCATCGCCGCGACTCCGGCTTCATCGACGGTGCCCGCTACGACGCTCGCTCTGTCGTCGATCACCTGCTGGGCGGCCACGTGGTCGACCAGGCGAGAGGACCGCATGGTCCGAAGGTCGCATCTCAGGTGTCTGCCGTATGAGCCGCTATGACGTCATCGTCGTCGGCGGTCGGATCGCAGGCGCCTCGACTGCATTGCTGCTCGCCCGTGCCGGCGTTCGCGTCATCCTCGTGGACCGTGATCGGCATGGCAGCGACACCCTCTCCACCCACGGCCTGATGCGTGGCGGAGTCCTACAACTGTCGAGATGGGGTGTGCTTCCCGATGTGGTGGCCGCGGGCACGCCGCCTGTGCGAGACGTGGTCTTCCACTATGCAGATGGTGAGAAGATCCGCGTCGCGATCCGCCCGAGAGCCGGGGTTGACGCGCTGTACGCCCCGCGCCGTCATCTGCTCGACCGGCTGCTCGTCGACGCGGCAGCTTCTGCCGGTGCCGAGGTGGCCCACCAGAGCACAGTCACGGCGCTGCTGTGCGACACAACCGGCCGAGTGTCCGGAGTCCGGGTGCGTGGCCGGCGGAGCAAGTCGATCGATCTCCATGCGTCGTGGACGATCGGCGCGGACGGCGTACGCTCAACTGTCGCCGCACAAGCACGAGCCCCGGTGGCGTGGCAAGGCCATACGGCAAGCGCGTTCCTCTACCGCTACTTCACCGGCCTGCCGACCGAGGGTTACGAATGGGCTTACGGCGACGCTGCGGGGCTTGGGCTGATCCCCACGAATGGTGCAACGTGTGTCTTCGTATCCACGACGCCTGCCCGCATGCGCTCTCTGCGACGAGACGGCGCCGGGCAAGCCTTTGACACACTACTCTCGTCGGCAGCCCCAGGTCTGGTCGATCGGGTCGCCGCTGCCACGCCCACAAGCCCGATGCGCGGCTGGGCTGGCCTACCCGGCTACCTGCGCCACTGTTGGGGAGCTGGCTGGGCGCTGGTAGGAGACGCCGGTTACTTCAAGGATCCCATCACCACGCATGGGATGACCGACGCTCTCCGCGACGCCGAACTGCTTGCCGATGCGGTACTGCGCCAGTTCTCCGGGTGCCCAGAGGCCGGCGCTCTGACCGCGTACGAGCGCACGCGGAATCGGCTTTCCCATGACATGATCACTGCGACGGAGGCTGTGGCCGGCTACAACTGGAGCCTCGACGACGTGCGGCACCTGTTACGCGAGGTCAGCTCGGCGATGGGCGAGGAAGTTGATCATCTTCAGGCGCTGCCACTGGGATACGGCTGACCGCGGCATTGCCTGGTCAGCGCAGTCCGCTCAGCCGACTCCGAGCCCGCCGGACAAGATCAATCCCGTTGGCGCGGGCCAGATCGAGCATCTCGTCGGTCATGTCGCCCCGTACGCGAACCCGGACGGACCACCCGCTGGGCCGACAGCAGCACATCAAAGCCGCCGCCGGATCCTAGATCGAGAACCTTGTCGCCCTCCCGCAGCTCTGCAACCGCAACCGGGTTCCCACAACCCAAGCTGGCGCGTACGTGATCAAGATCTTGACCCGCCGGGTCGTCGACGACCCAATCTTCGTAGCGTCTGCCGGGAGAACTCCTGCCCTCATAGGAATCTGGATTCTTGGGCGTACGCTTTCACGGCTGTGCTGCGAAACGCCCCCCTCGCCGCGTGATCTGGCGGATGTTGTCACGGCTGTGCTGCGAAACGTCCCCTTCACCCGCCGCGTGATCGGGCGGACGTTGTCACGGCTGTGCTGCGAAACGTCCCCTTCACCCGCCGCGCCATCCGGTCCGGCCGCCCGCCGAGCTCTAGGTGTGCACCGTCCCGCTCACGCCGGTCACCGTGTCGCCACCGACCCAGACGTCGTTCCCAATCTGATTGACATAGACCCGGCCACGTCGCCCTAAAACAGTTCCCTGGGCGGCGACGTACGAGCTAGGCGCCCGCTCGGAGCCGATCAACCACTGGCCCAGGGAAGCGTTGAGGCTGCCGGTGACAGGGTCCTCACCCGGTCCTACCAGCCCCGTGAAAGCCCGGACCTCGAAGTCCACCTCCGACCCAGGCGGATGGGGACCGATCACACCGACGTCGGTGAATCGGCCCGCGTCGGCAGCCGTTGGATGCAGCGACAGGACCGTCTCGGCGTCGACGAGCAAGAGCGCCACCCAGCCTGGACCGTTGTCGACCCATTGCGCATCGAGGACGTGATCATGCTCAACGCCGAGGAAAGTCATGATCTCCAGCAGATCCTCACGCGCCACATCACCACCTCGAATCAGTGGCGGTGCGGCGAAGGCGAGCCGATTCCGATTGCGCCGGATCCGGACAAGTCCCGCTCCGCACTGCTGAATGATCATTTCTGGATCCTGTGGCACCCCGCCTGCCTCGAGCCAGGCATGGGCCGAGCCGAGCGTGGGGTGACCTGCGAACGGCAGCTCGGTGTTGGTGGTGAAGATCCGTAACTGGTAGTCGGCCCGCTCGTCGGTGGGCGTGGACAAGAACGTTGTCTCGCTGAGATTGGTCCATCGAGCGAAGTCGGCCATCTGCTCCGTCGTCAGTTGATCGGCGTCGTGGACGACGGCAACGGGGTTGCCGAACATCAGTTCGTCGGTAAAGACATCGACTTGAGTGAATCGGCGCATAGTGACAGCCTTCCAGCTTCTTCTGCTCGCGTCCGGCTAAGAGATCGCGGATAGTCCGGCAGCCACCGCGTACCCGATGACCGCGGCAAAGCCGGCTCCGATGGCTGCCTTCTGTTTCGCTTCGGGAATCATCGACCCCACCAACATCACCAGCAATGCCCCGGCGGCGAACCCATCGACCGCGGCCGTGAAGCGCGCACCGACCAGACGGGCGATGGCATACACGTCCAGCAGGGCGCCCAGTAAGAGAGGCAGTCCGGCTCCAGCCCCGCCCGAGCGACCACCATTTCGCTGCACGTATCGATCACCGGCGAAGAAGGCAAGCGCCCAGCGGCGAGGCCCAGCGCGACGGGCACTGCTCCGGCTTCCTGCGTGCCCTTTTCAACAAGCTCAAACGAGACGCTGGAGATGAACGCCCCGGCACCGAAACCGAGAACGACGCCCGATAACCCGCTGATCCCATCGTCGATAGGCCCCAAGCACGGCTCCTATGAGGAGTGAGCTCGCTGCAACCGCTCCCCACAAGCCGGCTGATAACACGGCGACGACGATAGCTGCTGCGGTGGGCTACTCCAGCCATTCCGTCACGAAGCGAGGGTTGGCGTGAATATGCACAGCCTCATATCCGTCCGGTCCGGTGGAGAACTTGTGCGGCGTGTCGGCGGGAACGACGAGGATCTGTCCGGCGCGACCCCGCTGCTCCGTCGAGCCGATGGTGAACATCGCCCAGCCACGCCGAATGATGAACGTTTCGGCGTACGGATGCTTGTGCAGCCGAGGTCCGACGCCGCCCTTCGTCGTCGACTCGAGAATGATCGAGATGTTAGCCCCGCCGGGAAGCTCTTCGTAGTTCTCTGTCCAGTCGTCGCCGTCGTCACGGCCGTCGGAACGATCGATCACGAACCCATCCATTTCAGCTCACCCGCCCGTCCAGGACCTGCGCCAATACATCTGGCCGGTCGGTCATGATGCCGTCGACACCAAAGCTCAGCAGTCGTCGCATCGCCGGTTCGTCGTCGATCGTCCAAACATCCACCCGCAGGCCGCGATCATGAGCTTTGCGGACGAACCGGCGGGTAACGACGGGAACGACCCCCTTGTATTTCTCCGGCGGCTGCAGAGCCTGAAACGGCGGGTCAAACAGACCGCCGAGATGCAGCAGGTGAAGAAGCCAATAACCCAACAGCTCGACCGTCGATGAGGCGGTGGCGACTTTTCCCTGGCTGACTTTGCGGAAGCGGGAGATCGTGCCCCGATTATCTGAGACAACCAAGGTCCGTTCCATCGCTCCGGCAGCTTCAATCTGGCGAAATACCGCCTGCTCGATTCCCGAACGATGACCCTTGATTTCGATATTGAAGGGCGCGTCCGGGAACGCCTGGTACAAGGCTTCCAATGTTGGGATCTTGACACCCCTGGCTCGCCACGGGAAGGACGAACCGCCGTCCGGGCTGAAGCGGTAGCCGGCGTCAAGCCGCTGCAATTCCGGGGCAGTCTTCTCAGCTACCGGCCCGGTGCCATCGGTCGTCCGGTCGACGACGGCGTCATGAATGACGACGATCGTGCCCTCGGCGCCGGCGTGTACGTCGCATTCCACAACCCCGCCGCCCAGCGCAAACCCTTCGCGGAATCCCTCGATCGTGTCTTCGGGTACGACCTTCGCCCCGCCGCGGTGCGCGAAGTTGATCGGCCAGCCGTGCGGAGTCGACGGCTTCGGCGTCGTATCGTCCTTCGCCGTACGCCGCCCGGCCGCAGCGATCACCAGGCCACCGGTCAACGCACCAAGCAGGAATGAGCCCGCACCCAGTCGAAACTGGAAAATGTTGTCGGCGACAATCGGCGAATCTCCCAGCTGCTTGATGATCGCATTACTCATGCTGGAACCCTTTCCGGCGAATATGGGTGCTGTCCAACGTAGAGGGTCGCCGGCGCTGCCCGCATAGCGGTCCGAGTCGGCAGCCCTCCGCTCACCGCCGAGACGAAGAAAAGTCCGGCGGCGGGGTAATACGAGTAGGTGGGCGAACCACAGACTCTCATCGGCGATCGATATCGCTTGCTGCGCCGGGTAGGCAGCGGCGGTATGGGCGTCGTCTGGGAAGCCTTGGATGAGCGTCTGGAACGCCCTGTCGCGCTCAAGCAGCTGCATCGCCAATTAGGAATATCGCCTGCCGAGGCCGAACTGGCCAACAGGCGGGCGATGCGCGAGGCACGAACTGCCGCACGACTCCACCATCCGCACGCCGTGTCGATGTTCGACGTGGTCGAGCAAGAGGGTCAGCTGTGGCTGGTCATGCAGTTCATTCCCTCGGTCACCCTTGCGACCGTGCTGCAAGAGGGCGGACCGCTGCAACCAGATGAAGCCGCGAAGGTGGGTGGGGAGGTTGCGTCGGCGCTGGCAGCTGCCCATGCGGCTGGCATCGTCCATCGAGATGTGAAGCCGGGCAACATCTTGATCGCCGACGACGGAACTGCCTTGATCAGCGACTTTGGGATTGCGTACGCGTTGGGGGATGCGACTCTGACCAGCAGCGGGATGATCCACGGCACGCCGGCTTATCTGGCCCCCGAAGTCGCGCGGGGCAACGAGGCGAGCTTTGGATCGGATGTGTTCTCCCTCGGCGCCACGTTGTACAGCGCAATGGAAGGCACTCCCCCGTTCGGCACCGACGACAACACCATGGCACTGCTGCATCGGGTAGCCGCCGGTCAATTTGCTGCGCCGGAGCATTGCGGTACGGTGACGCCGCTGATTATGGACATGCTCGCCGTCGATCCACATTCCCGCCCGTCCATGCGGGCGGTGGCCGACGCAATTGCCGTGCTGCGCCAGACCGGGCCCCCTTCGAGTGACCCAGTTCCCGAGCCCTCGGCGACTGAAGCATCTTTGACAACCTCGGTGTCTGATCCCTTGACGGCTCCGGCTGTTGCGAGCCCAGTTCCGCGGCCGACCGAGCCCCGGCGCAATCGCGGCATAGCGGCGGTGCTGGCCGTTGTGCTTCTCGGCATGGGGATCTTGCTGGCCGCGCTGCTGGTGAACGACCGCAGGTCGGCCAATCCGACGGCCAGCACCGGCGAGTCGACCTCTGCCGCACCGGCGAGCAGCCCGACTCCGCCTGCATCCACAAAGTCCTCTGAGCCCTCGTCGAGACAAACGCAGAGTCCATCACCGACAGCCGCCTCACCGACCAGATCTGCTACGCCGTCCCGGGCTCCATCCCCGACCTCCGTACCAACCGTGCGTGGCGCCGCGACGGCAGCGGAGCTTCGACGGGCGATCACCAGCTACTACGCGTTGCTGCCGCGCAACACCGACGCCGCCTGGCCTGGGATGACGTCCTCATATCAGACCAACCACGCGGGAGGTCGGCAGGGGTACGAACGATTCTGGGATGCGATCAGCAAGATCTCGGTGACCAAGGTGAAGGGCTACCGGCCACGGTCGGCACAGGCAACGATCACCTACTACTACAAGGACGGTCGGGTGATACGCGAACGGACCGCGTACGGGTTGATCAACGACGGTGGACGTCTGAAGATCAACAGCTCGACCGTGCTGAGCAGCGCGCCGGTCTAGATCTCTGATGCGTCAGGATGGTCTCTTGCGACGACTCGCGAGTTACGTCTCTGCGCGCGCTGTCCTCGTGATTACCGCACTGGCGGGTGGGCTGATCATCCTCGGCCTGACCGCTGCCAGTGCCGGGGTCTATGACGCGGTCGCCGAGAAAGACGGAGTCGCCGGCCTCGATCGGCCGGTCCTCGACCAGGTCATCGCCTTGCGCACGCCCTTTGTTGATCAGCTTTTCACCTGGTTCACCGAGCTCGGCGGGCCGCTCCGCATGACCGTGATCGCCAGCGCCATAACGCTATTGATGGTGTGGCGATGGCGTACCCCCACGCCCCTGATACTCATGATCATCGCCGTTGCCGGTTCGCTCACCTTCACCAATGTCGGTAAGGCGATCGTCGGACGGCCCCGGCCGCCGCTCGGCGACGCTGTGCCGCCGTACGAGCACGCCTTTTCCTTTCCCTCCGGTCACACGCTGAACAGCACGGTCATCGCCGGCATTGTCGCCTACCTCGTGGCAAGACGGCTTACCAGTCGGCTCGGAATCGTTCTGTGCGTGGTGCTCGCGGTTGCCTGGTCGGCGGCCATGGGGTTCAGCCGTGTCTTTCTCGGCCACCACTGGCTCACCGACGTGATCTTCGCCTGGCTCCTCGGCCTGGCCCGGCTTGCGCTGTTGATCACCGCCCACCGGATCTTCCTTGCTCTCCGCATAGCTGATGTGGAGCGGCGGACATTGCCCTCTGGGACAGCACGCCCTAAACGGTGACCACCGCGCTTCGGGGAGCGCTCAATCAGCTGTTGGTGATCGTCATCAGTCGATCAAGCTCGTTGGACATCCAGCGTGGTGTGCGTGGCGAGGCGCAGCTCCAGAGGGGACACTGTTGGCATGCAGAAGATCTCGCTCGAGGCACTCGCGCGGCAGCAGGTGAAATTGGCAGCGACTGCGGCCGGCGGACATACAGCGGACACCGTCTTTGGCGGTCACGAGAAAGTGCTGCGCCAGACCATGATCGGCATGATTGCCGGCGCTCGGCTCTCTGAGCACGAGAACCCTGGCGAGGCGACGGCGCTGATCGTGCACGGACGCGTGCGACTTCGTGCCGCTCAGCAGTCGTGGGAGGGCTCCCGCGGGGACCTGCTGATCATGCCTGATAAGCGCCATAGCCTTGAGGCGCTGGAAGATTCCGCTGTGCTCTTGACGGTAGCCAAGCGCTCCTGACTGGAGATCGCCACCAAGATCATTTCGCGTGGCCCTTCGACAGGCTCAGGGCGCGCAGAGACAGGCTCCGCAGAGAGACTGGCTCAGGGCGGCGCCGAGAGACAGGCTCCGCAGAGAGACAGGCTCAGGGCGCAGAGAGATCAGCGCCGATTGGCTAGTCTGTAAAACGCTTCATTCCAACGAATCTCCTGCTCGAAGCGCCGAGGCGTGGTGTCTTTGTCGATGATCAACAGTTCCGTACCGATCATGGTCGCGAAATCGGACAGCTCTTCAGTGCCGACAGCAGCTGACAAGACAGTGTGATGCGGCCCGCCAGCAGCGAGCCAACACTCCGCTGAGGTCGCAAGCTCCGGCTCCGGTTCCCAGACGGCTCGAGCCACTGGCAGCTTTGGCAGCGGCTCGTCCGGTTCGACCACCGTGACCTCGTTGAGCACCAGGCGAAACCGATCACCAAGATCACAGATACCGACAACGACGGCTGGACCGGGCTGGGCGTCGAACACCAGCCGTACCGGATCCTCCCGATTGCCGATATTCAGCGGATGGATCTCGACGCGCGGTCTGCCGGCAGCGACGCTGGGGCAGACCTCAAGCATGTGGGCTCCCAGAATCTTCGGCGTTCCCGGCCCCCAGTGGTAGGTGTAGTCCTCCATGAACGACGTCCCGCGCGAGTCGTTGCCACCCATGGCCTTGATCGTGTGCAGCATCACCGAGGTCTTCCAATCGCCCTCGCCGCCGAAGCCGTAGCCCTCGGCCATCAATCGCTGCACCGCCAGTCCTGGGAGCTGGCGGAGCGCGCCGAGATCTTGGAAGTTCGTCGTGAAGGCGCCGAAGCCGCCGTCGGTCAGAAAGGCGCGTAGCCCGGCCTCGATCCGGGCGCCGTAGCGAAGCGACTCATGCCGATCACCGCCGACCGCCAGCTCCGGCACGATCTCGTAGTTGTCGGCGTACGTCTTGATCAACTCATCAATTTCTGCATCGCCGACCTCGTCAACGAGGGCCGCCAAGTCGTTGACCCCATAGGTGTTGACCGAGACCCCGAAACGCAGTTGCGCCTCGACCTTGTCGCCCTCGGTGACCGCGACGTCGCGCATATTGTCGCCGAAGCGGGCCAGCTTCAGCTGCCGCACAGCTGCCGCACCGGCCGCCGCCCGCTGCCAGGCTGCGATCCGGGCAACCACAGCAGGATTGGAGACGTGGCCGACTACCGTCTTTCGGGCGACGCCGAGCCGGGTTTGGATGTAGCCGAACTCCCGGTCGCCATGCGCCGCCTGGTTCAGGTTCATGAAATCCATGTCGATCTCGGCCCATGGCAGGGAAACGTTCGCCTGGGTATGGAGATGTAGCAGCGGCGTACGCAGCGCATCCAGCCCGGTGATCCACATCTTCGCCGGAGAGAAGGTATGCATCCACACGATCACGCCGACGCAGTTGAGGTCCGCGTTCGCCGCGAGCATCACCCGATGGATGGCTTCTGAGTCTGTGAGTACGGGCTTCCACTCCACGTGGAAGGGCAGGTCTGGCGAATCATTCAGTTGATTGACAATCTCTTGGGACTGGCCCTCGACCTGCTTGAGCGTTTCCGGACCGTAAAGAGCTTGGCTTCCCGTCAGGAACCAGCAGTACGCCGCCATAAGGCTTTCTCCGTTCGCGATGGGATCAACGTTGCCCATAGCCCGCTGACTACTTGGTAGCGCTCGCCGCCCGCCTCTTGTTGAAGATGTCGAAGGCGACGGCCAGGAGCAAGACGAAGCCCTTGATAAAGGACTGAACCTCAGTGCCGAGGCCGAGCAGTGACATACCGCTATTGAGCACACCCATGATGAGGCCACCGATCAGGGCGCCGGTCACAGTACCGATGCCACCGGTAACGGCTGCACCACCGATGAAGACGGCAGCGATCGCATCGAGCTCAAAGCCGGTGCCGGCACCAGGGAGCGCGGAATTGCTCCGCGCGGTGAACGCGATACCGGCGATACCTGCCAACACACCCATATTCACAAACAGCCAAAAGTCGACTTGCTTGGTGTTCACGCCTGAGAGCTGCGCTGCCAGCAGGTTGCCGCCGCGGGCGTACACGTGACGGCCGAAGACGCTGCGGTTCATCACCGTTGTGTAGATCAACACCAGTACCGCGAGAATGACCAGCACGATCGGAGTGCCCCGGTAGCTTGCCAGCACGAATGTGATGCCCAGCAGGAAGACAGCGATGAAGCCAACTCGGACCCAGAACCAAGCGGCTGGCTCGTCCTCCAAGCCGAGCTGCACCCGCTTGCGGCGTTCCCGGATTTCTTGGATAACCAGTGCCGCGGTGGCGAGCAGGCCAAGACCGACGGTGAGAGGCTCAAGGAACGAGGTGCCACCACCCAGGTCGGGCAGGAACCCTGAGCCGATCGCGGTGTACTGCGACGGGAACGGTGTGATCGGGACATTCCCCAGGACCATCTGGGTCAGGCCGCGGAACGTGAGCATGCCTGCCAGCGTGGCGATGAAGGACGGGATTCCGACATAGGCGACCCAGAACCCCTGCCAGGCGCCGATAAGGGCACCCACCACCAAAGCCAGCAGGATTCCGACCCACCATGGCATTCCCAATTTGACGATGAAGATGCCGCTCATCGCGCCCACGAAGGCGACCACCGAGCCGACGGAAAGGTCGATGTGGCCGGCAATGATGATCATCACCATGCCGATGGCCAAGATCAGGACATAGGCGTTCTGATTGATGATGCTGGTGACGTTGCGCGGAGTCAGCAGATTGCCACCAGTCAACACCTGGAACAAGATCACGATGGCGATCAGGGCGATGAACAAACCGATCTGCCGCAGCCGGCTGACCATGAACGCCATGACGCCGGCGTGAGGCTGCGTCCGCGGCGGCTCGACCGGAGCCTGCGGCTCCGCGACATCAGAGACTGGAGATGTCATAGATCTCTTCCTTTTCCTTGGTCATGTACTGCATGAGCACTTCCTGGTTGGCTTCCTCGATCGGCACCTCGCCGGTGATACGCCCGGCTGACATCGCGTAGATGCGGTCGCAAGTTCCCAGCAACTCAGGCAGCTCACTGGAGATGACGAGGATGGCCTTGCCCTCAGAGGCGAGCTGATTGATCAGCGTGTAGATCTCGTACTTTGCCCCGACGTCGATGCCACGGGTCGGCTCGTCGAGAAGCAAGACGTCGGGATTGGCGAACATCCACTTCGACAAGACGACCTTCTGCTGATTGCCGCCGGACAGCTTGCCGGTAATGACGGCAACGTTCGGTGCCTTGATCCGCATGCTCTGCCGATAGTCATTGGCCACCACCTGTTCGTGATTGGCGTCGACCCAACCCCAGCGCGAAAGCTTGTCGAGCGCTGCGGCGGTGATATTCCGCTTGATGTCTTCAATGAGATTCAGCCCGTACGTCTTGCGATCTTCGGTGGCGTACGCAATGCCCTGGTCAATCGCCTGGCGCGGCGTCCGAGCATGAATTTCCTTACCGTGCAGGTACAACCGCCCGCTGATGTTGTGACCGTAAGAGCGGCCAAAAATGCTCATAGCCAGCTCAGTTCGCCCCGCGCCCATCAAGCCGGCAATACCGACTACCTCACCCGCGCGGACCGTCAGATTGGCATGGTCCACGACCACTCGACTGTTCTCCAGAGGATGATGCACCGTCCAGTCCTCAACTCGGAGAACCTCGGGGCCCGGTTTGTGATCGCGCTCGGGGTAGCGGTGGGCCATGTCGCGCCCGACCATGCCGCGGATAATCCGATCTTCCGAGACCTCCTCGCCGCGAAAATCAAGTGTTTCGATCGTCTGGCCGTCGCGGATGATCGTGACATTGTCGGCAATGGCCCGGATCTCATTCAGCTTGTGGCTGATGATGATGCTGGTGACGCCGTGGTCGCGCATGCCACGGATGAGATCGAGCAAGTGAGCCGAGTCCTCGTCATTGAGCGCTGCAGTGGGCTCGTCCAAGATCAGGAGTTTCACGTCCTTCGACATTGCCTTGGCAATCTCCACCAGCTGCTGCTTGCCGACTCCAAGATCGACAATCTTGGTGATCGGGCTCTCCTTGAGTCCTACCCTTGCCAGTAGCTTTGCGGCCTCCAGATTGGTGACGTTCCAGTCGACCAGGGGACCGGTGCGGCGTTCGTTGCCCAAGAAAATGTTCTCCGCGATCGACAGGTACGGACTCAGCGCCAGCTCTTGGTGAATAATGACGATGCCGGCCTTTTCGGAGTCCCGAATGCTATGGAACCGCGCTGTCTGCCCCTCGTAGACGATCTCGCCTTCGTAGCCTCCGTATGGGTAGATGCCGGAGAGAACCTTCATCAGCGTTGACTTCCCGGCTCCGTTCTCGCCACAGATGGCGTGCACCTCACCGCGCTCAACTGACAGGTCAACCTGCTGCAGCGCCTTCACACCGGGAAAGGTCTTGCTGATATTGCGCATCTCGAGTATGTGGTCAGCCATCTGGTTTCCTTTACTTGCGTTGGGCCAGCGGGCGAACAAGCCAGCAGATCTCATTGTGGAAGAGGGCGGCGGTTTGTGCCGCCGCCCTCGTCGGGAACCTACTCGCCCGATTCGACCTCTTCCTTGGTGTAGTAGCCGGTGTCGACGACTTCCTTGATCAAGTTGTCCTTCGTGATGATGACCGACTGGTGCAGATAGGACGGGACTACCTTGATCTTGTTGTTGTACGTCGTCGTGTCGTTGACCTCAGGCTCCTTGTCGTTCAGGACGCTATCGACCATCGTCGCGGCGGTGTCACCCAGCTTCCGAGTGTCCTTGAAGATCGTCGAGTACTGGACCCCGTCCAAGATCAGCTTGTCCGACGGCTTCTCGGCATCCTGACCGGTCACGATCGGGTTCGGGATGCTGGCCGACTTGACGGCGTTGAGAATGCCGCGGGAGAGGCCGTCGTAGGGAGCGAGCACCCCATCCAGCTTGGTATTTCCTTTGGCGTAGAAGCCGTTGAGGATGGTTTCCATCCTGTCTTGGGCAGTCTTGAGCTGCCACTGCTGGATGGCGGCCTGGCTGAACTGGGTCTGTCCGGAGGGGACCTTGAGTACACCCTTGTCCATGTACGGCTTCAGCACGCTCATCGCGCCATCCCAGAAGAACTTGGCGTTGTTGTCGTCGGGACTGCCGGCAAACAACTCGATGTTGTACGGACCTTTCTTCCCGGTGTCCTTGCCGTCCTTGTCCATGATTCCAAGTCCGGTCAGCAATGAGGTCGCCTGCTGGACGCCGACCTTGTTGTTGTCGAACGTGACGTAGTAGTCGACGTTAGGCGAGCCATTGATCAACCGGTCATACGCGATCACCTTCACCCCGCTGTCCCCGGCGGACTTCAGCTGCTGGGTCAGGGCGGTGCCGTCGATGGCGGCGATGATCAGCGCCTTGGCACCTTTGTTGAGCATGGACTCGATCTGCTGCTGCTGATCAGGGACCTTGTCGTTGGCATATTGCAGATCGACCTTGTAACCCAGCTCTTCGAGCTTCTTGCTGACGTTGTTTCCATCGTCGATCCAGCGTTCCGAGGTCTTGGTCGGCATCGCGATGCCGATCAGAGCGCCCTTGTTGCCCCCGGGCTCGGTGGAACTCTGGACGCCAGCACGACCTCCACCACAGCCCGTCAAACCCAACGCCAGGGCGGCAGTCGCGGCGACGCCGGCAAGCAGCCTTCTTCTATTCACGCGCATTCCTTCCGGTAGGTCGCCTGAGCGGCTCACCCGCTCCTTGGGCGAAAGATGGCACCTGCAGGCACCGTGAGAATCGGCCACAAAGGCCTAGTCGGCACAGACGATGGGACGTCAGCCGAGTGATCGCCGAACTCCCGCTTGCCATCCAGCCCGCCGTAACATGATCGGCTGCGAAAGGCGATGCGATAGAGCAGCTCGCGGTCGGCATGCGCCACACTCCGTGGTTCGCTTACAGGATTCGAACGATCAAACCGATCACTACAAGGCAAACGCACAGCGAAGACCTATGTTTGTGAGCGATAACATCTGCATCCTGCACAGCCTCCGCATTCTTGTCAAGATGGTCCGTGCTTCGTGATGGGTGCGTTACCAAGATCGCACTCGGTACTAGAGCGGAATCGAGACGACCGAGGCGTAACCGCGACGCGGAGCCGACCCTATGGTCTTCCAGCAGCTCGCAGACGCGATGGCCTATGGCCTAGTCAACGACGTCCCGCCATGAACTCGTCAGTCGGCAAACCGTAGGGTCGATTGAATCTGGCATGCGTAGACCAGTCCCCAGTCGAGCGCTAACATTCATCGCATATTCAATACTCAGGTCTTGGCGCCAAAGCCTTACTCAAGCGCTTGGAATTGGCCTGATCACGTTAACATGCGAGAAGCACCCGCCTGATATGCGCGCAACTGAGATGGCCGCAAAACTCTACGCTGCAGAGACATTGGGAGAGGTCTTGACCGAGGAACAACGGTGGTCAGTCGCTTGGGGCGATGAACCGTCCCCGAGCAACGCTCGTCGGCCCCCAATCCGGTTCCGTCAGCCTAGCGTGATCGCGCCGTCACACAGCGGACAACCGACAACGGAGAACTGTCCCACATGACCGCCCAAGGAGCGGCTCCTCTCAAAGCTGCGGTCATGGCGGACGTCGCACGGCTCGCCGGCGTATCCAATCAAACCGTTTCGCGGGTAGTCAACGGCTCACCAAACATCAGCCCCCAGACCCGCAGCCGTGTTGAGCAAGCCATCAAACTGTTGGGCTATCGACCCAACTCCGCCGCTCGCACTCTTGTCAAAGGTCGCTCCGGAGTCGTCGGCGTCATCAGCACGTCAGCGCAATTCGGGCCCACAAGCATCCAACGCAGCGTCGAAGATGCTGCCCAGGTCGCCGGCCTGTTCGCGAGCCCGGTTAGCTTGCCGACGCTCACGCGCGAGATGCTCGACAACTCCGTGGAATATCTACTTCGGCAGCTCGTAGAGGGCATCATCATCATCGCCGGTCAGGATGACGCGCTCGAGATCGCACGCAGTCAGACCATAAGCGTGCCGATCGTCGTAGTCGAGGGTGACTTGAGCCGTGCGGAATGGACCGTTGGGGTGGACCAAATTGAAGGCGGACGGATGGCCACACGGCACCTTCTGGAACATGGCCATCGAGAAATCATCCATCTAGCAGGGCCCGCTGACTGGAGTGAGGCCAGAGCACGTCGTGACGGCTGGCGTGCCGAGATGGCGGCAGCCGGACTCCGCCCGCGTGAACCGATCCACGGTGATTGGAGCGCCGCGAGCGGCTATGTCGCTGGTGAGCAGATTGTGGCGTTCAAGGAGGCCACCGCGGTATTTGCAGCAAACGATCAGATGGCGATCGGGCTGCTCCGCGCGCTGCATGAGGCGGGGCGCCGAGTACCGGAGGACATCAGCGTCGTCGGGTACGACGACCTGCCCGAAACTGAGTACCTCATCCCGCCGTTGACTACGGTTCGGCAAGATTTCGCCGAAGTTGGTCGTCGAGCGATCGAGCTAGTGATGATCGCAATTTCGGGCTCGCCCGCACCGGCACCCGATCTGATCAAACCTGAACTAATCATTCGACAGAGCACGCGGCGCAATAGCCCGGCTGCGCTGCCGATGTAGTGAATCGTAGAGTCAAGCGGTCTTCGAGTACTCGAAGAACCCGCCGGGGAAGTAGCCGGTGTGCTCACCCTGGTCGCTCCCCGGCGGCGTCAGTTTGAGGCCGGCCACCCAGTCCACATTGAACGATCGACAAAGCGTCATTCGGCGAGAACTCGGACGTCCCAAGGGCCGAGTTCAAGATCACGCGTCGGGGCCTCACCCTCGGCGAGGATGTCGATCATGTCTCCCGGAAGTCTGAGCTGTGCGGGAACCCAGCTCCAGTTGTGGACGATGTGGATGCGCTCGCCGTCTGCATTGGTTGCCGAGTGAACTGTCACCGATGGCGGTAGGGCTTCCCAGCGCTGATTGTGCTCTGCAGCAAACCATCGCACGAGATCAGCGGCTAGCGCAGGATTCGGCACGGTGCCGACCGTCGTAATCCGACCCTGACCGTGTTCGTTGGACACGACCGTCGGGAATCGGCCGAAGTGGGGGTGGTCATAGCCGATGATCACCTTTGCGCCGTCGCTGATCAGTCCGTCGACCCAGTCGGTGGCGGCAGCCCCATCGGACAAGGTGATCGCGTCGGTCTCGGCAGCCACCGGCAGCGCTTCACCGAGGTTGGAAAACTCTTGGTAGCGCACGCCGCCGGCCTCGGTCAGGTGCGCCGGTTTGACCTCGAGTCGGGCCCGTCCCTCTTGGTCGCCGTACGCGGTTCGTGGACCGATGACCAGATGGCCGCCAGCGGCGGCGTAGTCCCGCAGCCAGCTCAGCATGTCGTCGTCGGCGACCAGCAGACCGGCGACGATCAACACCGGCAACTCCTCGACCACGGCCGATGGCTCGAGGAGCGGGCTGCCGTCAGGTCCGATGATCTGGACATCGTGGATGAGCCGTGCTGGCACCCTCGCGTCAAAGGTGCCACGGTAGAAGGCTTCGAAAATGCGGTGGTATGACCGTTGATCCATGTCGTACGGCGACCAGACGGCCGTGCCCTTGCCAGGCTGTGGGAAGGCTGCTTGAAACGCGAGACCCCACTTGGACCGAGCCGAATACAGCAGCCCGACCTGCGCGTCGGGCCGTAGTCCGACGACCCGCGACCCTGCTCTACGAAAGTCGTCGCCGAGTTGGCTCAGCTCGGCATATACGCGTCCCGGCTGTTGGTCGTGCGGCAGGATGCCGATCCAGTAGCTCTCGGTGCCGAAGTGGTTGGTGTGCCAGTGCCAGTACTCGATCATCTCGGCGCCGCGGGCGACGAAAGCCCAAGCTGCCTGCCGCCACTGCCCGTCGAACGCGGGGAAGTTAGTCGACGATCCGCCGATCGCGCCGGCATTGGTCTCGGTAATGAGGAACGGAGCCTGCTTGGAGGCATACATCCGGTCCGCCGACAGAAAGAGGCTCCAGGCCCCCGAGGTTGTCCAACCCTGCGGAGTGAGGTTGGTGCTCGGTACGGCCAGCGCGTCCTGCATGGCGTAATAGGGATTGCCCGCTGTCACGTCGAGGGCCGCGGTGAGGTTGGCGTCGTCCACTGTTGGCCGATCGTAGGAAATGCACGTCGTGACGAACTGATCGTCTCGGGCATACTCGCGGACAATGCCGGCCTGCCAGGCGATGAACTCGGTTGTGAGTTTGGCCTGGAAGGTACGCCAAGCAAGATCGTATTGCGGCTGCCAGTTGCCGTCTGGTGCCCACAGGTCGGCCCAGGTGCTGAGCTTGTGAGACCAATAGACCAGCCCCCATGCCTCATTGATGGCCTCCACCGTTCCGTACATGTGACGCAGCTCATCGACAAAGCGTTGAAAGACGCCGTGGTTGTGGAACAACAGCATGCCCGGCTCGTTGTCGACCTGGTATCCAATCACTGCGGGATGGCCTGCGTAGCGGGAAACGATCTTGCGAATGATCCTTTCGGCGTAAAACCTGAACGCCGGATGGGTGTAGTCGATCTCTTGCCGGCCACCCCACGGCATCGGTTGCCCGGTCGACGGCTCCCCAGCGATCTCGGGGTACCGGCGGGCAAGCCAGGGCGGGGCGGCGTAGGTCGGCGTGCCGAGAACGACTCCAATACCGCGCTGGTGGGCACCGTCGAGCACTGGTGCCAGCCATTCGAGGTCGAACTGCCCGTCTTCGGGTTCCCAGGTGGTCCAGACGGACTCACCAACACGAATGACGCTGAAGCCAGCGTCGATCATCAAGTCCAGGTCGGTGTCCAATCTCGGGCTGGGCTGGTACTCGTGGTAGTACGCGGCACCGAA
>DATLQP010000273.1:0-2152 GCA_035535155.1 Propionibacteriaceae bacterium
GATCCTGGTCAGCTCGTTGATCTGAGCGGTAACGCGGCGCTCCTGTTCAAGGGCGAGTTCGACAGGCGTGACGACGTCTGGGAAGTCCGCCTGTGGAGCGCTTACTCCGGGAACCAGCGCCGGGGCGTCCTGATCAACGAGGTATTTGATCATCATCATGGCGTGATCACGCTCCTCGAGCGCCTGAGCGTAGAAGAAACCCGCCATCTGCGGCATCGTCAGTGCGTCGTAGAAAACCGCGCATGCGACGTATTGCTGATGGGCCGCAAACTCGTGCCCGATCTGGGTGTTCAGCTGCTCGACGAATCTCATTGCGGGCATGCAGCGGCTCCTTAGCAGCGTCGTCAGTTGGTCATGCAGCTTTCCGCGGGCTGCAAGGTATCAGGCGCGCCGACGGTAGGCATGCCCAGACTGACAGTGGCCTGAGCAGCCTCCGGCGCCGACCTGCTGCGTTGCCATGCGTCGCCGCCACGGGTACGCCGGAGCGCCAGGAGACCGGCATCAGCGGTGAGGTGGTGCGGTGCCGCATGGGTGATGATCACGTCGGCAAGATCGCCGGGCCGCGGACGATTCGCCGGCTCCTCGGGCACCGCGACATGAACGAGCCGGTTGTCGCGCGCCCGGCCCGACATCCGATGAGTGAGCGCATCCTTGCGGCCCTCGCCGTCGGCGAACATCACTTCGACGCGTTGGCCGCGCTGTTTCATGTTCTCCCGCAAGGCGATGTCACCGACCAGGTCGACAAGGCGGTCGTAGCGTTCCTGCACGACTGGCTTGGGAATCTGATCCTGCATCGTCGCGGCCGGCGTTCCGGGCCGAATGGAGTATTGGAAGGTGAAGGCCGCCGAGTAGCGCGCCGCCGCAACGACATCGAGTGTGGCTTGGAAGTCCGCCTCGGTCTCTCCCGGGAAGCCGACGATGATGTCGGTGGTGATTGCGGCCTCGGGCATTGCGACACGTACGTTGTCGATGATGCCCAGATACCGCTCGCTGCGGTAGGAACGGCGCATCGAGCGCAGTATCGCATCCGATCCGGACTGCAGCGGCATATGTAATTGGGGCATCACATTGGATGTCTCGGCCATGGCCGAGATCACATCGTCGGTGAAATCCTTTGGATGCGGCGAGGTGAAGCGCACCCGTTCCAGGCCGTCGATGTCACCGCAGGCGCGCAACAGCTTGGCGAAGGCGCGCCGGTCACCGAACTCCACCCCGTACGCATTGACGTTCTGGCCAAGCAGTGTCACCTCCTGGACTCCCTCAGCCACCAGTGCCCTGATCTCGGCGAGGATGTCACCCGGCCTCCGGTCGGTCTCGCGGCCGCGCAGCGCTGGGACGATGCAGAACGTGCAGGTGTTGTTGCAGCCGACGCTGATCGAGACCCACGCCGCGTACGCCGACTCCCGACGGGTCGGCAGATTGGACGGGAAGGTCTCTAGCGCCTCCTTGATCTCGACTTGGGCCTCGCGCTCGATTCGGGCACGTTCCAGTAGCGCCGGCAGCGACCCGATGTTGTGGGTGCCGAAGACCACATCCACCCACGGCGCCCGGGTGAGGATTGTGTCCTTGTCCTTCTGAGCGAGGCAGCCGCCGACGGCGATCTGCATATCGGGTCGTGTCTTCTTGGTTGGCAACAGATTGCCAAGGCTTCCATAGAGCCGGTTGTCGGCGTTCTCACGCACCGCGCACGTGTTGAAAACCACCACATCAGCGGCCACGTCCGCGGCAGATCGCTGGTAGCCGGCCGCCTCGAGCAGTCCAGCAAGCCGCTCGGAATCGTGCACATTCATCTGGCACCCGTAGGTACGAATCTGGTACGTACGCGAATGAGCGGCCACCGGCGCCTCGGACACAGTCGACATAGCAGACCAAGAGTAAGTGCTCGATGTCTATTTGCACTCTGACGGCCAGCCCGCCTGATCTGCCTCCTTCGTCGCTTGCGCACACAACTGAGCCTTTTCACACTGCACGGCCCGCAAGCTCCCGCAGCCGGCGAAGCGGGCTGCCCGTCATAGTGCTGGGCTGCGCATGAGGATAAAGTGCCGATTCGTGAGCGCTGCACCTACCGGGGAACAGTACGAGATCAATTCCGGAAACCATCGCGCGGTGGTCACTGAGGTCGGCGCCACGCTGCGTCGCTTCTCGGTCGACG
>DATLQP010000274.1:0-3109 GCA_035535155.1 Propionibacteriaceae bacterium
GAAACAGAACCCGACACTGCGGCGACCCTCGCCGCAGAAACCGAACGCGACCGCGCCGCCACCGGACCACATCGTGGTGGTGATCTTGGAGAACAAGCATCGCTCCAGCGTGATCGGCAGCGCGCAGGCACCCTACCTCAACAAGCTCGCGACCAAGGGCGCCAGCATGACGCACTCCTACGGTGTCACCCACCCCAGCCAGCCGAACTATCTGGCGTTGTTCTCCGGGTCCACCCGCGGGGTGAGGAGTAATGCGTGCCCCCAGCACTTTCGGAAGGCCGACAACCTGGGCCATCAGCTCCGCAAGTCCGGGCGCAGCTTCATCGGATATGCCGAATCCCTACCGAAGACCGGCTTCCGCGGATGCGGATCGGGTCTTTATCTCCGCAAGCACAACCCGTGGGTCAACTTCGGCACGCTGCCAGCAAGCACCAACCGACCTTTCAGCGTCTTCCCGCACGACTACAGCAAGCTGCCGACCGTGGCTATGGTGAGCCCGAATATGTGTAACGACATGCACGATTGCTCCGTCCGCACCGGCGACCGTTGGATGAAGAAGCACTTCGCCCGGTACGCACGTTGGGCGAAACGCAATAACAGCTTGCTTATCGTCACCTTCGACGAGAATGCGGGCGGGTCAGTCAAATCGATCCCTACGATCATCGTCGGCGCGAACGTACGCCCGGGTGTCTATTCCGAGCGGCTCAACCACTACAAGCTGCTCCGCACGATCGAGGACATTTATGGACTGCCCGCGCTCGGCCGCGCCAAGGCCACGTCCCCACTGTCGACGATCTGGAACAAGTAGCCAATTCCTCGAAGCCGTCGCCATCGCCGGTGACGATTGCAACCGACGCGAAAGATGATCACCTACGAAAGAACAACGGCGGGAAAGTTCGTCGGCTTCTCAGGTCGGTCTCAGGTGTTATGTTCCACATTTGGGCGTCGTACGTCGCTGCATAGCTGGAATTGTGGCTGGACAGGCGGCGCTAAGGGAGCGTCTACTGGTCGTTCGTGCGCCGAGACAGGAACCCGTTGGCGCTCGTGGCACCGTGGATCACGCAGCAGCTGCACCAGGTGATCAGAGGGGGAACGATCATGGTCAGGAGTCTTCGCTGGTGACTTTTCAGTCTCCAACCGCGGGAGAGGCCGAAACGGTCAGCGCGAGTCCGGGCGGCCAGGACACCCGGACGAGGGCCGCGAGCCTTCCTCGGAGGATCCGATTGCGGATGCTTCCGCCGCTCCGGCGATCGCCCTGGATGGTCGTCACTGGATCTATTGCCGTTCTGTTCGGCATCGCGTACCTCCTTGCGCCAGCTATGGGCCGGGATCTATCCGCACAGCTAGCTCATGCCCAACTGGCGGAGCTGGCATGGCCGGCGGTGCTGAACCTCCGTTGGTACGGCGGCTTCGATCCGCTCGGCTACAGCGTCTTGTCTCCGCCGGTGATGGCGCTGCTGGGCGTGCGCCTCACAACGGCTGTTGCATACGTTGCCAGCGCCATGCTTTTCGCGGTGCTGTTGAAGGTCACAGCGGTGCCGCGACCGGCCGCCGGGGCGATCACCGCGGCTGTATGCCTTACCGGGAATCTTGTAACCACACGGACTACGTTCGCGCTCGGTCTCGCAGTGGCGCTTGGTGCGGTGCTGGCACTCGTTTGGGGCCGACTGCGTGTCACGGCCGTGTTGTCTGTCCTAGCAGCGCTGTTCAGCCCGGTAGCAGGCCTGTTCCTCGGAGTAGCTGCCGGAGCGCTCTTCCTTTCCGGTCGGCGACGAGACGGCTTGATGCTCGGCGTCAGCGCGATGGTGCCGACCGGCGCCATCGCACTGGCGTTTGGCAACGACGGCTACCAAACGTTCGCAGTCAAGCAAGCTCTGATGGGCTTTCTCGTGTGCCTAGCCGTGGCCGGATTGTGTTGGCGCCGTCCAGTTCTCCGGTGGGGCGCGCTGTTATCCGCCGCGCTGGTCGCTGCGGCATATCTGCTGCCGACGCCCGTGGGTACGACAGCGGCGCGTCTGCCCGAGTTGTTCGCTGCACCGATTATCGTGGCGACGGCGGCCGTCCCTCTGGCTGCTGTCATAGCCGCCGCCGCAACCGTGTTCCTGCTATTGCCGCCGGTATCCATCACGGAGGTTCAAGAGCGGGGAGACCCTGCGCTCAGCGCAGAGTTCTATGCGCCCCTCCTTGACGAGCTGGCCGCTCGTCGGGCTGACGGACCCATTGAGGTCGTTCCGACGCTCCGGCGCGGGGAAGCTGCCTTCGTCGCACCGGTGGTTCCCATTGCACGAGGGTGGTCTCGACAACTCGACACCGGGCGCAACCAGATCTTCTATGACGAAACCCTCAACCCGGACACCTACCGGAAATGGCTGGACGACAACGCCATCTCCTACGTAGCCATGTCTAACGGGCCGTCCGAGTGGGCCTCGGCTGATGAAGCAACCTTGGTCCGGGGCGGGCTGCCGTACTTACGCAAAGTGTGGTCGAACCAAACCTGGACCCTCTATGCCGTGACGAATCCGCGGCCTGTCATCTCAGCGCCAGGACAGGTTGCCGCTCGCGATGCCATTTCCATGACGGTCTCCTTGCCTGAGCCGGGTGCCTATGTCGTGCGAGTCCATTGGTCGCGGTACTTGTCCGTCTCCGATGGCTGCGTGCGACCATCCGACGACGGTTGGTCGGAGGTTGCGGTGGAGCGGCCTGGCACTGTCAAGCTTCACGCGAGCTTGGCGCCACGACATTGTTGACTAGCCGGTAAAAGGCACTCCCTGTCCGCTGGTACCCCGCGGCAGCTACGCGCCTCAGTGATGGGCGAACCGCCCACTGGACGCAACGTGGTTTCTGCGGGGTGAACATCTTCCGCGTCGCCGACGGCAAGATCGTCGAGCGCAAGCGACCCGAACGATCACCTAGATGTCGCGCCAGATCGCAGACTTGCGGATCTCGAACTCGGCGGCGCTGATCGCGCCGCTGTCGCGCAGTGCGCGGAGTTCGGCCAATAGCCGGAGCGGGTCTTGCTCTGGCAGAGGTTCGCCGCGGATTGTCGCTCGGGCGTCATCGGCGAGCATCTCCCCCTGCCTGCCGAGGATCTGGTCGACCGTCAGGCTGC
>DATLQP010000275.1:0-4531 GCA_035535155.1 Propionibacteriaceae bacterium
GATCGGTGGGCGTCGGCCGGGCCCCGGTGACCACCAGCACGATCACCACGATCTCGAACGCAATGGTGAACAAGATGCCCGCACCAACCGAGGCCCAGAGCCGGAACACATCCGAGCATGAGCGAGGCACCTTCTTAGTACCGCTCGGCTTCGCCTTCTCGCTCGGCTTCGTCTTCTCGCTCGGCTTGGCCTTCTCGGTCGGCTTGGCCTGGTTGCTCAACTCAGCCTTAGCGCTCGCCCGGGTCACTTTCACTGCGGCTCCTTGGGAGCGTTGAGTTCAGGCTGCCATGCTCGCCTCGGGCAGCTGTGTGGTCAAGCCTCGCGGCCAGCTGAGTCTTCGCCGATCCGCATCGCAGCGGAGCGGATATTGCCGCGAGTATGCGGCAGTATCGGCCACGCCGTTCGTTACGAAGCGGCGATGGAGACAAAGCGCAAGGTGACGCAACCCACGTTCACGTTGGTTCCTAGCAGTCGGCGCAGGCTGCAACCTAGATGGAACGCCAGCAAGCTAGGTGAACATAGCTTGCTGACCATGGTTGAGGAGAGGGGCTGCACGAGTGAGCAAGATCGAGTCTGCAGTCCGCTCCATCAGGCCGGAGCACCTCGCTACCTTGATATGGCCCGGCCGTCCGACCAGGTGGCGAGACGTGCCACGCAGGATACGGCCGACGGCGGTCAACATCCTTCGGTTGACCGCGGCGGCCGTAGTCTCCTATCTCCTCACCTTGGTTGTGACCAGTGGTGTGATCGATTTGACCGGACCTCTTACCGCCTTGCTGGTGATGCAGGCCTCGGCGTACTCAACGCTCAGGATGGGCGCCGTCCGGGTTGGTGCGGTACTGGCGGGCGTCCTGGTCGCAACCTTGCTGTCCATCTGGATTGGCCTCACGTGGTGGAGTCTGGGTCTGGCCATAGCTGCCTCGTTGGTACTGGCCAGACTCTTTCGCCTGGGTGAGCAGGCTTTGGAAGCACCGATCAGCGCCATGCTGATCCTCGGTGTCAGCAGTCCGAATGTCGCAGCAGAAATCCGCGTGTTGAACACTTTGATCGGCGCCGGAGTCGGTGTCGCTTTCAACCTCATCTATCCGCCCGCACTGCCCACCCGACGTGTGGCCCGAGCCATGATCGACGTCGCCGAAGCGACCGCCGCCCCCCTCGACGCTGCAAGTCAAGCCTTAACGGAGGGCCCGATCCGGCGCGAACAGGTGCAGGACTGGCTTGACCGGGTACGCGCCGGCGCGCGCCGGCTGACAGCTGCGACGAGAACTGTTGCCTCCTTGAAAGACAGCCGCCGTTTCAATCCGCGCGCTCTGGGCACCACCGACATCGAGCCAGTGTTGTCAACCGGTCTTCAGACGTTGGAAAGCTGCCTACTCGCGATTCGCGCACTCTTCGTGGTGCTGCTCGCCGAGGTTCCCACCGAGGACAAGCCGGACGACCCGTACGGCGAGGAGCTGCGTGCGGCATTCGCCGTCGTGCTGCACGACGCCGCGGATTGCATTCGGGCATTCGGCAGCCTGGTCCTTGCCGAAGTGGAAGAACGAGAGGAAGAGGCCGAGCGCTCCCTTGACGAGAGCCTCGACATTCTCCGTGAAACGCAGGCGATCTTGGCTGAACTGATCATGGTCAACGCTCAGGAGAACAAGTCCTCATGGTTGCTGCGCGGCTCGATTCTCGCAGCAATCGAGCATGTGCTGAATCAGCTGAATCTCGATGATCGCGCTCGCGCGCGGCAGCAGTGGAAGGATGCGCAGCGGACCAGGCCACTGTCCCAATTGCCGCCGATCGTTCAGGCAGCCCTTCCTCACCCAGAGCGGCCGTTGCCGCGCGGGCTTCCGCCCGGCTCGACCTGGCGCGAGGCGTTCGCTAGGCAGCCTGAAGAGCGCGATCACGCCGACGAGAGGGATGACGGCCAAGGCTGATCTTGCGCCGGCATTACTTGGCTTACGAGACCCGGGCGTTTTTGATCTTCTGATGGCTCCGCAAGGTTGCGATGAGCAAGATCAGTGCGATGATCTGAGTGCCTACCACAGCCGCAATCAGGATCGGCAGCGATCGCTGGTACAGGGCACCGGCCATCACTCCCCCAGCGATCGCCGCGGCCCCCTGAACTGCTGCGAACATCCCGTACGCGGTGGCGCGTCTGGAGGCCGGCACGAGGTCGGCGACCAGCGCCTTGACGGTGGAGTCCAAGATGCCCCCTGCGGCGCCCCAGATCAGCGCCCCGGCAACGGCGACCAGCGGAGATGAGGCGAATGCCAGCACCGGCACGGCCGACACCAGGAGCGGCAGCCCCAACAGGGCGCCACCTCTGGTGCGATCGAACAGCCAGCCGGATGCCAGCGCGGCGAGCGCCTCGGCGCCCATCGCTGCTGCGTAGATCACTGGGACCGCTGCGATGGACACGACATGATCTTGAGTGAGGTGATAGGCAATGATGGCGAAGGTGACCAGGCCTGCGCTCGTTGCGGCCGAGGCAGCCGCGAACAACCAGAACACACGCGGCAGCCGACCGTGCAACGTCGCGAACAGCGATTTCCGATGCTCGGGGTTGGCTGTCGCCTTCGATCCGGCCGGCTCGTCGTCGACCATCGCAGGAGTGCGCATGCTGCGCCAGATGCGAAGCAGCATAAGCATGGCCACCGCTCCAGGGATGATCAGCACGGCCATGGCCGGCCAGATCGTTCCAGCGGCTGCGGTGACTGCCGCAACCAGGAGCGGCCCAGCCACGGCGCCGATCTGATCAAGCGCCTGGTGTACTCCGAAGCCGCGTCCCAGTCCGACCGCACCCGCCGCGTGAGCGAGCAACGCAGTCTTGGCGGGACTGCGGACCGCCTTTCCCAGCCGCTCTCCCAAGATGAGGACGCAAGCCAGCGCCAGACCAGCGCCGGCGAGGAACGGCGTAATGGCCAGAGCCGGTACACAGATCGCGGTCAAGGCGTAACCGGCGAAGGTGAGCGTCCAATAGTTTCCGCTGCGGTCGGCCCATGATCCGAAGACGAGTCGCAGCAGCAAAGCCGTTGCCTCGCCTGCACCGCTGACGAGGCCGACAAGAACCGCGGATGCGCCGAGCGATGCCAGGAGTGGACCAGTGACCGAGCGCGCGCCCTCGTAAACCATGTCGGCGGCCAGACTGACCACGCCGAATCCGACGACCGTACGCCACGGCGACCACGACTGCCCGGCGGCGCCAGCGGCGATGGGTGAGCCGACCGCGCCCGATGTCACCGGCCGATCGGATGCAGGCTTCTTCACCGTTCCACCGGCTGCGCCGCCGAGGTGGCCTCGGCGATGCCGGATGCGTGATCGTCTGGTCTCCGCCGCTGCCGACGGTATTCCCGCCACGTCAACGCCACGATCGCTGCATCGAACACGGTGAGAGCGATCAGGCCGGCGCTGGGCTGCAGCGCGATCCGATACAGCTGATAACCAATGAAGATCAGCAAGACAATGATCATGGTTGGATAGGCCCAGAGCTTATTCAGCAATAGCGCGATGACCAGCATCACCTTGACCGCGCCATGCAGCAACAAATATGCAGCGCCGAAGATCACCGCGCTTCCGGTCAGTCCGTCCGCAGTATGCAGCAGGTACCGAGCGATCAAGTCGTGCGGATCCTCCGATAACTCACCTTCGGTCAGCACCCGCGCCAAATGACGAATTCGGTCGGTCGTCACGAACAGCAGAAGCAGGCCGCCGAGCAGCTCGGCAATGCCGTTGAGGCCTTTGCCGATGATCCCTATCTCAAAGACCCGGTCCAAGGTGTCCTTGGGTTTGAACATCAGTACCTTCCGCGACGGACCGACCTCGCTGCGAGTTTGGAGATGATCAGCCTGTGGGACTGCTGAGGGTCGCATAGACGTGGTTCGCGTACGTATCGAACCGTTCCTCGCACAACTTGAGGGCCGTTGCGGACTCTGTGGTTGCCGGAATCCCAAGCAGATCTCGGCTCCGCAGCTCGCGATACCAGCGGCGGAGCCGGTCGAGGCTCTGTTCCTCCTCTTCGAGTTCGGCGAGCGTGTACTTGCCGAGCCGCTCCTCCTTGTCCAGCTCAGCCAGGTACTTGCCACAGTCGGCGTCGAACTCCGTCCATTCCTCTTCCCGAGCGGCGGCGTACAGCTGCTCAAGCCGGGCGACGTCACTGTCCGCGAAACCCTTGGCAGTCAGCAGCAACAACGCCCCCTGGGCGGCCTCGACGAGGTCTGTCAGGCGCTCCAGCAGTGGCCGCACGGCTGGCAGATCCGGAACGGCCCACGCTCCTTGCCCCAGCGGGATAGCGCCCGAACGGCGCAGCTCACGCCATAACGCCATCCGATGACGTGCTGGCTCAGCCGGCAGCCGAGCCAGCACCACCACCCATGCATGCGCCTCAGCGTCAGCAATCTCTGTCACAACTGCCAAGTTACATCTGTAACGAGGCACGGTGAAGCGAGGAGCGACGCTCAACCGCCTTGCGTATCAAGAGCTGAGAGGGCGACCGCTGGCCGCCTGGACAACCGCCTGAATGGCATTCGCGACAACGCGGGCGTGC
>DATLQP010000276.1:0-2986 GCA_035535155.1 Propionibacteriaceae bacterium
TGGATCTCGAGCACCGAACCGATGCGACCTCGAGCAGTCGTGGCCGATACCGGGTGAGGTACACACACCTCACGCCGCTGACCTTGCGACCTGCGGCTTCGCAAGCCGGATCCCCCCGGGGGCCGGGTGCCGAGCATGCACGAGAAATACATCCGCCGACTGCTCTCCGATCGGCTGGCCGGTCTCGCGATTGGCTTCGCTCAAATGGCCGCCGACCCAAGCGCGAACTTACTAACCATCAGGCCAGCGATGACCGAGCCCCATCGCCCCGGGGTAGTACATCGCCAGCATCCTGCCCGCTTCAGCTGATCGACGGGTTAGACAGGCTCACGTCGGTGAACGAATAGGGAGTGAATGATCCACAAGTCGATGAGTATGAGGGTGATCGCCCAAAACGGCTGAACCGGGATAAACAGGAAATTGGTGAGGGCCTGGATGCTCACGAAGATGATGCCGAGCCAGCGGGCCCAGGCCGCCCCAGACATGACTCCAAACCCAGCCGCCAGGACAATAAGACTCACGATCAGGTGCCACCAGCCCCACGTGGACGCGCCCGTACTGATCCAGTAGTTGGCTGGTTGGACGTAGAAACTGCCCCTGACTATCAGAGATAGGCCTTCGAAAAAGCCGAAGGCTCCACCGATAATCATCACGACGGCGGCGAAAGTAGCTCCACCGGTTCCTCGCTCGCTCACGACCTTCTCTGACATATTTCCGCCTCGATTTGTCGGGTTCGATGAGCGGTCAGGCGCCGCTCAGCCAGAGCGATTCTCGCGCAGCAACTCCCAGCCGGGGATTATTTCGATCAGGAAGATTCGCCTGGTCGCGGGTGATGCGGCCGTGTGAGACTTCCGCCCGGGCCGTCGTCGATCTCGCGATCGCGATCTTTCTGCCGGGTAAGTTCAGCGTACGCGGGTCCGCTTCGGGCCTCTCTGAGCAGCGCCTGCCCGCGGTTCCATCCTTGGGCGGTGTTCGCAGGCATAACGGATGCGCCGGATACCGCGTTGGTCGCTAGATTTCAAAGCGCTCGACTGCGACGGGGACGCCGCCGCGGTGGTGGGAGACCAGGAAATCGCCCGACTCCAGGGGCCGCCCGGGTAACACCTCCGAAGCCTGATCCGCGGCCGCGGCGATCAGTTCAGGCAGCACCGACCGGTGCGAGCACACGACTGTCCGCGCACCGTCGGCCAACAGGGCGCGGGCGAGCTTCTCGGGGCCGTGGGGCTGGGCAGAATGCCCTTCCTCAGATAGAACTGGCTGCAGCTCCAAGCGTGCGCCGGCCACGCCGACGTAGGGCCACACGGTCTCGACGCAGCGCACCGCGTCGCTCGTCACCACGCGAGTCAATCCCAGGGCGGCGAACGGAGCGACCAACGCAAGCGCGTCTCGGGACCCACGGTCGTTCAGCGGCCGCTGTGCGTCTGGTCCGGTCCACAAGGAGCGCTCAATTGCCTTCGTATGACGAAGCACGACGAACGGTACGGTCCGGATCTCGTTACTCGAGAGGGCATTGACGATGTCGGCGTCGCGGGGGCGGGTGAGCCGGCGCACTGCCTCGGCGGCCGGGAGGAACTCGACCAGGTCGACCTCCTCGGTCCCCGGCCACGGCGGGGCATCGTCGTCGGCCCGGGCGGCCCAGTAGTGGACCCGCTTCGGGGCACCGTTGACCTCGTAGTGCTGGGTGGGAAGTGGCCGGCCCAGCACCACACGCTGGCCGGTCTCCTCCTCGACCTCACGTACTGCGCAGGCAAGCAGGTGCTCGCCCGGATCTAGCTTTCCCTTCGGCAGCGACCAGTCGTCGTAGCGGGGACGGTGCACGAGACAGACCTCGACGCCGCCATCGTGGGCTTGATCCGGCCGCCAGAGGACTGCACCTGCAGCAACAACGGTTCCGGCTACACCCGCGGGGCCACTCATCGGGTCAGCCATCGGCGCCACTTGCGACGGCTGACTTTGGGCCACAGCGTCGCGAATCGGCGGCGAGTCACCGTCACCGCTCGCGTTCGGCCGCACAGAGCACGCCGAGAGAGAAGCTAGCCCGAGCGTCTGCGCTCGTCGCGAGCTCCCGGATCGCAGCGCCGGCGTCAGCAGCGTCCTGGTGTTCGCCCAGGATCTCCGTGACCTTCTCCATCTGGCGGGCGAAGGCCACGGCCGCCTCGCCGGCATACCGGGCCCGCTTGGCGGCGATGCGCACCTGGTGCCATTCGGCGTCCCGCGCACCCCCGAGCAGGCTCGACTCGTCCTCGTCCTCGACCTCGGCCCGCTTCGCCAGCTGCCGCCAGGCCTTGTGGACCAGCACCCGTTCATCCGGCGCCGAATCTTCGGTCATCACGTGCCTCCCAGGCCAAGGGATACGCCAAACTCCAGCGAAATGCCAGCCGCTCTGACGGCGGACCGGTGTCACCTGAGCCCGACCTCATCCAAGCGACGCGATCGGCGCCCTCGTCCTCACGAACCTGTGAATCTCAAGCAGCGGCGACATTTGGGCTTCCTCACGTCGGTACTGGGCCGGTATTTCCATCCATCTGAGCGAAACTCGAGCTCGCCACCTTCGAGCGGTGATCGGCAAGGCGGCCTGCTGGACACTCATGTCCAAGCGCTCAGATGCCGGTCTGGACGGGAATCTTCCCCTGGGTGATGGCCTGTTGGAGTTTCCCGTAGTCCTGTTCGGCTTGGTCGGCGTAGACCTGGGCGAACTCCTCCAGCGCCTGGCTGAATGTGTCGTCGGTGCCGAGGTAGGCGTCGATGGCAATGGCGTCGCCGCCGCGGGCGTGGGCCCGGGCCAGGGTAGCGCCGCACAGTCCGGCGTACGCGGTCAGCCCGGTCGGTTGGATGGTGGCGGTGTCGACGCTGCCCTTCATGTCGTGCAACTGCCGGATATAGAAGTCCCGCCCGCCTTCACCCTGCACCCAGCCCAGGAAGATGTCGCTGGCGGCCTGCATGTAGCGCTGCCCTTCGACGACCCGCTGACCGTGCTGGCTCGCCG
>DATLQP010000277.1:0-6895 GCA_035535155.1 Propionibacteriaceae bacterium
ATTCAGCGAGAAGGTTGCCGCTGGCACTGTGCTTCGCGCCTCAGAGGCACCCGGCGCCCGTCTGAAGAAGGGCACCCGCATCGATCTCGCGGTGTCTGCCGGCCCGAAGCCTCTCGTGATCACGAACTACCAGGGAACTCCGTACGATGCTGCCCTCGCGGCCCTGAGTGGCGCGGGCTTCCGCGTGGCCGAGCGAAGCGCGTACTCGAACAAGGTCGCCAAGGATTTGGTGCTCCGACAGGATCCGCGATCCGGCCGCGGGGAGCCCGGTGACACCATCACGCTCACCCGATCACTCGGTTCCAAGTTGGTGACGGTTCCCGATGTGCAGCGGATGGCATTTCCGGCAGCGAAGAAGATGATGCGGCAAGCTGGCTTCAAGACCAAGGTGCAGCCGGTGGGCGTCAACCGCGCCGGAGTTGGTTACGTGATCTCTAGCAACCCGCGGGCGGGTACCGAAGCACCCAAGGGCTCGACGATCATCTTGTACGTCGTCTGAGTTCCTAGCCGGACCGAGCACAAAAGTGCTGACACATGACATACCGCCGTGCGTGAAACTCAGCAATTTGGCAGCACTTTCTCGTCCGGTTTATGCAGACTGCCGCCAGCGACGCATCACCGTGGCACGTCCGCTGGGTCGGAGGAGCGAATCGTGAAGCAACGCCTCCCATCGCACCAGACGCCGCGGATCCCATGTGCGGCGTAGCAGCCGATCTAGGCCCGCGAGTATTGAGCCTCCTTCGTAGACCAACTGGGGTGAGGTAAATCCGATGCGCTGCCAGTCGACCTCCACGAGGCGCCGCTCACGTGCCAGATCCGCGCGATGTGTTTCACGGTCGCGGTGCACCTCCCCGTCATACTCATGCAGCCGACGGGTTCCGACCACCCAGAGATCAGCCCGCGCCACGAAGCGATCCCAATCGTCGTAGATCCTCTTTTGCGGCTCGACTTCCACGTCTGCAGCACTGTGCAGCAGTCGTAGGACAGACTCCCACGGCGACTCGCTTCGCCCGTCGAGCAAGGGGATCACGGTGCGTAGTCGCGGTGCTCCGCGCCGTCGTTCGGCAGCCGCCGTCGAGAGCTGATCCACGGTGCAAGCGCCCTGATGAAGTGCAGAGTCACCAAGAATCACTAGGTCGAGGACACCGAGGTCCCTCGCAACTGCGAGCAACGTCTCGGCAGCCGACGCGACCCTGATCCCGTTGATCATCTCGCGGTCCACTGGCTGCGGATGCCGGGTCACGCTCAGCCCGCGACGCTGTGGGTGCGGGGCATCCGACGGCACAGACACGAAGACTGGGTGAGCAACCCGAGCTGGTTGCCACCAGCCCCTGAGCTCGGCGGAGGTTAGAGAGCTGAAACACGCGCTCGCTGGCAAAACGAGCTGCCAGGCATCAAGTTCGACCGCTAACCACCTAGACCCGCGCGGCACGTAGAGCCCATGGGACAGCCGCTCCCAGCGACGCGACCGGGTGGAACCACGCAATGGCCGCTCGGCGGACGGTCGATGAACAGTGGTCACGCAGTGAAGGGTGCGGACGTCGATGCCATTCGTCCGCATCAGGCGAGACCTGTGGAGAGGGCGGCGAACGGGCGAGCCCTTGTGGACAACGCCCGGACACACTGAGTGCTGGCAGATGGCGCTGAACAGGCGATTGCCTCAGCAGTTTGTCAGCAGTTACGTGGACGGGTCGCCACCAAGTCGCCGCTCTAGGCTAGGGCGATGCTTGCTGCCAGGTCGCGTACGGAGCGGCTGGCGTTCCTGGCGTTGTTGGCGATGACGGCGGCGTGGGGATCGACGTTCTTTTTGATCAAGGACCTGGTGACCAGGATGCCGGTAGCCGATCTGCTGGCGATCCGGTTCGCCATCGCCAGCGTGGCACTCGGCCTCATCGCCGCGCACCGGATTCACCTGTCGAGACCGGTCGTGATCTATGGGGTCTTGCTGGGCCTGTTGTACGGCTCGGCTCAGATTCTGCAGACTGCCGGGCTCAGCCACACCTCTGCCAGCGTTTCAGGTTTCGTCACCGGCCTGTACGTGGTGGCAACGCCGCTGCTGACAGCGATCATCCTGCGACGCCGCATCCCGCCGCTGACCTGGGTGGCGGCCGTTCTTGCCACGCTGGGACTCGGGGTGCTGGCGTTGCGCGGGGTCTCGATCGGCTACGGCGAGCTGCTGACTCTCATCTCGGCAGTGATCTACGCCGGTCACATCGTGGCCCTCGGTCGGTTCAGCTCTCCCGAAACGACACTCAGTCTCAGCCTGGTACAGCTGTCCATGATCACGCTACTGACCGCCGTGGCCGCACTCTGGCCGACAGCAGGATCAGCTCCCGGCATCCAGTTGCCCGGCAGCCTGCACGACTGGCTCGTCGTGCTGTACCTCGCCTTGATCGCCAGCGCGCTGACCATGGTGCTGCAAACCTGGGCGCAGGCGCACATCGAACCGTCCAGAGCGGCGGTGATCATGGCCATGGAGCCGGTGTGGGCAGCGGCCTTCGCAGTCGCGCTCGGCGGAGAGAGCATCACAGCACGCATGATCATCGGTGGCTTGGCCATCGTGTCTGCGATGTATCTCGTGGAGCGGCCGCAACGACGCCGCACCGAACCCACCGCGACGAAGGAGTACGTGATATGAGCAGCACCATCGTGATCATCCTGGTCGTGGTCGCCGTGCTGGCGCTCGGACTGATCACCTTCTTGATCATCCGCCGGCAGCGCTATGTGCGAGCGCTGCGCGGACGCGGCTGGACCTTCGAATCCCGACCATCGTTGGAGTCCGTGCTGGATCATCATGCACCGCCCTTCGGGCTCGGCTTCGTACGCAAAGTGGACGAAGCTATTTCGGGTCACACGACCACCGGCGTGCCGTTCCGGGTGTTCGAGTACTCCAGCAACGACGGCGGGCCGAGGTTCGACGACCGGGTAGCGAGCGTGCAGCTCCCCATACCGCTGCCAGATCTCTTCTTGTCCACGGATGGGGCACGTGACGGCGTAGAACTGCCCATGGTCGAGGTCGATCGTTTCCAGGTACGCGCCGCAGATCCCGGATACGCCCGTTCGGCAATGTCGGGTGCCGTGCTCGATGCCATCGCTACCTTCGGCGACGCGGGCCGCCGGGTCGACCTCAGCGTCGACGGGCAACAGCTGGTCGCGGTTGGTGCACCCAAGAACCCTGAGGAGCTGCAGACCTACCTCGAGCAGCTGGGCGCGATTGCTCAGGCGTTCGACCACGAAGGTCTGGGGGCGTACCAGACGGCACCCCCGACGTCAGAATTTGGCTTCTACGGCCACCCCGACTGGCAGCTGATTGGCCGCGACGACACGCTGATCGCGAGGTACGACCTAACCAGGGCTGGCTTCGGGCATACCACGGAGAAGGTGATTCGTGGCTCCAACGACGGGCTACCCATCGAGGCGTTCATTCACCGCTGGAAGACTCAACGCACCGAGACCTACACCGATTCAAAAGGTCGCAGCCAGACCCGCACCGTGACCGAAGACCACTCCGAGATCGTCACTGCGGTCCGGATGCCCTTCACGTTTCCGCTGCTCTCTGTGGGCGGCGGCAGGGGCGGCAAAAAGGTCCGGTTCGAGAGCGAAGAGTTCAACGACCGCTTTACAGTACGCACCGAGGATGCCAAGTTCGCATCAGATGTGATCAATCCACGCACCATGGAGTTCTTGATGACAACGCAGCCGCCTGGCTTCCGGATCGAGGCCGATGTGATGCGCTTCTCCGTCGACAAGCACGACACCCAGCTGATCGGCCGCTGCGCGGACTTCGCCCATGAGTTTTTCAGCCGGGTGCCGTCGTTCGTCTGGAAGAACCTGCAGATCACTCCACCGGCGTTTCGGCACATGGGCTGAGACATCGCAATGTGCTAAGCTCTGCACATGCGAATGCACATAGAACTCGACGATGAGGTCGTTGCGCAGATCGATGAGCTGAGCGGGCCCCGAGGTCGTAGCGCGTTCGTGCGCTCGGCCATCGAGCGTGCAATTCGCCAAGAGTTCCGCTGGGCCGATGTCGAAGCTGCCGCTGGCGCAATCGCACGCCGCGATCATGACTGGGATCCCGACGCGGCAGCTTGGGTGCGAGAGCAGCGCCATGCCGACGCGCGTCGCGCTGGGTGACCCGTGCTACGTGTTCTGGATTCCACTGTGCTGATCGACTTTCTCAGGGGCCAGCCAGCGGTCGCACGCGTCATGGCGCTGCGCCAGAGCGGTGATGTGCCCGCAACGACAGCAATCAACGTCGAGGAGATCGTGCGTGGGCTGGGGGCCTCTGAGACCGAGGCAGCGCGCCGGTTGTTCAGCGGGCTCATTGTGCTGCCAGTCGACACCCGGGCCGCATGGCATGCGGGCGCCTGGCGACGCACATTCGCCGCTCGAGGGCAGACGTTGTATCAGAGCGACTGCCTAGTGGCGGCGACCGCCTGGGTCAACGACGGCGCGCTGGCTACCGGAAATCCGAAGGCCTTCCCGATGGGCGAGCTGAGGGTCGAGCACTGGCCCGTTGGGCAGTGACCGCAACGTCCAGGACATGTGCGATGGGTACCCCCGGCCGGTAAGGCAGATGCAGATACGAGGGCGCGTCGAGCAGGCTGAGATCGGCTCGGTTGCCGACGACGAGCCGGCCTATGTCAGTACGCCGAAGTGATTTCGCCGACCCAGCCGTAGCGGCGAAAAGCGCGTCAGCCGGCGTCAGGCCCATCTCGCGTACCGCCAAAGAGATGATCCACGGCATCGAGCTCGAATAGCACGTTCCAGGATTGCAATCGGTCGCCAGCGCGACCGAAACGCCGGCAGCCAGCAGCCGCGCAGCATCCGGATAGGGCGAGTGGGTGCAGAACTCGACGCCAGGCAGCAGGGTGGCCACGGTGGTCTGGTTAGCCGCGGCCAGCGCATCGACATCGGCGTCGGCAAGGTAGGTGCAGTGATCAACACTGGCCGCACCCAGCTCTACCGCGAGCTGGACGCCCGGCCCGGGTCCGAGCTGATTGCCATGCACCCGTAGGCCGAGCCCGGCCGCGGCTCCGGCCTTGAGAATTTCGCGAGCCTCGTCGGCGTCGAAGGCGTGCGGCGATCCAGGCTCGCAGAAGACATCGATCCAGCGGGCGTACGGGGCTGCTGCCGCAAGCATCGGCCCGGTCACAACGTCGAGGTACGCCGCACGGTCCTGGGCGTACTCGACCGGCACGACGTGGGCGCCAAGGAACGTGGTCTCTGTGCTGAATTCGCGAGCGATCTGGAGTGACCGAACCTCATCAGCAACAGTCAGGCCATAGCCGCTCTTGATCTCTACGGTGGCGGTGCCGAGAGATCGGAGCTCGGCGATCCGCCCGGCGAGCAGCCGCTGCAGCTCAGCGTCGGTGGCAGCGCGGGTCGCCTCCACCGTGACGCCGATGCCCCCGCCGTCATACGGCTGGCCGGTCATCCGAGCCGCGAATTCCGTGGCTCGGTCGCCCGCAAATAGCAGATGGCTGTGCGAGTCGACAAAGCCAGGGATGATGGCTCGTCCTTCAACATCGATCATGGTGTCGCACGCCGGCGCATCCGCCGCAGCCCCGATCCACGCGATTGTGTCGTCGTCGACCACAACGGCGACGTTGGACCGGATGCCGAGCGGCTCAGGGTCGGTGCCGTCGCAGGTGACAAGCTCACCGATTCCGGTGATCAATGTGCTGCTCATGCGGTGCTGCTCACGAGAGGTCCAGTTGATCAAGAGCAGCTGCCAGCAGCGAGGCTGGCGAGCCCAGCCGATGCTGTCCGTCGCGGAGGATCACCTGACCCGCCACCACGACCTGATCAATATCGGCCGCGGTCGCGGCGTACGCGATCTGATCAGGACGGGATCCCGTGGTGCGTACCGAATCTGAACGAATCACGACGAAGTCGGCGAGCGCTCCGTCGGCGATGCGACCGCCGTCGGACCAACCAAGGCTGCGATAGCCGGCTTCGCCGGCGCACATGATCAGCTCCGCAGGAGTGAAGCGGCCTCGTTCGCCGGTGATCAGCCGCTCGTGCAGCTCGAGTCCGCGCAACTCCTCAAACGGGTCGATGACGGCATGTTGGTCAGAACCAAGGGTCAGCGGGCTACCCGCATCGGCCAACCGACGGGCCGGACCGATGCCATCGGCAAGATCACGCTCTGTCGTCGGGCAGAAGCAGGCTGAGGTCTGATTGGCGCCCAAGGTTTTGATGTCACTGTCGGTGAGATGGGTGGCGTGCACCGCCGTCGTACCCGAACCGAGCAAGCCATGATCATCGAGCAGCTCGGTCGGGGTACAGCCGTAGAAGGCCTGAGTAGCGGCGTTCTCGGCCGGTTGTTCACTGAGATGGACGTGCAGCGGCCGCTCCCCCGCCGTCTCACCGATCGTGCTGAGAGCGTCGGCGGGCACTGCGCGCACCGAGTGCACAGCGGCGCCGATGCGTACCAGATCACGATCATCAAGCAAGCTGACCCGTGCTTTCCATTGATCAACTCCCCGGTCCGTGAAGCGCTTCTGTAACGGATCCAGCGGCAGATGGCCGGTCGCCGCGAGTCCGCCGGCCAAGTAACACGCGTCGAGCAGGGTGAGGCGAATGCCCGCCTCGGTGGCGGCCTGGATCAGTGCCGCGCCCATGGCATTGGGATCAGCGTACGGGCGGCCGCGTTGATCATGGTGCAAATAGTGGAATTCCCCGACAACGGTGTATCCGGCCAGCGCCATCTCGGCGTAGGTTGCGCGCGCCAATGCCAGATAGGAATCGGGATCGAGCCGCGCGGCGACCGCGTACATCTGCTGGCGCCAGGTCCAGAAGCTGCCGCCACCGGAATGTGTTCGGCCGCGCAGCGCGCGATGAAAAGCGTGGCTGTGGCCATTGGCAAGACCAGGCAGCGTCACGCCGC
>DATLQP010000278.1:0-8414 GCA_035535155.1 Propionibacteriaceae bacterium
CCACAACGATGGTTGTCGTAACAGCGGCAACTGATGGAGGGTTGCTGAGCCCGTTGAGGGAATGCGCGATGAAGGGTGCCAGCGCCCAGAACGGCAACAACCACGAGATGATCATCACCGCGCCCACTCGTAGACGTGTCGGGGACAGGCTGGCCGATTCCGTGTCCCCGGTCGTGGGCTTTCCATGCCGCATGCGGATTACCGACTTCTGTTGAGTGGACCCTGGCTCGTGCTCTTGGGTACCGATGATGGGGATCACCCTATTGCCATGAACCTAGGACGAGTTGCCATGAACCTAGGACGAGTTGAAGTTGATCATGGCTCGCCTCATCGGGACTGCGTCAAACCCCACACTTAAGAGCAGTAACTAGCCGCGCACGTCCGTGCCGGGCCGGCGTCAGCCGAGCAGACTGCCCAGCGTGCTCAGGATGTCGCCGTAGAACGTGCCGCCGATGTCGCGGAACAGCTCGAACGGCTTGCCAGGGGTGCCGAAGAAGGGGCGCAGTGTCCAGGCGAGCTGGGTCCCGACGAAACCGAACAGCAGGATCCAGATGTACAGCAGGACCATGCTCGCCGGTCGGTCGCCAGCGGCGGGCTGGGGTGCCACCGCGTCGGCGGCGCCTACCGGCAGGTGATTCCGATTTGGGTTGGGTGCGTCGCCGTTGGTGGGCCGTCGGGTCGCGGGAGCGGCAGCGCCGCCGACCGTCGCCGAGGCCAGCTCCCGCTCCGGCAGCGACGCCGGCACGGCGAACTGGTTTGAGTGCATCAGCTCGACGACGACATGCTTGTTGAGCGCGCGCATCCCAGAGGTCAGGAATCGCAGTCCGACGAGGGCGGTAAGTGCGAGGATCGCGACGTTGAGCAGCTTGAAGAACGCATAGCTGCGGGCTGTGATCAGGAAGAACAAGCTGATCGGGGCGAAGGCGAAGGTCAATACGGCCGTCACCGTGATCGCCACCATGATCAGTGCGCAGGCCTGCAGGACCGACAGCCGGGCGCCGAAGACCAGGTTGAACAGATACAGCGTGGGCAGGCAGATCGCCAGGGTGGCCAGGAACAGCAGCGGGAGCTTGACCGTCGAGACAAGCGCCTGGAGCCAGCCGTTCGAGGCGCCGAGCACCGCGCCGTACGCCGCCAAGCTGATCACGGAGGTGAGCAGCATCCGCAGGATCAGCTTGGGCAGATCACGCTCGGCGATGATCTGATCCCAGATCCCCGCACGGTCGCGCAGGATGCGCTCGATGATGAGCTGTTTGCCTGAAGCCACGGTTGCCCCATCCCTTTCGATCGGCTGCAAACGGAAAACTACCGGCATTGCGTATTCGCCGTGGGACGATCGAAAGAAATGCGTTGTCGAGTACGCTCGCGCCATGCCGGAGCCAGCACAGCGGGCGTCGGATGACGACCGCGACACCGTTCTGCGGGCCCTGGAGTGGCACACCGCCGTCGGCCGGCTCAACCTGGACGAGTTCGACCAGCGCAGCACCGCGGCCCTTGCCGCGGTGACTCTGGACGATCTTGCCGGCCTGACCGCCGACCTGCCGGAGCTACCAGATGAGCCGGCGTCCCCGGTCGAGCCGGCCAGTCACACGCGGCACCTCGCTCTGCTCTTCGTGATCGCCTTTGTGACGCTCGCCGTGCTGGTCGCCATGATGCTGCTGCATCCCTGACGGATCCCGGCCTGGAGCACAAAGGGCGCGCACGGACTCCTGGCCGATGAGGAACCCGTCCCGGCATGAGACCGGGTGCTAGGCGGAGGTCATTGCCGCCATGTTGCGCTGGATCACCTCGTTGACCTCCGCCGCCTGCTCAGCCGGGCTGATGAGCACGAACGCCGTTCCGGGCGACGCCGACGGGCTGTGGCCGGGCGGCACGTAGAAGCCGTCGCCCGCCTCGAACACCTCGGCGTGCTCCTTGTAGCTGAACGTGAGCCGTCCCTCCGTGACGTAGCCCCAGTGGGGACACGGACACAGGTCGTCCGGCAGCCCTCGGAGGAGCGGCGCCATGTCGGTGGACTCCCGGAGGTCTAGGAAGCTGATCTCGTAACCGTCGACGATGCCCTCCCAGACTTGACCCACGCCGATGTCCTGCATTGTCGCTGCTGCGCTTGTCTTCGATACCTTCGGCATCGTGAGCTCCTTTCGTTGCCTTCAGCGTGGAGCGGGCAGCCGTGGATCGCATGAGGTGTTTTCCCCATCATTGGTGTGCCAGGGTCTGAGGATCGGCATTGCCAGGCGCTGTCCCCGATGACGGGCGAGCGTTCCAGTCTTCGTAGCGCCAACGACTCGCGCAGGTGAAGGCTCGGCGAGCACACTGCAGTTATGGCCGCAGCTGCTGGCTCCGACGGCGTACGCATCGCCGAGCTGGTCGCGACGCTGTCGTACGCCGCGGACCTCGGCCTGGGCCAGCCGATGGAGCACTGCCTGCGACAGACTGTGATCGCCCTCCGGCTGGCCGACCTCGCTGGCGCCGACGATGCCGACCGGGAGGCAACGTACTACCTCGGAATGCTGGTCAACAGCTACTGCCATGCCGACGCCTCGGAGCAGGCGCGCTGGTTCGGCGACGAGATTTCGTTCAAGGGCGACGGCTTCGAGATGCCGCTGATGAGCACCCCGCAGATCGCCGCTGTCTTGCTGCGTAAGCTCGGCACGCACGGCACAACGACGGATCGGGTGCGTCGGCTGGTGGCCTTTCCGGTCTCCGGACCCCGCCATATCGAGGCCTGGCTGCTGACTCACACGACCCTGAGCTCCCAGTTCGTCGAGCGCATCGGCCTGGGAGCCGAGGTCGAGGAGGCACTGCTGCAGGCGTACGAACAGTGGGACGGCAAGGGACCGCGCCACATTCGCGGTGACCGAATCAGCCTGCCATCCCGCCTCGTCCAGATCGCCGCACCGGTCGAGGTGATCGCCCGGCGGCACGGCACAGCCGCCGCGACGAAGGCCGCCCGGAAGCATGCCGGGTCGATGTTCGACCCGACGCTCGCCGCCCTGTTCGCCGATCACGCGCCCACCGTGCTCGACGGCCTCGACACCGCCGCCACCTGGGATGAGGTGCTCGCTGCCGAGCCTCGGCTCACCCGCCGCGTCTCAGGCCACGACCTCGACGAGGTGCTCGAGGGGATGGCCGACCTGATCGACCTGAAGTCGCCCTACCTCGCCGGGCACTCTCGCGGCGTAGCCAACCTCGCCGCCGAAGCGGCCCGTCTGGAGGGCCGATCCGAGCACGACCAGCGAACCGTACGCCGCGCCGGACTGCTGCACGACCTCGGCCGGCTGGGTGTCTCGAACGCGATCTGGGACAAGCCCGGACCACTCACCGAGGTTGAACGCGAGCGGGCCCACCTGCACCCGTACCTCACCGACAAGATGCTCGGCCGGATCCCCGCGCTCGCCGAGAGCCGGGAGATCGCGGCGCGTCACCACGAGCGGCTGGACGGCTCGGGGTACCCGCGAGGCCTGACCGCGGCGTCACTGGGTCCCCTCGACCGAGTACTCGCGGCGTCCGACGTCTACCACGCGATGACCGAGCCTCGGCCGCACCGGCCGGCGCTCGACGTCACCTCCGCCGCCAAGGAATTGTTGGCCGAGGTTCGCGCGGGTCGCCTCGACAGCGATGCGGTCAACGCGGTGTTGCGGGCTGCTGGTCACCGCGCACCCGCCCGTCGGGAGGGCCTGGGAGGACTGACCCCACGGGAGGTGGAGGTGCTCTCGCTGCTGGCGCGTGGCCTCGCCAACAAGGAGATCGCCCGCCGGCTGGGCGTCACGCCCAAGACCGCCTCCAACCACGTCGAGCACATCTATACGAAGATCGACGTGGACAGCCGAGCGGCAGCGACCCTGTACGCCACCCAGCACGGCCTCGTCGGCAGCTTCACCGCCGCGTCCTGACCTCGCTCCGGGCATCAGCGCCCGGCGATCATCTGCCCGGTGTGAGCAGCTGGCTCTCGTTGCGAACGACCCGCCAGGCCAGCGCCGCGACGCCCGCGGTCGTAACCCGCCGTTGTCCATCACTCGAACGCGCCGCGTCCCACGGCCCTCCAAGACCAGTCATCATGCGCAATGTCGCTGCAGCCTCTGCAGCCGTAGGCTGAACGCCAGGTCCGCTGCTGAGCAGCTAAACAGAAAGGCAGCCTTTGTCGGATCGCAGCCGCGCAGCTGAGGTGCTCACGATCATGATGACCGATGTTGTCGGCTCGACCGCCCTGCGGGGCGCGCATGGCGACCCGGATGCCGACGACATGCTGGAACGGCAGTCAGCGATGGTGCACGAGCAGGTCGCAGCGTTCGGTGGCCAGGTGCGCAAGTCCCTGGGCGACGGGTTTCTCATTTCCTTTCCGTCCACTGTGGCGGCGGTGCGGGCGGCCGCCGCCATCCAAGGAGCATTGCTCGAGCACAACACGGCTGAACCCCAGCGCGCGGTCGAGATCCGCATCGGAATCCACACAGGGCGGGTCACCGAGCACAATGGAGACCTGCACGGGCAGGCTGTGCACGCCGCGGCACGGGTGATGGCTGAGGCGGTCGGCGGACAGATCCTGATCTCCGACGAGGTGCGCAAGCACGCCGAGCAACGGCTGGATTGGTCGTTCCTCGACCTGGGGCTGTTCTGGCTGCGGGGATTCCCGGAGCGTTGGCGGCTGTATGAGGTGTCCTGGAACGGCACCCCAGCAGGCGGGCGGCTCAGTGTTGTGCCGGCGCGGCTCACGCCGCTAGTGGAGCGGGAGGCAGAGCGGGCCAGTCTGCGCCGGCTCGTGGACGAGGCTCTGGCTGGAGACGGCAGGCTGGGGCTGCTCGCCGGAGAGCCGGGCGTCGGCAAGTCGCGGCTGGTTGCTGAGATCGGCGAGGAGGCTCAGGCGCGCGGAATGCAGGTGCTCGCCGGGCACTGCGTGGACCAGAGCGGCGCGCCGCCGTACCTGCCATATGTCGAGATCATCGAGCAGTCGGTCAGCAGCCCGCGGAGCCCACTGGCGCTGCGGAAGGCGCTTGGCGACGTGGCCGCAGAGATTGCCCGTATCGCGCCGGCACTGCGGCGCGCCTTTCCTGATATTCCGCCTCCTGTCGAGCTCCCGGCGGAGCTGGCGCGCCGCTACGTGTGGAATAGCGTCGCTGAGTTCATCGGCCGCGCCGCGCAGGGTCAGCCACTGCTGCTGGTGCTGGAGGACCTGCACTGGGCCGACGAGTCCACCGTGCTGCTTACCGAGTACCTGGCGCCCCTGCTGCCCGAGATGCCGGTGCTAGTGCTCGGCACCTACCGTGACCTCGAGGTGGATCTCTCCCATCCGCTGGCCCGCGTCATCGGCCAACTGGGGCGTCGGCGCCTCGTCGAACGGGTGAGTCTGCGCCGACTGTCCTTCGACGGTGTGCGCACGATGCTGCGGGCACTGGCCGGGCAGCCGGCGCCCGAGCATTTAGTGCGGATGGTCGACCGCGAGACCGAGGGCAACCCGTTCTTCGTAGAGGAGGTTTACCTCCACCTTGTCGAGTCCGGGGTGCTGCTTGACGAGCACGGTCGCGTGCGACCTGACGTAGAGGTGGATGAGCTGTCGGTGCCAGAGAGCATCCGATTGGTGTTGGGGCAACGGCTGGACCGCCTGGCCGCGTCCACGCGTGAGGTGCTAGTCGCGGCTGCCGTATGTGGCAGGGTGTTCGCGTCCGACCTCGTCGGGGAGGTGGCCGGCGCCAGTGAGGACGTACTGGTCAGGGCCTTCGATGAAGCGGAGCGAGCCCGGCTCGTTACGCCCCGGAAGGACCCGGGCGAGCTGGTGTTCAGCCACGAGCTGATCCGCCAGACGCTGCTGTCCGGTGTCTCTGCGGTCAAGCGGGAGCGGCTGCACCTACTGGCGGCCCAGGCAATCTCGCGGCGCTACTCCGACGACCTCGAGGCCCACGCCGGCGATCTGGCCCACCACCTGTCCCATGCCGGGCGCTTCGGCGACAAGGCAAGCTTGGTGCACTACCTCACGATCGCAGGGGACAGGGCCTTCGACGCAGCCGCGTTCGACGACGCTGTCGGCCATTTCGAGCATGCGCTTTCGCTTATCCCGGACGCAGATCAGTACGGTCGTGCCCAGCTGCTAGAACGGCTGTCGATGGCCCTGCGAAGCGTCGGCCGTTGGGACGATGCCCTGCGTTCGATGTATGAAGCTCTGGACCGCTACGAGGCGCTTGGGCGGCCGGAGGACATCGGCAGGTTGAGTTGGGCCATGGTGTACCAGCTCACCTGGAATGGCCGGCTGATCGAAGCCGTGGCGGTCGCGCAACGAGCGCTGGCACCGCTCGGCGACACCGCGAGCGCCGACAAGGCCCGCCTGCTGTCCGCGCTGGGACGGGCGCTCAGCATCAGCGACTACGCCGCGGCTACTGCCACATTCGACCAGGCGCGAGCGCTCGCTGAACAGGTGGGTCACGAGCGGGCAATGGCCGACGTGCTGCACATGCAGACGATCCACCATCTCGCCTACGCCGAGCTTGCCGATGGTGTTCGCGTCGGCCTCCGGGCCGCCGAGACATTCGAGCGGGAGACTGCGCTGTGGGATCTCTGCAGCGTGCAGGCGTTCGTGATTTACGAGGACGGCGCACTCGGCAGTCGCGTGCAGGCGGTCCAGCTCTCCGACAAGACGCTGGCCATCGCCGAGCGGCTGGGCCACCACGGCGCGACGTTCCTGGTGCTCTGCGACCGGATCCGCCAGTCGGCGATGCTCGGTGACGTGCCGCAGGTGGAGGCGCTCGGTCCAAAGATCTTGGATATCGGTGAGCGTGGCGGGCTGCCATGGCGCTACTTCGGCCACATCTACCTCGGCCTGGCCGCGCACTGGCGCGGCAACGCCGAGCGCGCCGAGGCCGAGCTGCGCAACGCCGTCGAGCTGGAGCCGCCGGGCGCGTTCGCCGGGCAGAGCGCTTCGCTGCTGGCGCGGCACCTGGCCTACCACGGGCGGGCCAGCGAGGTGATCGAACTCTTTGAGTCAGCCCAGTCGAAGCTACCCAGCCTCAACCGGGTCAATGGCATCGGCTCGTGGAGCTGCATGCTCGGCTTCGTCGAGGCGCTCTACCTATGTGGCATGTACCAGCAGGCCGCGTCACTGGCGCCGCTTGTCGAAGGTGTGTGCGCGCTCGGTAGAAGGTGGATCACCTACGACGGGCGGCTAGTGGAGACCCGTGCCGGTCTCGTCGCTGCAGCAACCCGTAACTGGAAGGAAGCCGAACGCCAATTCGCCATAGCCAGCGAGGTCGCCGAGCAGATGTCCAATCGGCTTGAGCTGGCCGACCTGCGCCGCCTCCACGCCCGGTTGTTGCTGGACCGCGGCGGCAGCGGCGACTATGAGCGCGCAGCCGAGATGCTTGCGGTGGCGCTGGCCGACTACCGCTCCTTCGGAATGACTGCCTATGCCGCCGAGTCGGAGCGTCTACGGCGTCAAGCCCAAAATTAGCGGCGTCACAACGCACAAGATCCTAAACACGAGCGCCTCTCGCCGAGCCGCCTGTCGGGCCGTGAGAGCGGCGGCACGACCGCGGGTCGCCCGCCAGGCGCTCTAGGCGGTGGGCACCCAGATCCGCATCGCGCCTGGCTCGCGGTTTCCCCAGGTGTAGTAGGGCACCGCGGTCAGCGGGACCGACTTCCCGGGTTCGTCTCCGGCTGTCGCACCCGCAAGACTGTAGGGCCACCACGAGGCGCCGGCCCGAGGCCGGACGCGGCCCGCGGTCCGGATGGTCGCGGCGCTCCCCAGCGTTAGGTCCCCAGGCAGCACCTTGGGCGCGACAGCGGTGTCGACGGTGAGGTCGTCCAGCCGCTGTCCGGGGTTGTCGACGGCCTCCAGGCAGTACACCAGCGGGCCGTACTCGACCGCGACGGCGCCCCGGGCCGCGTCCAGCCGAGGGTCGGCCGCGGTGAAGCGCGGCTCCAGCGGCAGCACCAGGACCACCTCGTCGCCGTCGTTCCACTCCCGGCCCACCACCCACCAGCCGTCACTTGGTGTGGTGTCCACGGCGGTGCCGTTGACGGTCAACGTCGGTCGCGCGGCCCACTCCGGCACTCGCAGGGCCAGCTCCCACTGAGGGGCCGGGGCTCTGGCAAGCCGGATAGTCACGGTCCCGTCCCACGGGTAGTCGGTGGTCACCTCCATCCGGACCTCGCCGGCGGCCACCGCGGCGGCGTACCGGCCGGTCATGTACTGGTGCAGCGCGACGCGGGCATCACCGCCGAGCAGCACGTAGTGCTCCAGTGAGGCCAGTATCCGCATCACGTTCGGGGGGCAGCAGGCGCAGTAGAACCACTCCACGCGCTGGTAGTCGTGATCATCGCCGCGGGCCGTGTGACCCTCGCGGACCTGCAGCGGGTTGGCGTAGATATAGCGCTGGCCATCCAGCGAGAGGCCGGCCAGGAACCCGTTGTAGAGGGTGCGCTCCACCAGG
>DATLQP010000279.1:0-16986 GCA_035535155.1 Propionibacteriaceae bacterium
AACGCGGCAAGGAGGGCAATCAGGATGCCGAAGCCGATGGTCAGCCTGGCCGGTGTGCCGAATCGCGGGTGTACATGCGCCAGCCGCCGCGGGAAGAGTCCATCACGGCACATGGCGAAGAAGATTCGGGTCTGCCCCCGCTGCTAGCCACTATGGCCCAGTTGCTGCGGCCGCGTCGATAGTCCGCTCCCTCATCGCGCTGAATCCGACTGCCCGCTCGACGAGTCGCAAGAACGCCTCGACATCTCTGACCAGATCGTCCGCCTCGCGGGCACTGACGATTGATGTGGCACCTGCACGAACCGCATCCCGCTTCGCTTCCGTGGCCGCAAAGAACGCTGCCCATTCAGCAAGTTCCGGAGCGACCTCGGCGAGCATCCGCCAGGCATTGCGAGGCCGGCCGCGCGGCTCAGTTCTGCGAGGTGCTGCGCGGCGCGTCAGCACGATCGCCACCACACGCAGCGCAGCCAGGTGAGCGGCCAGATAACGATCACTGGGCCGTTGGGCCAACTCGGCCTCTGCTAGCGAGCTGCGGGCGCGCCGCATATCATCGCTGCTCGTCATCACATCCGGTCGCTCGGGCACGTTGGGTCCTCTGTGCAGCAGGGTCGGGGTTCGCAAGAAACTGTCTGAGAAACGCTCTTTTAGAACGCTTGTTCGAACAGCTTCTTACGCTACACCTGCGGCCCGACAATTCGTCAAGTGAAAATTAAGCACTACATTCGCGCTGAGACCCGCGTAGCCAGGAGCCGCAAACCACATGCCGCAGCCGCATCAGCCCTTCCTGCACGACCTGATCACGGTTCTCGCCGCCCCCACCCAATTGCTCTCCCAGCGCACCGGCGAGATAGCGACATCTGCCGATCGACCGACCGTTCAAGGCGTAATTCACGCCGATGTCCGGGTTCTCAGCGGGCTCACCGTGAAGGTGAACGGGGAGTCGGCCGAACATCTGGCCACTCTTAGTGACGGCAACCGAGTGCAGTTCACGTTCGTGCTGCCGAACATCGGCGTCGATGTCGTTGCGGCCGACCCACAGCTGCGGCTCGACTGGTTTCGCCTTGTCGAACCCGGTCAACTGATCGAGACACTGATGATCAGCTCACAGCTACCGCGTGCTGTCGAGGTCGACATCGATGTTGAGCTGAGCGCTGATTTCGCCCGCCTGGAGTTGATCAAGGTTGGCCAGCCGACAAATCCCAAACCGATCCCCGTCCCAGCTGAGGATCAGCTTGCGTGGGTGGAGGAAGACATCGCCGTCTCCCTCGCGGCCGAAGGCGCCACCTTCCAGCCGTCTGAAGATCGCAGCCGGCTCACCCTTCAATGGCACCTCGCCGTGCCGGGTCACGGTGAGGTGAGTGTGCAGTGGCAGCTGAACATGCGCGACACCCGCGGCGTCGTCGTGGCATCCACGTCGCCCGTCAGGCTCACAAACCTGATCGGTGCATCCGGCCGAGCCGACCATCGCCTGTGGCCCTGGCTTGTCAGGTCACTCGAGGATCTCGAGGCCTTGTGGATGGCAACTCGCGATGCGCCCCAGGATGGCTTCTTTGCCGCGGGAGCACCGTGGTACCTCACGCTTTTCGGCCGAGACAGCATCTGGACGGCACGGATGTTGCTGCCGCTCGATAGGGAACCGGCGGGGCGCACCCTGCGCGCCCTCGCCCGCCGCCAGGGCAGCCGGGTGAATATCGCTGCAGCAGAGGAGCCGGGCAAGATCCTGCACGAACAGCGGCGGGAGACTTACGGCTTCGGCACGATGTCGCTACCGCCGCTCTATTACGGCACGATCGACGCAACGCCGCTCTGGATCTGCCTGCTGCACGACGCCTGGCGGGCGGGTATGCCCAGCGCCGAGGTGAGCGAGTTGCTGCCGGGACTTGAGCAAGCACTGGTATGGATGCTCGACTACGGCGACGCCGACGGCGACGGCTTTCTGGAGTATCAGGGGGCGAGTGACCGCGGGCTGATCAACCAAGGCTGGAAGGACTCGGCCGACGGGATCCGCTTTCGCGACGGCCGGATTGCCAGTGCGCCGATCGCACTCTGCGAGGTGCAGGGCTACGCGTACGAGGCGGCGATGGCGGGAGCCACCATGCTCGAAGCCTTCGGCCGCTCAGGAGCCGACCGTTTCAGGTTGTGGGCCAACGATCTGGCGACTCGGTTCCGATCTCGCTTCTGGTGTGGGCAGGGTGACAGTCGCTATCCAGCCCTCGCGTTGGATGGTGAGAAAGAGCAGGTGGACTCCCTGAGCAGCAACATTGGCCACCTGCTCGGCACCGGGATGCTGAACGCCGAGGAGGAACTGCTGATCGCTCGGCGGGTGGCAAGCCCGGCGTTGGATTCCGGGCTTGGACTGCGCACCGCGGCGGCCAGCGATGCCGGCTATGCACCGCTGAGCTATCACTGCGGATCGGTGTGGCCGCATGACACGGCAGTGGTGATTGCCGGGCTGGTACGCGCCGGGCTAGCTGATTACGCTGCCGGGCTCATCGAAGGTCTGCTGCGCGCATCGGTTGCCTTCGAGCAACGCCTACCGGAGCTGTGGAGCGGCGAAGGCCGACCGGTTCCCTATCCGGCTGCGTGCCGACCCCAAGCATGGTCGGCCGCCTCAGCGGTCGTCGTTGCCCGCGCGCTCGAGGTCCTCTGACCCCGGGCCATATGATCCAGCACATGCCCGACAACTCCACCAAAACTGCGCTGATCACCGGCGCATCATCCGGCATCGGCGAGGCCACCGCGCTACACCTTGCCGAACTCGGCTACACCGTCTACGCCGGCGCCCGACGGGTCGAGCGCATGTCCGATCTAGCTGATCGTGGCATCCGCACCAGGTCAGTCGATGTCACCGACGATCCCTCGATGGTGGCGCTGGTCGAGGCGATCCTCGCCGACACCGGACGCATTGACGTGCTCGTCAACAACGCCGGTTACGGCTTGTACGGGGCATTGGAGGACGTGCCCGTCGAGGAGGCTCGGCGCCAGTTCGATGTGAACATTTTCGGTCTGGCGCGGATGACCCAGCTGGTGCTCCCTCAGATGCGGGCGCAGCGCGACGGCTACATCGTCAACATCTCCTCTATGGGCGGCAAGATCTGGGAGCCGCTCGGCAGCTGGTATCACGCCAGCAAGTTCGCCGTCGAGGGACTCAGTGACAGCCTGCGGGTCGAGGTTGCGGCGTTCGGCATCAAGGTCGTGATCATTCAGCCGGGAACCATCCGGAGCGAGTGGTCGGGGATCGCCGCGGACAAGCTGGAAGCCGCTTCCGCGAACACCCCGTACGCCGAGCAGGCCAAGCTTGTCGGAGGCGGACTGCGGGCAGTTGATCACATGCGGATGGCATCCGGACCCGAAGTTGTCGCAGAGGCCGTTGGCAAAGCCGTGCAGAGCCCGAAACCGCGAACGCGATACATCGTCGGCGGCGGAGCCCGGGGCATCCTGCTGGCAGAGGCCGTGCTGCCCGATCGCGGCTTCGACCGCTTCATCCAGCTGGGTTACCGGATGGCCTCACGTGCTTGATTGCACCGCTCAGCTGCGCTCGCTCCGCGCGGATCGCGCCTTGCAGCTCGCCTACTTCGTCGACACTCGAGGACGGAAAAACGGGTCCCCTCGCTCCTCGTCAGCACGGCGAGGGGCGCGATCCGGTGCTTGATTGCCTCGACTAACTCCCCCAGCCCATACTGAAGACCTCGAAGGTCGCCGCCATCGGAACTCCAAAGCGGGTTCCGGCCTGCCGCGCTCCGCTCTCCAAGAATTCCGCAGGGTCGAAGAAGTCCCATCCGAGCCCGTCAATGTAGGCCTTATGAGCGGCCAGCGACGCGACGCCGCGCTCGAAGGTTTCGGTGGTCTCGACCGCATGCCTGCCCTCGGGAGAGAAAGCGGCCCACACCTCCCGTACGCCGTCCCAGCGCTCCAGCCCTTCGGCGATCTGCTCGTGAAACACCCAGCGGTTCGCGGCATCGCGGACGGCGTCCAAGGTTGCTCGCCCGGTCGCGATGTGGTCGGCCTGATTGAGATTCTGACCACCCCAGGTGTGGCGGAAGTTGTTGGTGATCACGATCTCTGGTTGATGCCGGCGTACGGCCGCACAGATCGCGCGACGCAATCCGACCCCGTACTCCAATACCCCGTCGGCCAGCCCGAGAAAGTCCACCGTGTCGACGCCGACGATCCTTGCCGACTCCACTTGCTCGGCTTCGCGTACGCTACGGGCCTCGGCCGGGTCCATGCCGTCGATGCCGGCTTCACCGCTGCTAACCATCGCGTACGCCACGGTCTTTCCTTGATCAGTCCAGCGCGCAACGGCTGCAGCGGTGCCGAACTCAAGATCATCGGGGTGAGCGACGACGCAGAGCGCGGTGGACCACGACTCGTCGACGGGTTCGAGGTCTGGCATGCGGCTTAGCGTACGGCTGCGATGTTCGCGCAGCGAGCGCAGCCAGCGCAGCCAGCGCAGCGAGCGCAGCGAGCGCAGCGAGCAATCAAACATTGCATCGCTCTACGCTCCTCTCATGGAACTGCCGCGTCGCCTGAGGACTTGATGCCCGATCCGGTGATCGTGATCGGCGGCGGCCTCGCCGGGCTGGCCGCGGCCGCACGCCTTGCCAAGGCCGGACACCCGGTGGAGCTCTACGAACAGTCCGAGACGCTGGGTGGCACCTGGGCGCCGCATCAGCTGGAGGGCGGTCTCACCGTCGACAACGCCCCGGCGATCATCGGCTTCCCAGCCCCGTGGCGTGACCTGTTCCGCAAGAGCGGCCGGCCACTTGAAGTGGAATTGGCCAGAATGGGCTACGCCTTGGCGCCTGCCGAGCCGCCGAGCATGATCTTCGCCGACGGCGCCGAACTCACCCTCCCGACTGACCGCGGCGGCCAGTACACCACTCTCGCCGATGCGTACGGCCGACCCGTCGCCGAGCGATGGCAGCAGCTGCTCGATCGGCTTGCCGAGGTGTGGCAAACCCTCCGCGGGCTCGGCCTCGAGGCGGAGCTGCGTGGCCGCCGCCAGCTGAACCGCGCCACCAGAAGATCCCTATTCGGGCGGAACCAGACGCTCGCCGACCTCGCCACCTCGATCAATGAGCAGCATCTCGCAGCCCTGCTCCGCAGCGTGGCGTACCGTTCCGGCTCAGTTCCCGAGTCGACCCCGGCGTTCGCGGCCGTGGAGCTGTACGTGACGCGTACCTTCGGGCGCTGGCAAATCCAACCACTCGACATCGATTCCTCACTCGAGCTGGGCCGATCATCACTTCTGGTCGAGACTCTTGTGGCCCGACTCGCGCTTCGCAAGGTGCAGGTCCACCTCGGCTGCCCCGTCGAGGGCATCAAGATCAGGGATGGGCAGGTCACCGCTGTCACCACCGGGGACGGGGACCGCCCCGCCGGTGCAGTCATTGCCTCGTGCGACCCATGGCAGACGTTCAACAAACTGCTGCCGGACACCGCAGGACGGCCGACCCGTCGCCGGCTGCGGGACCTCAGCCCGGCGGCAGCACCGGCCATCACCCACGACGAAACGACAGCCCCGACGACGCCGGTCATCGAGACCATCGCGCTCAGCGATGCCGGCGTACCAACCGTCAGCTACCAACGCCAGGTTGCTGGCGGCGGCGTACGAACGGTGCACGACTTCACCTCCACGCTTCCCCGGCCTTCGTACGGGGTGGCCTGGAACGGCTTCTCCAGCTGGCTTCGCCGACCCCGGGTGACGACCGAGATCTCAGGTCTCTACGCGGCCGGGCCCTTCTCTCCAGCCGGTCCGAGCCCTTCCTCCGTCGTACTCTCCGCCGCACTCGCGGCGTATGCCTGCCACGACTACCTGCGGGCGACTGCCTGAATGTTGGGGCCTGACAGCGACAACTTTGGGTACCCAGACAACTTCCGTATACTCAGATGTTTGTTTCTCTGACTAAGGATCGTCTTCTTGACACACGCGCAGAGCGACACCGGTTCGGAGAGCGTGGCAAACACATCGCCCGCGTCTCCCGCTGTTAACACCATTGAGCGCGAGCTGGCGGTCGAGCAGGCACATGTCGATCTTGTGTATGAGCGGCTCGCCGAGGCGACGCGGTCGGCCCAACAGGTAGCCCGGGCCGGCCGCTCCCTCTATCAGTCAGACCGCGGTTCCTTCGTACGCGAAGAGGACGGCACCGGCCTCTACGAGCGCGACGTTTTTGCGTTCCAAGCCGCCCGCCGGCTTGCGGTACTGGCCGCCGAGCAAGAAGGGCTGGTCTTCGGCCGACTGGACCGGACCGATGGTGAAACCCGCTACGTCGGCCGGATCGGCGTGCGTGATGCCGACTACGAGCCTTTGGTGATCGACTGGCGGGCGCCGGCGGCCGAGCCGTTCTATCGCGCCACTCCCAGCAATCCGATGCAGGTCATCCGCCGCCGCGTCCTGCAGTGTCGCGGCGACCGCGTCGTGGGCATTGAAGACGATCTGTTGGACGGCCAAAACGCCGACCGAGAGCTGGTCGTGATCGGCGAAGGCAGCCTGCTGGCCGCACTGACCCGCGCCCGTGATCACACCATGCGGGACATCGTTGCTACCATCCAAGCCGAGCAGGACGAGGCGATCCGCGCGCCGTATCAGGGCTTCACCATGATCTCCGGTGGACCTGGGACCGGAAAGACGGTAGTCGCGCTGCATCGCGCGGCGTACCTGCTCTATTCCAACCGGCGCCGCTTCGAGTCCGGCGGTGTGCTGGTCGTCGGGCCAAGCCGCGTCTTCATGAACTACATCGCCCGAGTGCTGCCGTCCCTCGGTGAGGACGCGGTCACGCTGCGGCCTATCGGCGCAGTCGCCTCAGATGTCGTTCGGATCACCGGTGATCGAGCCGACGATCCGCAGACAGCGGCCATCAAGGGCAGCCTGCGGATGGTGAGGCTGCTGCGTCGCTTGGTGCATGAGCCCCCGCAGGAGGTGCCGCTGGAGCTCCGGATCACCGTCAACGGGACGGTCTTGGTCCTTCCCGCCGACACCTTGGCGCGCATCCGATCTCAGGTGCTCGCCCGCCATAAGCTCAACACCGGTCGGGAAGCAGCGGCTAAGGAACTGCTGAGCGCACTATGGCGCAGCTGGCGGCCTGAGGCGGACGACGACACGGATCATGATCATGAACGTCCTGAGTTCGATGACCGGGTGTCCGAGCTTGCCGCCTTCAAGATGTTCTTGAACGCCTGGTGGCCGGCGGTCAGCGCACCGGCGGCGCTCGCCCGACTGGCCGATGTCGAGTTGCTCAGGAAAATCTCGACATCGATCTTGTCCGATGCGGAGTGTGAGCTGCTGAGCGCGAGCTATTCCGGCGGGACGGACTGGACTGCCGCGGACTGGACTGCCGCGGATGGGGCGCTGCTCGATGAGCTGGTCCACCTGCTCGGACCTATGCCCGTTGCAGCGGAGCAGGAGCTTTCCGGCCTACCCGATCTTGACTCCGAAATACCGGAGGTCTTCACCACTGCCGACCTGCTCTCCCCTGCGGCGCGCGAAACCGACCCGTTCGAGCTCCCGCACGAGACGTACGCGCATGTGCTCATTGACGAGGCCCAGGACGTTACCCCGATGCAGTGGCGGATGCTGCGGCGACGCGGCGCTGGCGCCAGCTGGACCATCGTCGGCGACCCCGCCCAAAGCTCCTGGACCGACAGCAGTGAAGCCGATCGCGCAATCGCGGAGATCATCGGCACAGCCCCCGTGCGGTACTTCAAGATGAGCACGAACTATCGAAGCCCTGCGGAGGTCTTCGACCTGGCAGCGAAGGTCGTCGTTGCCGACTTCCCCCAAGCCGATCTGCCGATGGCTGTGCGCTCCACCGGCCACGAGCCCCGGCTCCTGGTGCCGGCAGATGCCGCTACGGAGGATTCGGCAATCTCGGCGGCCATGATCAATCTCGTGCGCTCGCTGCTCGCAGAGGTGGCAGGAACGGTTGGCGTGATCTGCCCGCCGGCCACCAAGGACGATCTCGCGGCCCACCTCGAGAGGGCGCAACTGGACGGCGCCGAGCGGTTTGCGGTGGTGACACCGCTGCAGTCGAAGGGCCTGGAGTACGACGCGGTGCTCGTGATCACTCCGGATGACATCGTGGATGAGTCACCGGGCGGTGTCCGGGCGCTTTACGTCGCGCTCACCCGGCCGACTCAGCGGCTGGTTACGCTCGACGCCGCACCTGGTGCAAGCTGGCGTAAATCTCTCGGGTAGCCCTCGACCGATTCTGGGTGAAGAAATGCAGTCCGGGTGCGCCCCGGCTCAGCAACTCCTCGGAGAGCTCCGTTCCGATCTTGATCCCGACCCGTCGGACTTGATCATCATCGTCGATGACCTCATTGATCCGGTCCGTCACAGACCGGGGTAAGGCAGCACCGGACAGCTCAGCGAACCTCGTCAGCTGGCGTGCGTTGGTGATCGGCATGAGCCCCGGAATGATCGGGATCTCGCAGCCCAGTGCCCGTACCCGAGCGACCAAGGCGAAGTAGTCGTCGGCGGTGAAGAACAGCTGCGTGATCGCGAAGCTGGCTCCGGCCTCAGCCTTGGCGACCAGCACCCGGGCATCAAGATCAAAATCACTCCGCTCCGGATGCGCATCCGGAAACGCCGCAACACCGATGCAGAACTCCCCCAGCTCATGGACCATCGACACCAGCTCGGTCGCATTGTCGAGCCCTTCCGGATGGGCGTTCCACGGCACCCGCGGTCCACCCGGCATGTCGCCGCGGATTGCGAGCACATGATGGATGCCGGCCGCCGCATATGAACCGATCACCCGTCGTAATTGATCACGACTCTGGCTCGCGCAGGTGAGATGCGCCATCGACCTGAGCGTGGTGTGCAGCGCGATCGCCTCCGTGGCCGTAATCGTGCGATCTCTGGTTGAGCCGCTAGCGCCGTAGGTCACCGAGACGAAATCAGGCCCCAGCGACTCCAATTCACGTACCGTCTGCCAGAGCTGGCGCTGTTGGATCTCATCCTTGGGCGGGAAGAATTCGAAGGAGAACAGTGGGCGATTGCCCGCGGCCAGCAGGTCGGCAATGCTGGGCGTACGCGGGCGCCAGAGACGATCGCGGCCCGGCATGCGAACACCCTAAGGACGAGCTCACAGCTGGAGTTCGTAGGCTCAGCATGTGGTCAACCAACCGCTGGTAGCTAGCGCCGACACGGTGCTGGATCCACAGACGCCGCTGTCCCAGGCATTCCGGGACGCTGTATCGGCCGAGATCACCGCGTTCCTGACCGAGCAATCATCGGTACTCGACTCCATGGGGCCCGAGCTTGTGCCGGTGCATCTGATGGCCAGCCAGATGCTGTGCGGTGGCAAGCGGATGAGGCCAGCGTTCTGCGTGTGGGGCTATGTCGCTGCTGCCGGAATACCACGGGACACCGAACTCAAGCCGTTGCTCGCTGCGGCCGGAAGCCTGGACGTGCTTCACGTCAGTGCCCTGGTGCACGACGATCTGATGGATTCCTCCGACCTGCGCCGCGGCCGTCCGGCGGCTCATCGACAGTTCGAGGCGCTGCATGCCAACGCAGGCTGGCTCGGTGATTCGGCTGCGTTTGGGAAGGCCGGCGCGATCCTGCTCGGTGATCTGCTGGTCATGTGGTCGGCCCAGATGTTGCACGGGGCCGGCGTGGAGCAGTCCGCCCTGGAGCGGACGCTGCCCATCATCGAGGCGATGCGTACCGAGGTGACCTGCGGACAATACCTCGACATGGTGGCCCAGGCTCACCCGCTGCGGCAGCGGGCTCCCGCGATCGGCTCGCTGCGTCCCACTATTGAGCTCGCATTGGACGACGCCAGCCGTGTGGTGGAGTACAAGGCCGCCCGCTACACCGTGCAACGGCCGTGCCAGATGGGCGCCGCGCTGGGCAGTGGCAACGACGAGCTGTACTTTGCGCTCGGCGCGTACGGTTCACCGCTCGGCCGTGCCTTCCAGTTCCGGGATGACCTGCTCGGTGTGTTCGGGGATCCGCAGGTCACTGGCAAGCCAGCCGGAGATGATCTTCGCGAGGGCAAGCGCACGGTGCTCGTCGCACACGCGTATGCGCATGCCAGCGACGCCGGTCAGAAGCTGTTGTTGCAGCGCCTCGGCGATCCTGGACTGGACGAGACGGGGATCAATGAGCTGCAGCAGGTGATCGTCGAGTCCGGTGCTCGAGAAGCGGTCGAATCGATGATCAACGGAAACTTCGAGCGAGCCCTGAAGGCGCTGCACGACACCGAGATCACCGACGAGGGGCGCGCCGGCCTCACGGCGCTTGCCGAGGCAGCCGTCCGCCGAGAGTTCTAGCTGATCAACCGCGCGCCCAGCATCGCGCGCCGCTGTCCTAGACGAACGAACGAGCAGACACGCATTTCGTCTGCGAGTGAGAGAGTAAGGCAGCGGCACCAGGCGCGATGCTCGCGAGCGGAGCGAGCAGTCAAACCTTGCGCGAGCAGCTCAATAATCAGGGGCGTGCGGTGGCGGGTGCCGACAGTGCCTGAAACACATACCGCTCCATGGCGGGGTCGGCCTTCCACGCGGCGCGCAGCCTGCTGCTGAGTTGATCAGCTGCTGCCTGCGGGTCGGAAGCCTGGGTGATTGCTCGTACCACGCAGACCCGCCGGGCCCCGGCCGCAATGACGTCGGAGATGTTGTCCATCGAGATCCCGCCGATCGCGAACCATGGCTTGGACGTAATGAAAGCGACTGGCGCCCGCTGGGCGGCGTACCGGATCAGGTCGAGACCCACCGGCGGGTAATCGGGTTTTGTCGAGGTCGCGTACACCGGCCCCACGCAGAAGTAGTCGACGTTGCGGTCCTTGATCGCTTTGTCCGTCTGCCGTGGCGCATGAGTGGATCGGCCGAGCAGCGCCCAACGATGCAAGTGTTTGCGGGCTTTGGCGGCTGGTCCGTCGGTCTGCCCGAGATGCAGCATGTCGGCCTGAAAGTGGCCGGCTACCTCGGCCGAATCGTTGACGCAGACGATCGCCTGGTATGGCAGGGCCGCCTGTCGCGCGATCTCGAGCGTCGCCAACTCAGCCTCGGGTTTCATGCCCTTCTGCCGGATCTGCACAATGTCGACGCCGCCGGCAAAAGCGGCCTGTAGGAAGCTGCCAAGATCGCCTTGCTTCTCCCGAGCGTCGGTGCACAAGTAGAGCCGGGCAAGCCGGAGGCGGGCTTCCAGGCCCATCAGCGCGGTCACGAGCCCACGATAGTGGGGCGATGGAGCGGCTAGCCCTGCGTCGCTAGCCGCGCGGCGAAATCGCGGAACCGCAACGCCGCTTCGCGTGAAATCGACTTGCCATGCCCGAACACAGCCGCCTCGAAATCGAGCTCGGCAAGTCGGGCGACGCTCGCCGACTCGGCCGTGCGGTCCTCGGTGACCATCCGAGGTGAACGGCGTAGCCGCCCGTTGCGGCCACCCCCAGCTGCATCGCCAGCAAAGAGCACACCGTTGCCGCGGTCGAGCAGGAAGGACATATGCCCGCGGGTGTGCCCCGGGGTATGCAACGCCGTGAAACCTGGCACCGAGAACGGGCCGTCTCCGGTCAGCGTCTCATCCACGGGGACGCGCTCCGGCGCCGGCATGACGGCCGCCACAACGCGCATAACGCCTTTAGCCGAACGGATTTCCTCACCGGTGATCAACGGTGTGTCGATTGCGTGGGCAACGATGCGGGCACCAGAGCGGCGACGCAGCTCAGCGACGCCGCCGACGTGATCAGGATGCCAGTGCGTCAGCAGGATGGTGTGCACCTCGCCGATCCGATGCCGGGTCGCCGCTACGGCACTCGCCACCTTGTCGGCACGCCCGGGAAGCCCGGTGTCGATCAACACCACGCCATCATCGACGAGAACGGCGTAAGCATTGACGTATCCGATGGGGATCTCAATGACACCGTCGATCACTTCGCGCATGACGTCATTGTGGCGCGCATCAGGCCGAATATGCCGCATCAGGCCGGATTGCATCATCGCAGACGGTGCGTGGTCAGGCTGGTGATCGAGCAGCCAGCTCCTGGCGGACCAGCGGCGCTACCTCGCTGCCAAGAAGCTCAATCGAGCGCATCCTCAACGCATGATCAACATGGGCTACATGCATTTCGAAACGATCAATGCGCATCAGCTCGTGCAGCCGGATGATCTTGTCGGCCACTGTTTCGGGACGGCCGAAGAACAGTGCGCCGTCTGGCGCAATCAGCTCCTCCACCGCACCGTCCGACATCGGCGGCCAGCCCCGCTCCCGGCCGATCTTGGCGAACGTCCGGCGGTACGCGGGCAGGAACTCCGCACGCGCCGCGCGCTCGTCGCTGAACACGAATCCGTGGCTATGCACCGCGAGCGGCGTATTGGGGTGATGCTCTCCGTACTCCAGCGCCTTGCGGTAGAGCTCGACGTGCGGGGTGAAAGCCGACAGCCGGCCGCCGATGATCGCCAGGGCCATGGGTAGACCGAGCGTGCCGGCTCGGATGACCGAATTCGGTGTGCCACCGACAGCGATCCAGATGGGCAGCGGGCGGCCTTCCTGAAGGGGGTAGATCGTCGCGTTCTCCAACGATGGCCGGAATCTCCCTTGCCAGGTCACCGGCTGACCGTCGCGCAGCGCGAGCAGCAGCTCAAGCTTCTCGGCGAACAGCTCGTCGTAGTCGGACAGGGAATAGCCGAACAAGGGAAAGGACTCCGTGAATGATCCGCGGCCGACCATCAGCTCGGCTCGCCCGTTCGACAGCAGGTCGAGGGTGACAAAGTTCTGGAACGTTCGGACCGGATCGGCGGAGCTGAGCACGATAACGGCGCTCGATAGCTTGATCGTCTTCGTGCATCCGGCGATAGTGGCGAGCACGATCTCCGGAGTTGAGGCGGCCATATCCGGACGGTGGTGCTCGCCAATTGCGTAGACGTCAAGCCCGAGCTCGTCGGCAAGCTTGGCCTCCTCGGCGACCTGCCGCAATCGCTCACCGGGTGACACCGTGGAATCGGTGATCTCAGCAAAAGTCGTGAGTCCAAACTCCATGAATCCTCCTTCAGGCCGTTGTCCCCAAGTGCCCAACTCACCCGACACTAAACTGTGCCGGTGAGTTCGGAGAGGCCTTCCTCGACCGCCGAGGTCGTCGTGGTCGGTGGTGGTCTGATCGGTACGACGATCGGCTGGCGACTCCGTCAAGCAGGCCTGGATGTCGTCGTGGTGACTGGCGAGCGGTCCGCTGCTGCATCGCAGGTCGCTGCCGGCATGTTGGCTCCAATCACCGAGACGACATTCACAGAGCCGCGACTACTCCAGCTGAACCTCACATCGCTGAGCCGCTATCCCGACTTCGTCACCGAGCTGGAGACAGCCAGCGGTCTGCCAGCCGGCCTACGTCGTACGCCGAACCTCTCAGTTGCCTACGACGCCGACGATGCGGCACGGCTGGCGACTTTCGCCGACTTCCTCGCCCGAGCCGGTCATCCGGGCGAACGCCTGACCAGCCGGCAGTGCCGACGCCATGAGCCGCTGTTGGCGCCGACGATTCGGACCGGCCTACTGGTCGAGGGCGATTGGAGTTGCGACAACCGGCTGCTCTGGCGGGCGGCGATCGAGGCGGGCCACCGGATCGGCGTACGAGACCTCTCAGGATTCGTGCACCGTGTCACTTCCTCAGGTGGTCAGGTCACGGGCGTGCAGCTCGCGGACGGCAACAACATCGCGGCTGGCCGGGTGGTGGTTGCCAACGGCGCCTGGGCCCGCCAGATCGACGGGATTCCTGTACTTCCGGTGCGCCCGGTGAAGGGTCAGATCATCCGCCTCGACCCGGGCCGTCTGCCGGCGCCGAGCTTGACCATCCGCGCGTACGTCAGGGGCGCCGAGATCTACCTGGTTCCCCGCGAAGGCGGCCGCGAGGTCGTCCTTGGTGCGACCGTCGAGGAGCTCGGGTTTGATCATCGGGTGACCGCTGGCGGGGTTTACGAGCTGCTCCGCGATGCACGTAGCCTGATGCCGATGACCGCTGAATACGCGCTCTCGGAAACCTCGGTCGGTTGGCGACCCGGAACTCCGGACAACGGGCCGATCCTGGGACGCTGCGATATCGATGGCTTGCTGCTGGCCACCGGCCACTTCCGCAACGGCGTGCTGCTGACCCCGATCACCGCCGAGATCATTTCGAATTTGATCATCACCGGTGAGCTCGACAGCGTCGCCGAGCCCTTCACCCTTGATCGTTTCGCGCTGACGGGTGGGCGGACCCGATGATCATCAAAGTGAACGGGCAGCCGCGTGAGGTTGCTCCGCCGGTGCGCCTCAGCGACGTGCTGGACCTGCCCGAGGGTGCCACGACTCCGCGCGGCATGGCGGTCGCGGTGGACGGAGAGGTCATTCCGAGGAGTCAACACGCCACCATCGAGCTGACGGAGGGGGCCAGGGTGGAGATCGTTACGGCGGTGCAAGGTGGTTGATCTACGCGCCGTAAGCGACTCAGCGATCAGCGCGACTGATCGGCTGATCATCGCCGGCAAGGAGTTCCATTCGCGGTTGATCATGGGCACCGGTGGTGCGCCGAGCCTCGAGGTGATGGAGGCTGCATTGCTGGCATCCGGCACTGAGCTGACCACCGTCGCCATGCGGCGCATCGACGCCGCCGCGCCGGGGTCGTTGCTCGACATCCTCGACCGCCACCAGATCGCTGTGCTGCCGAATACCGCCGGCTGCTACACCAGCGCGGATGCGGTGCTGACCGCCCAACTGGCCCGCGAGGCCCTCGAAACCAACTGGATCAAGCTCGAGGTCATTGCCGACGAGGTCACTCTGCTGCCCGATCCCATCGAACTGCTGGACGCGGCGGAACGGCTGGTCGCCGACGGCTTCGTCGTGCTCCCCTACACCAACGACGATCCGGTACTGGCACGCAAGCTGGCCGATACCGGCTGCGCGGCGGTCATGCCGCTCGGTGCGCCGATCGGCTCTGGGCTCGGTATCCGCAATCCGCACAACATCGAGATGATCGTCGAGCACGCTGCGGTGCCGGTGGTACTGGATGCCGGCATCGGTACGGCCTCAGAGGCGGCCCTCGCGATGGAGCTTGGTTGCGATGCCGTACTGCTCGCGTCGGCGGTTACCCGTGCCGAGGATCCGGTCCGGATGGCAGAGGCGATGAAGTACGCCGTACGAGCCGGCCGACTGGCTCGCGGCGCCGGTCGCATTCCGATTCGCCGTTACGCTGAGGCATCCTCGACTCATGCCGGACGGATCGACTAGCCGTTGATGCGCGACGAATCGAGCAGCGGCGGCGCGCCTTGGTCGTGGCAGAACGAGGTGACTTCTAGACTCGGGCCCGAGGCCAGCACGGCCACCTTCCCCACCGTGTATGGAGCAGACGTGACGATGACGACCGTTGGCGACCCTCTGGTAGGTCGCGTTTTGGACGGTCGCTACAAGATCACCGAGCGGCTGGCACGTGGTGGCATGGCCACGGTCTATCTGGCGGTGGATACCCGCCTCACGCGTACGGTCGCCGTCAAGGTGATGCATGTCGGGCTCGGTGATGAGGACGAATTCGCCCGAAAGTTCGATCGTGAGGCGCGAGCGGCGGCCAAGTTGTCGCACCCGAACGTCGTCTCGGTTTTTGACCAAGGTCAAGACCGCGAAGGACCGAACAGTCGTCCCTACATCGTGATGGAGTACGTGGCGGGCCAGACCCTGCGCGACGTCGTCAATCGGGAAGCGCCGATGACTCCTAGCCGGGCGCTGGAGATCATGGAGCCGGTACTCGCCGCCCTTGCCGTGGCCCACGACGCCGGGTTGGTACATCGCGACGTCAAGCCGGAGAACGTGTTGATCAGCGACCGGGGCCGCATCAAGGTCGCCGACTTCGGACTAGCCAAAGCCGTCTCGTCGCAAACCAACACCGCAACTCAGGGGCTGCTGATCGGCACAGTCTCCTACCTCCCGCCGGAGCTGGTGATGGCCGGTCGGGCGGACTCGCGATCCGATGTCTACAGCGCGGGTGTGGTGCTCTTCGAACTGCTGACCGGCCGCAAGCCGCACACCGGCGACACACCCATCCAGATCGCGTACGCGCACGTGCACCGTGATGTGCCACCACCCTCGACAAGCCCGACCGCAGGCCGGATACCTCCGTACGTGGACGCTCTGGTCACGCGTGCAACGGCTCGCAATGCGAGTCTGCGACAGCCTGACGCGAGGGTTCTGCTGTCCCAGGTACGACGCGCTCGTCTGGCACTGCAGCGAGGGCTGCCCGACGATCCCGATCTCACGCGCGAGCTGCGTACCCCGCCGGCGCACCCGGTCGGCAGGCCGAAGCCCCGGGAGCGCGCCGACTACGAGATGACCCAGAGGGTGCCGGCACCGACGGTGACCGGCCGCAGCGAGCCTCGCATCTCTGCTGGGTCACGCACGGTGATCGACGCACCGCCGCCTGCAGTAGCCAGGCCGCTACACGATCCGTCCCCGGAACGGCTGGCAGCCGAGCGTGAACGCCGTGCCCGGAAGCGTCGCCGGGGCTGGCTGGCCTTCTTGCTGGTGGTGATGCTCTCGGCCTCGGCCGCTCTTGCCGGTTGGTACTTGACGGAAGGCCGGTTCACCACCGCGCCGGACCTTGCCTCGCTCAGCCGAGCCGAGGCCGAACAGATGGCGACCAAGTCAGGCGTATCAGTCGACTTCTCCGACGCGTTCAGCGAAACGATCGGCCGTGGCATGGTGATCTCCACCAGTCCGGGGCCTGGGACCAAGGTGGAGAGGGGCAGCACGATCCAGGCTGCTGTCTCCCGGGGCCCGGAACGCTACCCAATGCCCGTGGTCGTCGGCCTCGCCAGGGCAGCGGCTGAGGCGACCATCGACAAGGCGAAGCTCTCCGTGGGCAATGTCACCGATGCATTCAGCGAGAAGGTTGCCGCTGGCACTGTGCTTCGCGCCTCAGAGGCACCCGGCGCCCGTCTGAAGAAGGGCACCCGCATCGATCTCGCGGTGTCTGCCGGCCCGAAGCCTCTCGTGATCACGAACTACCAGGGAACTCC
>DATLQP010000280.1:0-7698 GCA_035535155.1 Propionibacteriaceae bacterium
AATTGCCCCTCAGTCAGCGACACGGCCTTGTGCAGGTTCGTCGGATTTCCCAGCGCGGGAAATGATGAGCGCAGCTGAGCCAGCGGTAGCGGAAGAACGCCCTTGATCTGAGCAGGATCGATGGCTACGGCGGCGCTGCCAGCACCTTGACCAAGCAGCTTCTCGGCAATCAGGCCGCCGAAAGAGTGGCCGATGAGCACGGGCGGCTGGTCGAGCCCGTCAATGATGTCGGCGTAGTGGCCGGTGATGTGATGCGAATGGAATGCCTGCCGGCGATGTGACGAGATCGCACTTCCCCCGTATTGACCCAGACCGCCGTATATGGCCACATTAAAGTGGTGCCACGCTGACCTTTGAAGGAGGTCGCCGATGAATATCCTCACGAGAGGCTTTCGTGGGCGGAGGAGAGACGGCGGCCGGGAGCTACCACCTGGCCAGTACCTCACCCACGACTTCCCCGTCCTGTCTGCGGGACCAACCCCCCGCATCCCGCTGGACGCCTGGGAATTCGCCGTTACGACGGAACAAGATGACCGCCATCGGTGGAGTTGGTCGGAGCTGATCGCGCTGCCGGCAGAGTCCATCACCGCCGACATCCACTGCGTGACACGTTGGTCCAAGCTGGACACAGTCTGGCGCGGCGTCTCTCTCGACACGTTGCTCGCCGATATCGAGACCGAGGCGGACTTCGCCATGGCCCTCAGCTACGGCGGCTACACCACCAACCTGCCGCTGGAAGATCTGCTCGACGGCAAGGCCTGGATCGCCTACGAGTACGACGGCGAGGAACTGGCCCCGGAGCACGGCGGGCCGGCGCGGCTACTAGTCCCGCACTTGTACCTCTGGAAGTCGGCCAAGTGGGTTCGCGGCATCGACCTGATGGTGCAGGATTCCCCCGGCTTCTGGGAGCAACTTGGTTACCACGACTACGGCGACCCATGGCGCGAGCAGCGGTATCAGGGGGACTGAGGGTACGCCGGGCCTGGCGCCCGGCGGTCCTGGTCGAGCGGCGCCTAGAGACCCCCAGCGCGTGCACTCTGGCGCTCGATGTGCCGGGATGGCCCGGTCACCTAGCTGGGCAACACGTCGACGTCCGACTGACGGCACCAGACGGTTACCAGGCGGCTCGCAGTTACTCGCTGGCTGCGCCTGCTCATGACGAGCGAATCGAGATCACCGTGCAGGCCGTACCAGACGGCGAGGTGTCGAGCTATCTCGTGGGAGATGCCACATCCGGTGACTCGGTCGAGGTACGGGGACCAGTCGGAGGATGGTTTGTCTGGAGGCCTGAGGACACCGGGCCTGTGCTACTGGTCGCGGGCGGCTCGGGCGTGGTACCGCTGATGGCGATGATTCGCACCCGGAATGGGATGGCCGCTGCACCCTTCCGGCTCATCTACTCCGTACGTGGCCCGGACGACCGCATTTATGATCATGAACTTCGGCGGCGCGCGGCCGAAGACGCCGGGCTTGAGATCACCGCCGTCTACACGCGCACTGCACCCGACGGCGAGCCGCGACCCACCGGGCGGATCAGCATCGACGACCTGGTTTCCTACGGCTGGCCCGCCGAGCTGGAGCCGACCTGCTACGTCTGCGGGCCCACCGGGTTCGTCGAGACGGTATCGAACTTGTTGATCTTCCTGGGGCACGATGCGAGCAAGATCAGGACGGAACGCTTTGGGCCAAGCGGGCCCGGATGAAGGAGTTGGCTGTAGATGGATGTGCAAACCGAAGCCGCGTACGACGGGAATACTCTGGCAGGTCCGCTTTCGGAGGTGTTCGCCATCGAGGTGACCACGGCGGTCGGCAGATGCCGCGGGTGCGGTACGTCGTCACAGCTGGCCACGCTTCGGGTCTACAGCCTCGAGCCGGGGCTGGTGGGCCGTTGTCCGGGTTGTGATGAAGTCTTGGTCCGGATCGCGCGTACGCCTCATGACGTATGGCTCGACCTCAGTGGGATGTCCGCTCTGCGGATTGGGATGACGAGCGACTCCGGTGCCGAGACCGGCCAATAGTCCGACGGTCTCTTGGCTTCTTCAGGTAGTGACGTCCGAGCTGCTCATGGCGCTCAGGTACATCGTGATCCAGACCAAAGGCGCGTTCCACCGTATGCAGATGTCGTTGGTGACCTCGGATGTCGGCTCGTCAAGGTAACAGCATTGGGGCGGCAGCCCTCGTAGGCGTGAATCGTAGGGAAAGTCGGGACTCGGCCGGGAGTTTGCTCCTCCTGCCAACGCGCCTGGTGGCGCTGCAGGAAACGCCGGATCAATGTCGTGCCCGAACTGCCGAGTCCGTTGATGACGGGTGTAGTCCGTGCCGTATCCGGTGATGTAGCTCTGACCGAGAGCATTCCGCCCGAGCAGATAGTCCATTCCCTCGGCGACGGCCGCTGCATAACGAGGCAGTCCGGACACGAGATGCGCCACCGCGATCACCACGAGGTTGTTCAGGATCCGGCCATTCGACCCCCAGCCCCACCCGTCGCTCGGCGCGTACGGCTGGCCCCACGGCTGCTGACCCTGCAGCTCCACGAGCCGGTCGGCAGCCAGTCGCACACTGTTGATCACCTGCTCATGGTCATCAAGATCACGGTCGAGGAGTGCCAGATCAAGCCGAGCGGGCGAGCTTACGCTGTCGAAGTCGAAGCCGGTCAGCTCGAACACATCCCTGGAGCGCTCGGGGGAGGACAACAGCCGCTGGCCGTAGTGATGATCACCGGTCGCCAGCCACAGCTCCGCTGCCGCCCAGTACCAGTCATCCTCAAGCCGGTCGTCGGCGTAGGGGCCGCCTCCGAATTGTGCATGATCATCAGGTGCGATCAGGAGCGGGTGCCGCTGAGCCGCCTCGTACGCGGTGCGGGCCGCGTTCAGCAGCGTTGCCGCGTACGCTGGGTCAGCGCTGCGGAATTGCCGAGCGCCTTGAGCCGTAACGGCGGCCACCTGCAGCGTCGCCCCGGTCGAGGGCCGATGCAACACCCGCTCGGTGGCGTCCTCGTGCGCCCAGCCCGGAATCGGTGACCACTGCGTGCCGTGCACCCGGTGGAAGGCCATCCCGGCCAGCGGATTGCCATCAGGCACCCGCATCCGCAACAGCCAGTCGAGTTGCCAGCGACACTCGTCCTCGATCGTGGGGGCCAGCTCACTGATTCGTGCACTCTCCGCCTTGTGCAGCAGGTATTGGGTGCTGAGCAGCTGCCATGCCGCGATGGCGCCGCTGGTGACGTACTTGCCGTAGTCGCCGGCGTCGTACCAGCCGCCGGTGACGTTGAATACGCCCTCGCAGCGCCAACCCGGGTACAACTGCTCTGCGGCGACTCCCGTCCACGCGCGAACTGCCAAGTCACCGCGATTCGGGGGCCGCCCTGCATGCCCGGCGGGCCGGCCGTAGCCCGGCACCACGCTGTCCACGATCGGTGTGCCGGAACGCAAGACGTAAAAGAAACTCAGCGCGTCCGCTGCCAGCCGGTCGTAAAGGCGGCTCGTCACCTCGAACGGATGACTGCGATGCGGTGGCGCCTCGATCCGCAAGCCGGCACCCGTCATGCTGAACCCGGTGAAGTCCAGCACGTGCACCTTCACTCCGGAGGTGGGCTCCGGTCGAATCGCCCACGGTTGGGAGAGTCCGGAATAGACAACGCTGCCGCTCCGATCCCGAACAACGAACGGGACTGGCCGCTCAGAATCCGAAACCATGGTCGCGTGCTTCGGCAAGCCGGGGAGGTAACCCAGCTGATTCACCCGGACCTGTGGACGGCCGGTCATGATGTCTGTCACAGACCACTGTGGCCAACCCACTCGGGCAGCCTATGGCCGAGTCAGCTGATGAAAGAATTCATCGACCCGTAGCTCAGTGTTCATCGACCCGAACCGCAGATCGACACGATGGGTCCCGAACTGGTCAGCTGTGTCATTCTCTCCGCAGGAGAGTCATCTGATGAGGAGCAGCGCGATGATCATCGAGAACTTCCGTGAATACCTTGACGAACTCATCCGTGACGGCTATTCAGTCCGCCACGATGAGCACGGCTCGGATCCCGATCTGATCGATCCTGGCGGCAACCCGATCGAAACGTGGCGTGCCGACTATCCCTACGAGGAGCGGATGGACCGCGATGACTACGAGGAGGAGAAATACACCCTGCAGATCGAGTTGCTGAAGTTCCAGGATTGGTCCCAAGAGACCGGCGCGAAGCATGTGATCTTGTTCGAGGGCCGGGATGCGGCCGGCAAGGGCGGCACGATCAAGCGGTTCATGGAGCACCTCAATCCTCGCGCAGCCCGGGTTGTGGCGCTGACCAAGCCGACTGAGACCGAGCGGGGCCAGTGGTACTTCCACCGGTACATCGCACATCTCCCGACCGCCGGAGAGATCGTGCTCTTCGACCGCTCCTGGTACAACCGGGCCGGCGTCGAGAAGGTGATGGGCTTCTGCACCAACGAGGAGTACAGCCAGTTCCTGCGCCATGCGCCGCTGTTTGAGGAGATGCTGGTCGAGAGCGGCTTCTCGCTCACCAAGCTCTGGTTTTCGGTCACCCAGCAGGAGCAGCGCACCCGGTTCGCCATCCGTCAGATCGACCCCGTACGACGCTGGAAGCTCTCGCCGATGGACGTCGAATCGCTGGACCGGTGGGACGACTACACCAAAGCCAAAGAAGCCATGCTGCTGACCACCGACACCGATTACGCCCGCTGGACCGCAATCAAGAGCAACGACAAGAAACGGGCGCGAATCAACGCAATGCGCTTCTTCCTCAACCAGTTCGACTATGAAGACCGGAATTCGGGGGTTGTCTACCCTGCCGATCCGCTGCTGGTTCAGCGCGGACGCGATTCAGTCGACTAACACTCGTGAACTCGAGGGCCTCGTCGCACAAGCGGTTGTCTAAACCCTCGACAGACCGTCGACGGCGGCCACCTCGTCGGCAGTCAGGTCGATTCGGGCGCCCTCGGCGTTAGCGACAATGCGTTCGCGGCGTACGGATTTGGGAATCACCACGAAGCCGTGGGCAATGTGCCACGCGACGATCACCTGAGCAGTGGTTGCATCGTGCTGCCCGGCGATGGACACCAGCGTTGGGTCGCGCAGATTGCTCACCTTGAACGGGCTGTACCCCTCAAGCACCACGCCGCGCTCTGCCAACCCTGAGACCATATCCGGGTCGTACAGCGGGGGACCCCAACGAATCTGGTTGACCTGCGGCGTCACGCCGGTCGCCTTGATTAGCTCGTCGATCTGGCCGAGCGAGTAGTTGCTGACCCCAATCGCCCTTGCCAAGCCGTCCTGCCGCGCCTTGACCAGTTGCTCCCAAACGTGAGGCGCTGCCTGGCCGTTGGGCGGCCAGTGCACGAGCCAAAGATCGACATAATCCAGGCCCAGTTTGGTCAGGCTGTCCTCCAGTGTCCGACGCTCTCGACCGGCGTGCTGGGGCGGCAGCTTCGTCGTGACGAACACTGACTCCCGTGCCGGCTTGGCTGAATCGAACGCCTTGCCGATGCCCTCCTCATTTCGGTACATCGTCGCCGTGTCGATGTGCCGATATCCCGCTTCCAGGGCGTCGGCAGTAGCCCGCGTTGCCTCCCGTTTGCTGATCTGCCAGGTCCCGAATCCGAGCAGCGGCATCGGGCCGCTGCCTAGCGCAGCGGCCGGCTCGGCGTAGTCACTCGTCGTCATAGCCGAACGTTAGCCGTACGGCTGACGATCAAACACTTCGGGGAAGCTCAACCCTCGCTAAGCGGGCCCAATCTATTTCGTATTCCGAGCCGTTTCGGATTGGTTCGTCGTTGACGCAATGCCGCATTTGTGCTTGATGGGAAAAGGTTGTGGAAAAACACCCATCCGCGTATTCCGTGCTGCCGAATAGCTGGCGTGGATATCGCCAGAAATCGACCTGTACGTCACAGGCTCATCATTGGCGCCGCTGCACTGCTGATCACGGTAGGCGCCCTGGCCGGCTGTAGCGCCAGCGCAGAGTCAGCACCGACGGCTCCTTCCAGCATGACATCCGCACCCACAGGCCCAGTGGTCAATCTGAGTTTGCTGATGTTCAACCCCTCCACGACCACCGTGAAGGTGGGCGAAACGGTCACCTGGCGTAACGACGAACCCATCACACACACGGTGACCTCTGGACGCTTCATGGGCATCGACAAGGCCACCGGCCTGCGATCGTCGCAAAAACCGGATGGCATGTTCAACGCCAAGCTCGCTGGAAAAGGCAAAACCTTCAGCTTTACCTTCACAAAACCCGGTACATACACCTACTACTGCGACATTCACCAAGGCATGAACGCCACAATCACGGTGGTCGCGGACACCACATCCAGCGAAGGTGCGAAGAAATAGATGACCTATTTCCTAACCTTCCAAGCTCTGCGCTATTCGCGCACATCACGAAAGGTTCATCATGAACAAGCGTTTGGTTCGCTTTTCAATTTCCGCGGCCGCGGTGCTCGTAATCGCCGCCGGCTGCAGCAGCGGCACCGGCGCTCCGGCTGGCGTGCCGAGCAACGCGACGTCCCCGTCCTCCAGCTCGTCCATGGCGACCCACCCGAGCAGCCACTCCCCCATTACTACTGCCGCTGCTCCCGCCACCACCGAGGCTGCGGAGCTGCGCGCGGCGCTGACCAGTTTGTTGAATGATCACGTCTGGCTGGCGGGCAATGCGCTCGATACCGCAGTGAAGAAGAAGGGTGATTTGAAGGACCCGCATGTCGTCGGCGCAGTGAAGGCACTGGATGCAAACTCAGTCGCACTGGCCAAGGCGGTCGGATCGGTCTATCCCGACGCCGAAAAGCCTTTCCTGGCCTCCTGGCGCCAGCACATCGGATTCTTCGTCAACTACACCTTGGGCAAGGCAACCAAGAACGACAAGCAGATCGCCAAGGCCAAGGCCGATCTGGACAAGTACCGCACGTCGTTTGGCGAGTTGATCAACTCTGTGGTCCCGGAGCTGCCCGCCGATGCGGTCGCTGAGGAACTGAAGCCGCATGTTGCGTCCCTGTACGCCGCGATCGATGCCAGCGTTGCCGGCAAGCCCGACTACCAGGCGAAGCTCACGATGGCAGCCGGTCACATGCTCATGACCGCCGACGTACTTGCCGGTGGCATTGCGCAGAACAAGGGACTCGAAGGCGACGTCGACGGCACGGCTTCAACTGTCCGGGCGACGCTCACCCAGCAGCTCCAAGATCACGTGTGGCTGGCGGGAAATGCCATTGATACCGCACTGTCGAAGAAGGGCAACTTGAAGGATCCGCAGGTCGTCGGCGCGGTCAAGGCCTTGGACGCAAATTCAGTCGCGTTGGCCAAGACGGTCGGATCGGTCTACCCCGAAGCGGAGAAACCGTTCCTGGCCTCCTGGCGGCAGCACATCGGATTCTTCGTCAATTACACCTTGGGCAAGGCGACCAAAAACGAGAAGCAGGCTGCCAAGGCCAGGGCCGATCTGAACAACTACCGCACCTCATTCGGCGAGTTGATCAACTCCGTGATTCCCCAGCTGCCCGCCGATGCGGTCGCCAAGGAACTGGTGCCGCACGTCGACACCTTGATCGCCGCCATTGATGCCGACATCGCCGGCAAGGCCGATTACCAGAGCAAGCTCACCGTCGCTGCCGATCACATGCCGATGACTGCGGCAATCCTGACCAGCGGCATCGTCGCCAACAAGAAGATCGAGTCGTAGCGATGAGAACC
>DATLQP010000281.1:0-14606 GCA_035535155.1 Propionibacteriaceae bacterium
GTGATCCTTGTGCTGGTCGGCCTTACCTCGCTGCGCGGATTGCGTCGTCGCATCTCGTACGAGCGGTGGTATTTCTTGCACCTGCTGATCTACCTTGCCGTGGCGTTGGGGTTTGCCCATCAGCTGGCTGGCCCCGACCTCGCCGGACGCAGATGGCTGCAGGTTGCCTGGAGTCTGCTCTACACCTACGCCTTTGCGCTTGTGCTCCGCTGGCGGGTTCTTCAGCCCGTCTTCCAGCTTTGGCGGCACCGGCTGCGGGTCGAGGACGTACGGCGGGAGTCTCCCGACGTGATGAGCGTGCGGATGTCCGGTCACCACCTGGATGAGCTGAGAGCCGAACCTGGTCAGTTCTTTCGCTGGAGATTCCTGACCCGCACGACCTGGCACTCGGCGTACCCGTTCTCGCTGTCCGCTGCACCTACCTGCGACCGGCTGCGGATCACTGTCAAGGCACGCGGAGCCGGGACGCGGCGGATCTTCGGAGTTCCGCTTGGCACGCTGGTGTTTGCCGAAGGCCCGTACGGCGCTCTGACGGCGAGGCGTCGCCGCCGACCCCGAGTCTTGTTGATAGCTGGCGGCGTCGGCATCACCCCGATGCGCGCGATGTTCGAAGTGATCGACCTTCCTGGCGAGGACGTCACGCTGGTCTATCGCGCTTCGACCGAGCAGGACCTGGTCCTCAAGCACGAACTCGATGAGATCGCTGAACGTTCCGGCGCCCGGGTGGTCTACCTGGTCGGTCCGTCAACCGATGCGGCAAATGAGATGAGCGCCCGTGCGCTGAACCGGATTGTCGGCGACCTCAGCGATCATGACGTCTACCTTTGCGCCTCGCCTCGGCTGGCCTCTCGGGTACGTGACTCGCTCATGTTGGGTGGTTTCCCGCGCCACCAGTTGCATGAGGAGCGGTTCAGCTTTTAGATCATGCAGCCGGAGTGCGGCGGCGACGCCGTCGATTCCAGCAGTACGCCAGCTCGATCAGTCCGAGGGCAAAACCTGCCACACTGATCTGCAGCCACGAGCCGTGACCGTGGGCCGCCAGCCAGTCGTAGCCGATCGCGAGTGCTACCGACGCCAACCCGAAGATCACTGTGCCGACGCTGACAACGGCCAGGCCATCGAGATCAAGAGCCGGCACCGTTGCCTGGACCCAAAAATGGCGGTGCTCGACGGGCTCCTCCATGCCAATCACTCTAGTTCCAGCGCAGCACGATGACCGGTGTCCGCATCTCAGCGTGCCATCGGGAGTCGCGGCAGGATGTGGTCGTGAACAGACTCGAAACTCAGCTGACTCGTCTGGTTGAGCAGCGCGTCCTCTCGGCCTCCCAAGCGCAGCAACTGGCGGACGCGGTCAGGGCCGATCAGGTTGATGAGCAGTCGGCCCCCGGTCAGCCTGCTTCGCGATCAACCCCGAAGAGTTCTGCGGTGTTGGAGGTACTCGGTTACGTCGGTGGCGCGCTGGTGCTCGGCGCAGTGATCATGCTCGGCACCTTCTTCTGGGAGGATCTCGGCGACACAGGCCGGAAGGCGGTCGCGGTCGCGTCCTTTGCGGTGCCCGCTCTGGGCGGCGCGGCGCTGGTCAGGGGCGGGACTCGGCCGGAGCTCGGTCGGATTCTGCTAGCTCTCGCCTGCTACGCGGCCGGGTTCGCCTATCTCGTTGTCTTCGAAGACAAGAAGTTCGTGGTTTCGGCCGCCGTGGTCGTGCTGACCTCCGCGATCGGCGCCGCGCTACTGCGCTCTGGCGCCTTTCTGCTGTCGGGCTGGTCCGGCGCCATGCTGCTGGTCGACGCCCTCGTGTTCGAGGTCATTGACACCGGACGGATCGGCGACCCGACGAGCGATGCGTGGCAGGTGCACCTCGCGGTCGGATTTGTGCTGGTGGGGCTGGCCATCGCGGGGTGCGGGCTGGTCCTGAGTCGTACGCTCGCCTGGTCACTGGCCGGGCTCAGTGGCTGGGCTGCCTGCATTGCCTTGCTGACGGCCCGTGATGGCGAGTGGCCTGCGCTGGTGGTCGCGACTGTCGTCGCTGCGGCGTTGCTCACGGCTTTCGTGATGGCCCACCGGTACGCGTACGCCGTGATCGGTTGCCTGATCTTGCTGACTATCTGGCCGGCCTCGCTGTACCAGATCCTTGGCAATGACGCGGTCGGCGCGGCGATCGGCCTGGTGGCGGCAGGTGCGGTGCTCATCGCGACCGTGATCGTGCTCTCTCGGCGTCGTCGCATCTCGCCTGTCGCATAGCCTTGATATTTAGCATTGCTAACTACTATCCTCGACTGAGTGGGTGCTACCAGGGATAGCCTTCGGACAACGACCGGGCTGGCGCATGAGCTTCGCTCGGCCGTCATGCGGCTGGCTCGCCGGCTACGGCAGATGCAGGAAGGCTCGCTGGACCTGAACCTCAATCAGCTCTCAGCGATGGCGGTGCTGCTCAACTCCGGTGATCAGCTGATGGGAGAGTTGGCAGCGCAGGAGAAGATCCGGCCGCCGTCCATGACGCGCATCGTGAACAGCCTGGAGGCGCGTGGTTACGTCCTACGCCGTCCCGATCCCCGCGACCATCGGCAATGCTTGGTGGCTCTCACCGACTCCGGACGCGACGTCATGCTGGCAAACCGCCTGCGACGCGACCAGTGGCTGGCCGTCCGAATCGCCGAGCTAGATCCAGCCGAGCGCGAAGTCTTGCGACGCGCCGTGCGCATCCTGGAAAAGGTGAATCGAGCGTGAATGTCAGCACTGAGCCGACGAACGTCACCCGAACTGATGATGCTGCCGCAACGCCCGCAACGCCCGCAACGGCGCCTCGGCCGCGCGGCGGGATGTTCGCCGCGTTGGTGGAACCCAACTACCGCACGTATCTGGCGGGTTCATTCGTCTCCAACATCGGTACCTGGATGCAGCGCGTGGCGCAGGACTGGCTGGTGCTCGAGCTGTCCGGCGGCTCTGCCGTCGCCGTAGGCATCACCACCGGGTTGCAGTTCCTGCCGATGCTGCTGCTCTCACCGTACGGCGGCCTCATCGCTGATCGATTCAACAAGCGGCGCATTCTCAAGGTGACCCAGTCGTGGCTGGCGATCTGCGCCGCAGCGCTCGGCCTACTGGCGGTGACGGGGGTCGCGACGACCGCGCATGTCTACCTGGTCGCATTCGCGTTCGGTATTGGCACCGCGTTCGACAACCCCGCACGGCAGAGCTTCGTCTCCGAAGTGGCTGGTCCTGACCATCTGCCTAACGCAATCGGGCTCAACTCAGCCACCTTCCATGCTGCGCGGATCGTCGGGCCGGCACTCGCGGGACTGGTGATCGCCGCAGTCGGAGCGGGCTGGGCGATCCTGGCCAATGCGCTCAGCTATCTGGCCTTCATCGCCGCGTTACTGCTGATGAACAGTCAGCTGCTCCGGACTACGCCACCCAGCCCGCGGGCGAAGCGACAGATCCGCGAGGGCCTGGCCTACGTGCGCAGCAGACCGGACATGCTGCTTGTGCTGTGCGTGGTCTTCTTCCTTGGCACCTTCGGGCTGAACTTCCAGATGACCAGTGTGTTGATGGCGCAGCAGGAGTTTCACCGCAGCGCCCAGGACTACGGCCTCCTCGGAACGCTCATGGCCGTCGGCTCGTTGGCCGGCGCTCTGCTTGCTGCTCGACGCCGGAATCGCCCCTCTGGCCGTCTGGTGGTCGGTATGGCCGTGACCTTCGGGGTGATCGAAATCGCCAGTGGGCTGGCGCCCGGTTATGCGGCGTACGCGGCGACCCTGCCGGTTCTGGGCCTGGTCACGCTGCTCACCCTGACTGCCTCCAACGCCTCGATCCAACTTGGCGTCGATCCGTTGCGGCGTGGCCGTGTCATGGCGCTCTACATCATGGTGTTGATGGGGGGCACGCCTCTCGGCTCACCGATCCTCGGCTGGATCGGTGAGACCCTGGGTCCGCGATGGACCTTGATCGGGGGTGGCGCGGCGACCGTGCTTGGCGTACTGGCAACCGTCCTGGTGCTTCGCACTCGGTTGCGTCGGGCCGGGAGTGAAATCACTGGGGCTGCGAGCTGGAGATCTTGACTGAGCACACGCTCACTCGGCGGAGCTATGACGCGGTTGCCACCTCCTACGCGGCTGAAATCGGTGACGAGCTGCGGCACAAACCACTGGATCGGGCGCTGCTGAACATGATCGGTGAGCTGGCCGCCGACGGCATTGCGCTTGATCTTGGTTGCGGGCCGGGCCAGGTAGCAGCGCACCTTGCCGAGCGCTGCACGGTGATCGGGCTCGACCTTTCGGAGGCGATGATCGCCGAGGCCTGGCTGACTCGCAAGGTGCCGGCGTGCGTGGGAGATCTGACCGCGCTGCCGATCAGGACAGGATCGGCAGCGGCAGTTGTCTGTCTCTATGCGGTCATCCACCTCGACGAGGAGGACCGCGATGCCGCGTACGGCGAGCTGGCTCGGGTGCTGCAGCACGGCGGTCATGCCTTGATCGCCTTTCATGTACGCGATGCCGATCACGAAGCCGGAGACGTGATCACGATGACCGAGTGGTGGGGCCACGCGGTCGAGTTGATCTTTCGCTTCCTGGACCCCGGCACCGAGATCGCCGCTCTCGCTCGTTCCGGCCTCGAGCTGGTTGCGCGGGTCAACCGCGTTCCGTACCCGGACGCTGAGCATCCCAGCGAACGGTGCTATCTGCTGGTGCGGCGGGAGGACTAGGGCCACTGTGACAGGCAGCCCGCCAGATTCGCCGTCAGGCTGCTCAGCCGTTGACCCGCTGGCCAGAGCGCGCCGGGAGAACGAAGTCCTCGTTGTCGCGACCTGCACCGCGGTACGCGCTGATCGAGCGGGCCATGCGCTGCTTGAGCGGCCGCACGTGGTTCGTCACCCGCATCGCGGTGCGCATCACGGCGAGTGCAATGCGTCCGATCACGGGCTTGTGGATCGGCGCTTCGTCGGTCATCTGTTCTCGTGACTTCAGCACCGCATCGAAGCCATAGTCGATCATCCTCGCCTCGTAGCGGCCAACCGCGTCAACCAGTCCGAGGCGGCCGTCGGCCACATCGATGAGCCGAGCGCAGAGCAGCACCGCATCACGCAGCGCGGTGTTCGCACCGACTCCGCGCCCTGGCGTCATGGTGTGGATCGCGTCGCCGATCAGGGTGACATTGGAGGCTGGCCAGGGATCCAGCGGCACCGAGGTCTTGATATTGACCGGGAAGCAGGTGCTCGGGTCGGTCAGCTCGAACAGCCGGCGCAGATCGGGATGCCAGTCCGGTGTCATCTCGGTCACCAGTCGAGCAAGATCATCGCCCCGCCGCTCCATCACATCCGCCGGGAACTTGTCCGCGCTGGCGGAGAAACCCCAGTTGATGTAATCGCGGGTGTTGTCGAACTGCAGCCCCGGCCACACCTTGATCAGCTCGGCGTCGCTGCCTCCGATGCCGTTCTTGATCTTGCCGGAGCGATCCCACTTGAACTCCATGACGTGCAGGATGCAGAAGTATCCCCGAGGTGCCTGGACCATCGAGATGCCCTGGAAGACGCGCGCTGGCACGAGTGCGGCTGACTCGTCGGTAATCGGCAGCTTTCCTGCGATGGCGATGATGCCGGTGTCTTCGAGGAGGGCCTGTGGAAGGTACTGCTTCCGGACCCGAGAGCCGGTGCCATCGGCTCCCACCAACAGGTCGCCGGTCGCAGCGGAGCCGTCGGCGAAGTGTGCCGTGACTGTGCCGTCGGCGTGCTGCTCGAAGCTGGTGAACTCCTTGCCGAAGGTGATCACATCCTCCAGGCCGGTCATCAGCACCTGGCGTAGCGTCATCCGGCTGACTGACTTCTCACTCTCCACCGGATCGTCGTGGATCGGGATCTCAAGAGCGAGCACTTCCTTCAGCTGCTCGGTGATCATGTTGAACCAGCGGGGAGCGCGGGCACAGGTGGCGACGAAGGTGTCGTAGAGATCAGGCGGCAACAGGGCGTGCAGCGCTCGGCTGCCGTCGGGATCAATGCCGACCCGGTAGCCGTGCAGCCCTTCGGTCCGCACTGCGTCACGTTCGAACACCTGCACATCGATTCCTGCTCGCACCAGACCATGGGCCAACGCGAGGCCTCCGGTGCCGGCGCCGATGACGAGCACGCGCGGAAATGCCGAGGACATGGTGGACTCCGTTCTAAGATTATCTGGGATATTCGTGAATCTCGTTTCACCAAGTATCTTGGAAAAACGAGATAAAGTCAAATGAAGGAAGTGGCCTCGTGGCGCGCCAGAGTGACCTCGAGCTGTCGATTCAGCAGCAGATGATCACGCTGATCGCGAACGTGGTGCTGTTCAACCATGCGGCAAGCGCCAGCCTGGGCCTGGGCGCGAGCGACTCGCAGTTCCTGACGTTGCTGCAGACCCGCGGTGCCATGACGCCCGGCCAGCTTGCCGAGGCCAGCGGACTTACATCGGGCACGGTGACCGGTGTCATCGACCGACTGGAGAAGGCGAAGCTGGTCCGCCGGGAGCGAGATGGTGGTGATCGCCGGAAGGTCCTGGTCGTGCTCATGGCCGACGCGGTCGACCGGCTGGCGCCGATCTATGCCGGTCAGGGCGCAATGCTGCAGCGGGTGCTGGCGCAGCGGACGCCGGCAGAGCTCCAGACGATTACGAGGTTTCTCGGCGATCTTGTTGCCGAGGGCTAACCGACCTGAGTCGTCGCAGAAAGGTGTTAGGGCATTTGCGGAGTCAGTGCTCGGCGTATGGCATGCGCTTCCTGGACGAACAACTCAGGCTGTTCCCAGGCCCCGAAGTGCCCGCCACGAGGCGGTTCACCCCAGTGGATGATGTTGGTGAAGCGTCGCTCGGCCACTCGACGGGAGGGCCGAGGCACCTCACGGGGAAACACCGTGCAGCCGGTGGGTACTCCGATTTTGTCGCTGCTGCCGTCGGTGAACCAGGCAGAGATCTCACCGATGCTCTCCCAGTAGAGCCGGGCAGAGGAGGCGCCACTGGCCGTGAGCCAGTAGAGCGTGATGTCATCCAGCACTTGATCTTGGCTGAGCACCTCGTAGAGATTGCCGGGATGATCAGCCCAGTTCCAGAGCTTCTCGAGTATCCATGCGCAGAGGCCAACCGGTGAGTCGAGAAGTGAGTAGCCGATGGTTTGGGGCCGAGTGCCATGCATTGCGGAGTAGCCCGATTCGGTTTGGCTTCGTTCGTCCAGCTCGCGTGCTGCAGCCCGTTCCTGCTGGGTTGGTGTTTTTCCGTCAACCGGCAGTGGCGGTACCAACGGGGGAATGAGGTGTAGTCCGAGCAGCCGGTCTGGGTGGTGCAGGGCCAAACTGGTGGAGATGCTGGTGCCCCAGTCACTGCCGGCTGCAATGAAGCGGGTGTAGCCGAGTCGTTGCATCAGTTCCGCCCATGCGTCGGCAATTCGGTGCACGCTCCAGCCCGGGCTCGTGGGCTTGCCGCTGAAGCCGTACCCAGGCAGCGACGGCACTACGAGGTGGAAGTCTGCGCTGGCCGCCGTCGTACCGAAGGTTCGCGAGTCCGCCAGCTGTTCCATTACCTCCTCGAACTCCAAGAACGACCCGGGCCAGCCATGGGTGAGAATCATCGGTACGGCTGATGGGCTGGGAGACGGCAGGTGGAAATAATGAATCGTCAGTCCGTCGATGTCGGTCAGGTATTGCGGCCACCGGTTCAGCCGGCGTTCTGTGGCCCGCCAGTCGTACTCGGCCCGCCAGTAACCGCACAGGGCCTGCAGATCATGCAGCGGCACTCCCTGTGACCAATCTGAAACCGTCGCCGGCTCCGGCCATCGCGTGTCTGCGAGCCTGCGCCGCAGGTCGCGCAGCTGCTCCTCGGGCACGGCTACCTGGAAGGGCCTGAGATCATTCGTCATCACGCTCCTGAGTGTTCTGCAGATGGATGGAGATAGGGCGTCGGGTGGGAAAATATAGATCTTTACTTATATAAGCGCGCACTGATAGTCTGACCCAGTGCACGCGCTGGACATCCTCGGTGATCCCGTCCGGCGACGGATCCTGGAGCTCTTGGCTACCGGGGAGCATCCAGCCGGCTTCGTGGTGGAGGCGATCGCAGCGGAGTTCGGCATCAGTCAGCCCGCGGTATCGCAGCATCTACGAGTGCTGCGGGAGGCGGGCTTTGCCACCGTACGCGCCGAAGGGACCCGCCGGCTCTACGCCGTCGATCCAGATCCGCTACGGGAGGTGGATCGCTGGCTCGAGCAGTTCCGGCGGTACTGGAGCTCCCGGCTCGATGCCCTCGGCACCGAGTTGGCACGTGGCACGCGTGCCCGACGGCAGTCCGCCCAATCCAAAGGAGGAACCTGAATGATGATCGACATCGCCAAGGAGATCGGCGCCACATCCCGCCATGTCGCTCGGCAGCATACCGAGGATGGCGAGATCGTCGCGGTCACGATGGAGCGGCTGTACGCCGCCGATGGGCCAGACGTCTGGCAAGCGATCACCGACCCCGATCGGGTACGCCGCTGGTTCTTGCCGCTTACGGGTGATCTCCGTGAGGGCGGGAATTTCCAGCTCGAAGGTCACGCTGGTGGCGACATCCTGACGTGTGAGCCACCTCGCCATCTTGTCGTGACGTTCGGCGGCGAGAGCAGCATCGTCGATGTGGCGCTCTCCGCTGATGGCGAGCAGACGTTGCTCAAGCTCATCCACTCGGTGCCGCTTGAGCTGGCTGGCGGTGCCGCTGGCGCTCTCTACGTCGGACCTGGCTGGGATGGTGCCCTGCTGGGCATCGCGCTGCACCTCGCCGGTGAGGTCACCGACGATCCGGTCGCTGCGGCCAACAGTCCTGATGTGCAGAACTTCAATCTCAGCTCGATCAACGAATGGATCGCCGTCATCGAAGCCTCGGGAGCAGCCGGCCCCGATGAGATCTCCGCCGCGCGCCAGGCGTCACTCGCTCAGTTCGCTCCCGACCTGGTGCGGCCCGACTGAGCTTTGTTTGGGCCGTACCGGCAGCCCTAGCCGACGACCTTCTGAGCAGCCGGCGCGGGACGTAGGGTCTTGCCATGACCGAACCCAATGGGTCTACACCGGTGGTAACCGTACGCGGCGAGGCTCAGCTGGAAGGCTCGCCGGACCTCGCAACGCTCGAGCTGACACTGCACGCGTCAGGGGATTCAGCGGAGCGAGTCAGATCCCAGCTCGCCGAGGGGTCGGTCGTCGTTTCGCAGTTGCTGCAACAATTCGACGCAGCGATCGAACGCTCCAGCACCAGCGGCGTCCATGTCGCCCCGGTCTTCAACCGGCGCACCTCTACCAAGATCATTGGCTACCAGGGCACGTTCTCCACCCAGATTGTGGTCTCGGACTTCGAGTCCCTGTCGCCGCTGGTCCTTGCGCTCACCGCGTTGAGCAACAGCCAGGTTGATGGCCCGTGGTGGTCGTTGCGTCCTGACAACCCGATGTATCGCGAAACGCGGCTGGGTGCCATCGCGGACGCGCGCCGCCGCGCCGACGACTACGCGGCGGCCTTCGGTACCACGGTGGCGGGTTTGATCGAGGTGTCAGATCTGAACACCGGCTTCGCCGGCGGCCGCGAAATGCGTGCGTTCGCCATGGCCAAGGGTGCCGACGACACGCCTTTCGAGTTCGAGCCGGCGACACAGACCGTGTCGGGTCAGGTGACTGTCCGATTCAGCCTGACGTCGGTGTCGCTGTGAGTGGTCGAAGCAAGAGCTCACAGGTCGGCAACAGCCACTCGGCTCGCGGCCGCCACGAGAAACGCCGTCTCGCTGCGGTAACAAACTCTCGATAGATTCGACCCATGTTCGCCAAGGTGCTGGTCGCTAATCGGGGTGAGATTGCGGTCCGTGCCTTCCGCGCGGCCTACGAGCTGGGCGTGCGGACCGTCGCCGTCTTCCCGTACGAGGACCGTAGCGCCATCCACCGAATCAAAGCGGACGAGGCTTACTTGATCGGCGAGCGCGGTCACCCGGTACGCGCCTATCTGGACATCAACGAGATCATCCGCGCGGCCAGAGAGTCCGACGCCGATGCGATTTACCCCGGCTATGGATTCTTGAGCGAGAATCCAGACCTCGCCCGAGCCTGTGCCGGAGCGGGCATCACCTTCATCGGTCCACCTGCGAACGTGCTCGAGCTTGCCGGCAACAAGGTTCGGGCGCTCGCAGCGGCGAAGGCCGTAGGCGTGCCCACCCTCAAGTCCACCCAACCTTCGGCGGACCTGGACGAACTGATGTCCGGTGCGGAAGCTATTGGCTTCCCGATATTCGTCAAGGCGGTTGCCGGTGGTGGCGGCCGCGGCATGCGACGAGTCGACGATCCCACGCAGCTCAGGGAGTCTCTTTCCGCCGCGATGCGCGAGGCTGACGGTGCGTTCGGCGATCCGACAGCCTTCATCGAGCAGGCCGTCGGCCGGCCACGCCATATCGAGGTACAGATCCTCGCCGACGGCCAGGGCAACACGATCCACCTCTTCGAGCGCGACTGCTCCGTGCAACGGCGGCACCAGAAGGTCGTCGAGATCGCTCCGGCGCCGAACATTTCGATGGAGCTGCGCGAGGCGCTGTGCCGCGATGCGGTGCGATTTGCCGAGTCGATCAACTACTCATGCGCGGGGACCGTCGAGTTCTTGGTCGAGACCGAGGGGGAGCGCGCCGGCCAGCATGTCTTCATCGAAATGAATCCGCGCATCCAGGTCGAGCACACCGTCACCGAAGAGATCACCGATGTTGATCTTGTGCAGGCGCAGATGCGGATAGCGGCGGGCGACGGCCTTGTTGATCTTGGTCTCTCCCAGGAGGTGATCAGGATCAACGGTGCCGCATTGCAGTGCCGCATCACCACCGAGGATCCGGCGAACAACTTCCGGCCCGATGCCGGCACCATCACCGCGTATCGCTCGGCCGGCGGCGCAGGCGTACGCCTGGACGGCGGCACGGTAGACATCGGTGTCGAAATCAGCGCCTACTTCGACTCGATGCTGGTCAAGCTGATTTGCCGCGGCCGCGATTTCGAATCTGCGGTCACCCGGGCTCGACGTGCTTTGGCCGAGTTCCGGATTCGCGGTGTCAGCACCAATATTCCTTTTCTGCAAGCGGTTCTGGAGGATCCAGACTTCATAGCCGGCGACGTGTCGACCTCCTTCATCGAGGAGCGTCCTGATCTGCTGACCACGCATGCGCCCGCCGACCGTGGCACCAAGCTGCTGCGCTGGCTGGCCGAGGTGACGGTCAACCAGCCGCATGGCCCAGCGCCGACCCAACTTGATCCCGGCCAGAAACGGCCCACCGGCTTCGATCTCACCCTGTCCTCGCCCCAGGGCTCCCGGCAGCGGCTTGTTGATCTTGGCCCGGCTGGCTTCGCCGCGGACCTGCGGCAGCGCGTTCCGGTGGAGGTCACCGATACAACGTTCCGTGACGCACATCAGTCGCTGCTGGCCACCCGGGTGCGGACCAAGGATCTGCTGCGGATTTCGCCATACGTCGGGCGGATGACTCCGGAACTGTTCTCGGTCGAGTGCTGGGGTGGCGCGACGTACGATGTGGCGCTTCGCTTCATTGCCGAGGATCCGTGGGAGCGGCTGGCCGCGCTGCGCTTCAACATGCCGGGTCTGTGCCTGCAGATGCTGCTACGCGGCCGCAACACGGTCGGCTACACCCCCTATCCCACGAAGGTCACGACCTCCTTCGTGGCCGAGGCGGCCGAGGTCGGCATCGACATCTTTCGGATCTTCGACGCGCTCAACGACGTCGAGCAGATGCGGCCGGCGATCGAGGCGGTGCGCGAAACCGGCAGCACCATCGCCGAGGTCGCGCTGTGCTACACCGGCGATCTCAACTCACCGACCGAGGACCTCTACACGCTGGACTACTACCTGCGGCTGGCCGAGAAGATGGTCAATGCGGGCGCACACATCCTCGCGATCAAGGACATGGCGGGGTTGCTGCGTCCGCGTGCTGCCCGAAAGCTGGTAGCCGCATTGCGCCAGAACTTCGACCTTCCGGTGCACCTCCACACCCACGACACAGCGGGCGGCCAGCTGGCGACACTCATCGCCGCCATCGAGGTGGGTGTCGATGCGGTCGACGTGGCAAGCGCTCCGATGGCCGGCACCACGAGCCAGGTGCCCGCGTCGGCGCTGGTGGCCGCTTGTGCGAACACTGAGCGCCCAACCAATCTCGACCTGCGGGCGGTGATGGAGCTGGAGCCGTACTGGGAAGCGGTCCGCAAGGTCTACGCTCCGTTCGAGTCAGGGCTGCCCAGCCCAACCGGCCGGGTCTACGACCACGAGATTCCCGGCGGACAGCTCTCCAACCTCCGGCAACAGGCGATCGCGCTGGGGCTGGGCGAGAAGTTCGAACAGATCGAGGCGATGTACACCGCGGCCAACAAGATTCTTGGCCGGCCTCCGAAAGTCACTCCGTCATCGAAGGTCGTTGGTGACCTTGCGCTCCACCTGGTCGCGGTCGGCGCCGACCCGGCCGATTTCGCCGAGAACCCGCAGAACTACGACATCCCCGACTCGGTGATCGGTTTTCTCAATGGGGAGCTGGGTGATCCGCCGGGCGGCTGGCCGGAGCCGTTCCGAACCAAAGCGATGCAGGGGCGTACGGTGCCGGTCCGCGACATCGAGCTTTCCCCGGAGGACTCGGCCAACCTTGACGACAAAGGACGGGTGCGACAGGGCACGCTGAACCGCCTACTCTTCCCGGGGCCGACGAAGGAATTCCTGGCGAACCGGGTTACCTACGGTGATGTCGCGCGGCTCAACACCCTTGATTTTCTTTACGGATTGCAGCCCGGTCAGGAGCACGTCGCCAAGATCGGCAGGGGAGTCAGCCTGATCCTCGGGCTGTCGGCCATCGGCAATGCCGACGAGCGAGGCATGCGTACCGTGATGTGCACGATCAACGGACAACTGCGGCCGATCCGGGTGCGCGACAAGTCGATCAAGGTGGATGTCAAGACCGCCGAGCGCGCAGACTCGAACAACCCGGGACATGTCGCCGCGCCGTTCGCTGGGGTGGTGACTGTCACGGTGAACGAGGGCGACCAGGTAGCGGCAGGTGTCACGGTGGCCACGATCGAGGCCATGAAGATGGAAGCGGCCATTACCTCACCCGTTTCCGGCGTCGTGCAGCGGCTCGCGCTCGCCGACGTACAGCAGGTCGAGGGCGGTGACTTGGTGGTGGTGATCGTCCCTACCTAGGCGCCGCACGATGTGCTGGCCCGAGCAACTGGCGCGATCAGACAGCCCAGAAACCGACTAGATCAGGCACCGGACGGCCCAGTGAGGCGGCCACTTGTGCCCACGGCACGAACCCGTCGAGCCAGATCGTCAGCGAGTTGATCATCGCCCGCTGCTCATCGGTCTTGATTCCCGGCATCGCCGACCGGTACGCCGCCGCCATGGCAACTGCCTTCTGGTGCGGGTGCCAACCGACGGTGAGTCCTTGGACAGGTACCAAATTGAGGCTGAGCGTGCTGTTCAGGAGGTGGTGCAGCCCCACCGCCGCCGAGGCGCCGCCGCGAGCCAACGCGAAGTCAAGATCATTGAGCTCCTGGGCTGTCAGTCTCATCCGCGTGGAGCCCCAGGCGATGCCTTGCACGAGCGTCTCGAGCAGCCGCCAGGTCGCGCCGGTCCGATCAGGTGGCACGTAGGCCCCGGCCAGCAGGACCTCGACATCGCGCGGCTCGGGTTGTGTGGGGGAGATCACAGGTGTTGCGGGTACGCGTTTGAAGATCGGTCCCAGCTTGGAAAGCAGGCCGCCCCGGCCCTCGACGCTCGGCGGAGCGAAGACCCGTTGCGCGACTTCGCGCAGGTGCTCAGCCACCCCTGGTGAGGCTCCGAACATGCCGCGAACTTCCTCGATGCCGATGGCATACAAGCGAAGTTCACCCATGACTGACACCGTAATCGAGGGCAGCGCAGGCCGGGGGCTTTCAGGCTAGCTGCGAGCGTCGGGAGATCGCGCGCCGGCGCGTGGAGCCAGGGTGGCTGACAAGCGCCAGCCTCAGCGAGCGGAGCGAGCAATGTGCACAGGAGCGAGCGGAGACGCTTTCCTCTGCGAGCGACGACGAAGTAGGTGGACTCCACGCGCGATGCGTGAGCAGCTCCAAAAAAAGGAGGCCGCCCTATCCTGGGCCCATGAACCCACGGGTACGTCGGCTCATCGTCTCCGGCGTACTCGGTGGCCTCCTCGTGATAGTCGTGGTAACTGCCGCTTGGAACTGGCTACGGTGACGGCCTCTGGCGCGTACGCTCCCAGTTCGGGGCACTGCCCGCACAACCGACGCTCGCAGCGTCGATTGTGGGCACAGAAGTTGGTGAAAGGGATCGAGCACGATGGCACTGATCCGCGCGTCGACCCGCGTCGGACTCCTCCTCCTGGCTGTGCTACTGATTGCGACCATCCCGACAGTCGCCGGAGCCGAGGACACGGTCGCCTTCAGGATCAAGGACGCGCGGATCTCTGAATCGTCTGGTCTTGCCGTCGATCGAGCCGGCAACATCTATTGGACGATCAACGATTCGGGCGATCGTGGAGTGGCGTACGGGCTCGGACTCGATGGAAAGCTTCAGGGAAGTCTCAACTTCCGCGCCCAGCCCATCGATGTCGAGGCGATA
>DATLQP010000282.1:0-13519 GCA_035535155.1 Propionibacteriaceae bacterium
CCTCGGCGTACGGACCTCTCGGCGGACCATCGTGAATGGAGTCACGATCGTGTTGCACACTCCATCGCCCCGGCAGCAGGAAATCGTCCACACCAGCGATCTGCGCGACCACTGGCGTCGCTGCGTGTAGCGCAGCAATCAGGTCGACGACCGGAGCCGCGCCGCGATCGTCAGGCGCCTCAGCGACCACATCCAGATAGCGATAGACCGCAATGGCATACCGCCCTGACGTCTGCAGCAGCCGACCGTCCAGCCGCTGAACTGGTGCCCCGACAAAGTCGAGTCCGGCGTCGCGGCGCAAGGCGAGTGCCGTGCGCAGTGCGGCGTTCAGGTCGGCGAGCCGCGTTGACGAGTCGGCAATCGCGTCGGCGGTGACGAACCAGCGCCGCGACGACGGCTCGACCACAGTCCAGTGATGACTGCCGAAACCAACCGATGCGTACGCGATGGAGCTCGGCTCAATCCGCCATCCGGTTACCAGCGCGGTGCGGAGTTCGCTGACGGAAAGGTCAGCGGGGGCAGTGTGCATCGGGCATCGTCAGCAGGTGACCCACGGGTCTAGCTGGGCGGGATGTTCTGGTTGATCCGAAAGAAGTTGTCCGGGTCGTAGGTTCGCTTCAACGCTTGCAGTCGGTCATACTTCTTCGACCCGTACGACTGCCGAACCCGCTCGACACCCTCGTCGCCCAAGAAATTCACGTAGACACCTTCGTGCCACGGCCGAAGTGCGGACCAGAAGTCCCGTACCCACTCGCGTTCATCTACGAATCCCGCGCTCGTCTCGGTGCTGGCGCCGATGTTGCACGTGAAGCCGGCTGAGCGGCCATTGAACGCTGTCTCATCGTCGCTCACTCGGCTCACGGCGCCGCCCATCTGCCAGATCGGGAATGCCGTCAGCGGTGAGGAGATCTGCAACGAGTGCTCCACCGTGATGTCGATGATCTCATCGCTCAGTTCGGCGACGTCACAGCTCTTGAAGTAGTACCAACGACCCGGAGGAAAGCTGGGATCGAACATCGCCTGATGTGTCAGGAACGGCTTGGGCACGCATGCGTCCAAGACGGGCGAGCCGAACGCCTTCAGCGGTCGGATGAAGCGCTCACCTTCGTCAATGTCACCGGCCCAGCAACAGGCGACCACCACGACCGGCTGACCGTGAAGTTCCGGCGGCACGAAGGGCAGCGGCGGCGCTTTGCGGTGAATCACAATCGTCATCAGTTCGTCGGGCGCGTCCGCGATCCAGTCGCGATAGAAGCGCAGGACCTCTGGGGACTGGGTCATCGGCCAGAACACCGGTCCCGCCATCACCTGCGGTCCCAGAGGGACGCAGCGGAACTCGAACTCGGTGACGATCCCGAAGTTGCCCCCGCCACCGCGTACTCCCCAGAACACATCTGCATTCCGATTCGCGCTCGCCTGCAGGAACTCACCCTCGGCGGTCACCAGATCGACTGAGACCAGCTGGTCGATCGACAATCCGTGCTTACGCATGATCCAGCCGATCCCGCCGCCGAGAGTGAGCCCAGCAACGCCGGTATGGGTGACGATGCCCGACGGCACCGCGAGACCGAACGCCTGGGTTTCCCGGTCGAGGTCGCCGAGCAGCACACCCGCCTGCACTCGTGCCGTTCGCCTGTCGGGATCGACCCGGACTCCTTTCATCAGCGAGAGGTCGATTACTAGGGCGTCGTCAGCCATGGAGAAACCCGGGAAGGAGTGTCCACCGCTTCGTACGGCCACCGGCAGCCCGCTGGCCCACCCGAACTTCACGGCGGCGATGACATCCGACACACCCGCGCAGCGAATGATCACCGCTGGGTGCCGGTCAAAGGAGCCGTTCCAGATCTTGCGATCTGTGTCATAGCTCAGATCGCCAGGGCCGACGACGCGTCCACGGAGAGCCGCTTGATCAATCTCCATCGACCTGCTGTCGAGGCTCATCGTTTGAGTGTCTCAACCCAGGTGCGGAGTTGCCAAGCAGGTCGCAGCTCAGTTTGCGGCAGCGTACCAGCGGGCCAGCGCAGCGAATCCCTCGTCGAGGCTGACCCGCGGGCGCCAGTGCAGCACCTCCCGGCTGCGGCGCTGGTCGAACCAGTGCGCTGTGCTCATCTGCTCGGCGACGAACCGGGTGATCGGCGGCTCCCCATTCCCGTTTGGCCAGACGGCCTGAAGTGCGGCTCCCGCCCACACAGCCACGCGTTTCGGCACCCGGTGGTGAGGCGGGCGCACTCCGGCCGCGGTGCACAGCCCGACCAGGATCTCCCCGATCGGTCGCGGCTCGCCGTTGGTAACCACCAGCGCTTCGCCCCGCACCTGCGGACAGCGGTCGACCGCGGCCACCAGCGCGTCGACGGCGTTGTCCACGTACGTCGAGTCGACGAGGGCGGCACCGCTGCCGATAATCGGCAATCGCCCGGCCCGGGCGCGCGCCACGATCCGGCCGACCAGCTGGGTGTCGCCCGGACCCCACACCAAATGTGGCCGCACCGCGACGACGGCCAATGCTCCCCGGTCGGCGGCCAAAGCGATCTGCTCAGCGACCGCCTTGCTGCGGGCATACGGCCCGGACGTCGACAGAGGGTCCGCCGGCTCTGCGGCCACACCGACCAGGGACCGACCGGAGTGCGCGACCGACGGCGAGGAGACGTACACCAGCCGGGTCACGCCGGCGTCGCGGCAGGCCTGGACCACGTGCCGGGTCCCGTCAATGTTGGCTCGCCGGTACTCACGCCACGGTCCGACGACATTGACCTTCGCGGCCAGGTGGACCACAGCCTCCTGCCCGGCGACAGCGTCCCGGATCGCCGCTGGATCGGCCACATCGGCCAGCACCTCAGGCAGGCCGAGTCCGGCCGGTCGCCGTTGCAGAACGGTGACCTGGTCGCCGCGTGACGCCAGAGTCTGAGCCACCCCTGCACCCAGCAGACCGCTTGCACCCGTAACCAGCACCTTCACGGTCGGCCCACTCCTCGGCCGGCCAGCACCCGCTCCGCCCAGCGCCCGACCCGGGCGCGATCGATCTTGGAGGCGTGTCGGATGTCGACCGGCAACGTGTCGGTGACCAGCACGGCGGCGAGCGGCACATCGACCGCCGACCGGATGGCGGCGGATAGTTCCGGCGCAGCCAGCACGCCACCACGATTGCCGCCGTCTAGCTCGAGCACGGCGACGACCTGGGCGGTGCCGAGCGGCCCCACGCCGACGACCGCCGCAGACCGGACCCCGGCGATCTGCTCGATCCGCTGCTCCCGGCCGACCGGCGTCACGGGGGCGTACGCCGTGACGATCACGTTGACCAGCCGGCCTTCGACCCACAGTCGATGTTGCGGGTCGAAGTGCCCGACGTCTCCGCTGCGATGCCATCCGGGCGTACGGCTGCTGAGGCGCTCGGTGGCCCACAGCCGGTCGTAACGGTCCTTGACGTGCGCCGCTGCGATGCAGATCTCTCCGGTGACGCCCGGCTCGTCGGTCAGCTCGCCCTCGGCGTGACCGGTGGCGTCCAGGCGGCTGATCCGCACCTGTACACCGGGCAGCGGGTGCCCTACGCACACACCATTGCCGGGTCCGGCAGCCCCCAGCTCCGGCAGAGAGATGTCACAAACCGGCAGCGCCTCGGTCATCCCGTACGGCGTGTGCAACTCGGCGGCTGGCAGTATCTCCTGCACCCTCCGCAGCAGCCGCACCGAGACCGGTGCACCCGCTGACAAGACCAGCCGGACCCGAGCGAGAGCGGCGCATTGGCCGGAGCTCAGACCCGATTGGGTGGCGACCACGTTGCGCAGCGCGGCCGGCGAAGCGAACACCACCGTCGCGTCGATCGCGTCGACGGCATCGGCCAGCGCCGCCGCCGTCAGCGTGCCCGGCTTGGTGACGTCAGCGTCCGGTACCGCCGAGCCGATCCCGAGCGCCGGACCGTACAGCGCGAACGGGGCGAACGCCGCGACCATCCGGTCCTGATCGTTGATCTTGCAGACGGTGGCCACGAGATCGACCTGGGCCCGCAGCTGAGCCAGACGGTAGACCACGCCCTTCGGCGGACCGGTAGCGCCGGAGGTGAACAACACCGCCGCCTCGGCGTCACCGGGCCCGGGCTCGGGCACCAGGTGACCCTTGCCGGACTCGACAAGCTCTTCCAGCGTCCGGGGCCGACCGAGTGCGACGCGAAGCGGTAGAGACTCCGGCCCGGCCAGGATCCGCCGGCCAGGCACCCGGAGCGCACGCGCCGCTAGCAGCGCCCGGCCAATGCCGATGACATGGTCCGGCGACGCACTGCGCAATGCGTCGCCGAGGGCCCGTATACCAAGTCCGGCATCGGCGACCACGATGACGGCGCCGACCCGCCAACAGGCGTACAGCGCAGCGGTGAGCTCGATCCCTGGCGGCACTAGCAGGGCAACCCGGTGGCCGGGTCGAACGCCCGCGGCGTACAAGCCGGCTGCCAGCCGTCGGACCCGTGCCTCAAGCTCCGCGAAGGAGACGGCGCGACGCCGCCCGCTGTGGAGCTCAACGACCGCTACGCCCGGGTCGTCAGCTCGGTCCATCAGCGCGTCCCAGGGCTTCCTGACGTCGCCTTCGGTACGCCACGGCTCGGTCGTCGGCCGGTCATCGATCCAGCGCCACACCTGCTCGGCCGTCTCAGGGACGTCTTCGGTTACCAGGTGTGAGGCTCGCGAGTGGCGATGGACGTCAGCGTGCGGCAGCCGCTCCAGCAGGTCCCCCAGGTAGCGCTCCGCGAAGACAGGGTCCCGGGCACCCCAGACGATAAGGGTCGGCACGGAGGCCAGCTCGCCGAGCTGGGCCGCGATGCTCGCGAGCACTGGGTGGCTGGGATCGGTCGGCTGTAGGGGGATGTCGGCCACGAAGTCGGCGACCGATCGCCGTCTGTCGGCCCCACGGTAGGGCGCAGCAAGGGCGCTGCGGATACCGGTCGGCAGTGCGGGCCGAGACAGGGCCGACGCCGTGCGGACGAAGGTCGGCGTGCGAGCGCAGACAAGGTCGCGGAGCGGGGTGGACCGGGCCAGCCGGATCAGTGCTGACGGCGCCGTGCCGGGAGGTTGAGCGACTGCGGTGTTGGTGAGCACGATCCCGGCCAGCTGGTCACGGTGCTCCAGCGCCCAGCCGAGCGAGATCGGTCCGCCCCAGTCGTGCGCCAGGGTGACGACCGGTCCGGTGATACCGAGCGCCTGGGTGAGAGCGCCCAGATCGGCAATCCGCTGGGCGAGTCGGCGAGGGGCAGCCGGCCGGTCGGAGAACCCCATGCCCAGCTGGTCGACCGCCACCACCCGCCACCCCCGCGGAGCGGTAGCCAGGAACCGCCGCCACAGATAGGACCAGGTCGGGTTGCCATGCACGCAGAGCAGAGTGCCTGCGGAGGACTCGGCCCGGTTGTCGAGTACGTGCCAGGTGTGGGTCACACCGTCGGCGCCGGTGACCTCGACCCAGCGCGACCACGAGTGCTCGAGCCCGGAAAGCTCTCCGAAGGGCGCCTCCCGACTCACCACCGACTCACCAGATGATCTCCGCGTAGGACGTATTCAGTCCGGAGCCGATGCCCAGCAACAGCAGCCGCTCACCCGCGCGCAGGTCGTCCACCTGCCGCGCCAGGGTGAAGGGCACGGCGGCCGGCCCCATGTTTCCGTAGGTCGGCAGGGTCAGCGGGAAGCGGTCGACGGGGACGCCGAGTGCCGCGGCCATGGCGCGGATGTGCACCACCGAGGTCTGGTGAGCGATGAACCAGTCGATGCCGCTCCAGTCGAAGTCGCTCGCGGCGTCTTGCCAGGTGTCCAAGGCCAGGGCCAGTCCCGCCTCGAACAGCCGCTTGCTGTCAGTTCGCATATGGTCGAGATTCCCGACACACAGGTCATGGTGCTCGGTACCGGCGCGGCTGACACCACCAACCACACGATGTCCCTCCGGATGCCGGTCACCGCGACCCAGCACCATGGCTGCCGAGCCGGACCCCAACGTCAAGGTAGCGAACTGGGATCGCAGGTCGTCCGCCGTCGCACTGTCGGCGGCGAGCCGCGCCAAGGTGGTCTCCTGCGTGTATCGCGAGCCCTCGGCGTCCACGATGAGCGCGTAGTCGGCCTGCCCGGAGTCGATCATCGTGCCCGCGAGCTGGATAGCGTTGACGAAACCCAGGCAGGCGTTGGCCAGGTCGAAGTTCATGCAGCTGGTGGGCAGGCCGAGCTGGTGATGTACCGCGACGGCGGTCGAGGGCTCGAGGTAGGCGCGCGACACCGAGGTGTTGATCATCACGCCGATCTGCGACGGGTTGATGCCGGCCTCGGCAAGGGCCTTGGCACCGGCCATCGCGGCCGCATCCGCGAAGCTCACGTCGACAGGCCACCAGCGGCGCTCCCGTACACCGGCCAGCTTCTCCAGCATTCCGGGCTTCATGCCCACCCGTCGGTATGTCGCTGTGAGCCGCTCGTCGAACGAGGCCGAGCTCACCACCATCGGAGCCTCGACGGCGCAGACGCTCAGCACCGAGGTATTGGTGTGCCGGAAGGTGGCGTTGCCGCTCATGTGCGTTCCTCTACCCAGCAGCCGCCGCCCCAGCGCTGCTAGCGACAGTTATGTTCGTGGTCAGTTCAATAACGAAGTCGGGCCCACTATCTCATCCGGTGCAAGGGCCAGCTCGCCAGAGCGGTTCGGCGAGACCGCTCTGGTGCGCCTCTGGTCCTGTAGCCGTGTGTCGATCGCGGGTTGGCGCAGGAGTACACCGCGGATGCGTAGCGGCGCGAGTCTTGCTGCTGGGCATAACAACGTCTGTCCCGGTAGCGATGGTTCCTCGCATCGCTACGTAGATCGTGCCGGGGGCAGCGGCGTGCCATCTTTGGACCATGCAGACGGTGTACGAGGCCGCGGGTGGTGCTGACGGTTTGCTGCGCGTGGCCAGCGCATGGCATGCCAGGGTGATGGCTGACGAGGTGGTCAGCCACGCGTTCAGCCACGGATTCCATCCCGAACACAGTCAGCGGCTTGCTGCGTACTGGGCGGAGTCGCTCGGTGGCCCAACGACGTATTCGGACTGCTTCGGCGACGAGACCTCGGTGGTGCGGCTGCATAGCGGCAACGGTCCACATGAGGAGATGGACCGTCGAGCGATCGCTTGCTTCGATCAAGCAGTGGTCGACGTCGGCCTCGCGGGCGACGATCGGCTCCGAGAGGTGCTGCACGACTACTTCGCCTGGGCAACCATGACCACGTTGTCCCGCTACCACCAGTCCACAGACGATGTCCCAGAGGGACTGAATATCCCGCGGTGGTCGTGGGGCGGACTTGTTGACGGGTAATGGCCGAGATGCTCGACCTTGTCCGCACCGCGGTCGACCAGGCCCCAGATCGGAGCGGCAACAGCCTGGGTGCCGAGCGCGCGGCGAACAGGATTCCGTAGCCATTGGCGGCGAGTCCGAACTGCCGGCTCGCGATCAGCGGGAGCAGCGCCCAGACCGCTCCGGCGGGGAAGATGAAGGTCGCGAAGCGCAGCAAGATGGTCCGGACGACCGGCTCGTGCCGGACATAGCGGCCGCCCGACCGCAGCGCCGGGAGGAATCGCTCCCGTCGGCCGGCTTGGATTGTCGGCCGACGCCAGGCGAGCAAGATGACTGCCAAGACACAGCCGGTGGCCACGTTGAGCGCGAAGACTGGCGGGACGCCCCAGGCGGCGATGACGAACCCGGCGATCGCCAGACCTGCCGCTCGGGGAGCCATTGACGCTGACCATGTCGAGTCGGGTAGCCGCCGCGAACTCCGAGCGCGGTACCAACTCGGTGATCATGGCCTGCCAGGTCGGCGACAGCATGGCCTGCCCGGCCCCGACTGCGAATGTGACGTGAGCAGTAGCGCCGGCGGCATCATGCCCAAGGCAGTGAGGACGGCCAGCAGGGTCGACACGGTGATGAAGTAGACCTCGATCACGAACATCATCCAGCGCCGATCGAAGGCATCGGCCAGCGCGCCGGCAGGCAGGGCGAGCAGCATCATCGGCAGAGTGCTTGCCGTCTGCACCAGCGGCACGATCGTCGCGGCGTTCGGGTCGTTCACGAACAGCCACTGCGCGCCGACCGTCTGACCCCACGACCCAATGCTTGCGATCACCACCCCCAGCCAGAGCCAGAAGAACGTCCGATGCCGAAACGGCGCGAACGGCGAAGCCGAAACACCGGTCGAGTGCTGGTGATCGTCCACGACCTCGACGTTAGGGCTCCGGTCGCCTCGATGGGAGTCACTGCCACTGCCCCCTTCGCGGTAGTGGTCCGGCCACGCAGCGCCAAGCCCCGCGCCGTCATCGGTTCAGTCCCTGACCACTGCCCAGCCATGGGGAGCCACGGCTCCGTCTGCGAGGTCAGGCTCAGCTTCCAGCACCTCTGCGCTGTCCCCGAGCGCTAACGGTTCACCTGTCAGGTTGAGGGCCAGGGCCAAAGACTGCTCGCCGTTCCGGGCGCGGGCCCGGACGACGAGATGGGCATTGTCCACTTGTTCAGTCTCGATCATTGCATCGAGCAGCCAGGGGTTGCGGCGACGCAGCCCGATCACCCGCCGATATGTTCGCTCCAATTCCGGGTGCGAGTGAGTAAACAGCCACCGCTCCTTCGGCATCTCCGGCCGCACCGCATCATCACCGCTAGGGCGCTGTTCTTTGACTGCCTCCAGGCCGAACTCGTCGCCGTAATAGATGCACGGTATCCCGGGCAGGAAGCCGAGCAGCGCCACCGCATGCGGCCAGTGCCGCGGGTCGCTGATCTGGCTGGCCACCCGAGTCACGTCGTGATTGCTCAGGAACGTCAGCGGTAGGAAGTGCTCGACGAACTTGGCGTGGCGGCCCAGCGTCCATTGCAGCTCGTGGAAGTTGATCTTGTCGATGGAGGACCAGATAGCCCACCACAGCTCGTACTGCGTCACCGAGTCCAGTCCAGACGTCTTCACGTAGTCGATGTAGTCGCCGTGAATCATCTCGCCCACAAACCAGGCGTCGGGGAACTCCTGACGGACAGCCGGCAACACCGCAGCCCAGAACCTCGCCGGTACGGCGTAGGCGGCATCCAGCCGCCAGCCGTCGATGCCGCGGCGCAGCCAGTGCAACATCACGTCACGCACATACTCCTGCACCCGTGTCGAGCTGTGGTTGAGCGTGATGAGGTTGTTATGGCCCTCGAAGTAGTCGGCAGTGATCACTCCGCCGGTGTCGTAGAGGTGGGACACCCAATCCTCGGCCCCTGATCCTGGTCCTTCGGCCAGTGCCTGGGCGACCGGCGGGAACTCCCGGCCCACATGGTTGAAGACACCGTCGAGCAGCAGCCGCACACCCCTTTCCCGGCAGGCCGCAACCAAGGCATCGAAGTCGGCATCATCACCCAAACGCGGATCGATCTGAAAGTAGTCGACCGTGTCGTAGCCGTGACTGCTAGAGGTGAAGATCGGGCCGAGTAGCAAGCCGTTGCCACCCCAGGAAATCAGGTGATCGAGCCACCCCTGCAGCTTCGGCAGTCGGTCCACCTCGCCTCGGAACGCGCTCAGCTCCTTCTCGGCTCCCAGGAAACCGAGGGGGTAGACCTGCCACCAGATCACGTGGCTAACCCATGACACCTCGCGACCTCCTCTCTGGGGACGGCGCCGCGCCAGCCCTGACTCACACTTTCTCAGGCGAGCATCAGCACCACATACCGGGCAGGTCAATCATTGCGCTGGCGATTCCTTTAAACGTCGGTGGGCACGAGGTGGCACGACCTCGCCGCCAAACCGGGCAAATCATGCCGCTCGCTGTGACATCAAGGTTTGATGTCACCGGAATGTTGATCATGGCCTGCGCGGCAACGGCAGGCGCACCTTTTAAGCCTTGCTTGGATCTTCGAGCCCGAGCTACTCCCACTCCCAGGACCGTTGACGGTACTGACGCGGCACGAAAGAGACCAGACATCCGCCGGGCAGAGGGGTCACCTTGAAATCCCGAGACGAGGTCAACAGATCATCAGGATCGACTTGGCTCAGCTCCTCAGGGGTAGGCACTTCCCAGAGCTCACGCCGTCGTGGAGTCGGGGGCACCGGCGCACGTACCGGCTCGACAGCGCTCGTGAGCCGCGTCCTCACCGCTGTACGGAGTGCTTCGCCGTGGGGCACGACGGCACCGCACGCTGTGCAGGTCCTGCCGCCGCTGTTTACACCTTCACAGACTGGGCACCGCCAGATCGCGCTCATGGTGGAGGTGGATCAGTTCGTTTGCGCACGAGCTTTCCGACCAGACGACCCGCCGGCCGCGGCTCGGTAGTCGGAGGCCGTTGAGGTGTGGTGCGCAGACCTTTACCCCGAAGGCCGCTGGACGGCGATGGTCCGACCTCGTCCTGCGTTACGGGCCGCATGCTCATCAAGGTGGCGTGCACGTGACCGATCGTGGGCCGTTGGACCGGTTCCGGCGCCAGCATTGAATCAATCAGGTCGGCGAGTTGGGTGGGAATCTCACCGCGAGGGATGCGCAGCATTTCGCGGTTTCTGACCGCCACCGCCGGTTCGTGATATCTGGCCGCGTCGAAGGGCGGCGGGCCTCCAGTCAGATACTCGGTGTAGATCAAGCCCAAGGCGAAGATGTCGGAGGCCACTCCGAGCTCCCCGGGAGCCACCCCGGCCTCTTGGATATAGCCCAGCAGCTCCGGGGAGTAGTAGTTGATTGTGCCGACGATCTCATCGGGAGGCGGCGGCCGGCCGGCGATGTAGGCGTTATCGAAGTCGATCAGCTTCGTGGTGTAGCCCAGCTCGGTGCGCTTGATCAAAACATTGCTTGGTTTCAGGTCGCCGTGGACGATCTTGAGATCATGAAGGATCTTCAGACTGTGCGCCGCGGTCTTCATCAAGACGAGCTGAACGCGTAAGCCGAGTGCCGCAATGTCCGCGCTACTCAAGCCTTCCGCGTCGACCTTTTCGGTCACCTTGTAGTACTTGGCACCCCAACGGAAGAAGTCCAGTGTGACGATGAGGTTTCCGCCGTACGCCGACAGCGGAGCCAGTGCGCGTTGGACGCCTCTGTGATGTGCCTCGAACGCCGCACACCGGGCCCGCTTCTTCGCCTTGATCTTTTCGCTACCGGGTGCGTCGGCTTCTGGGTAGGTAGGGCTCAGGAATTCCTTGATGAAGTACTGCCGCCCGCCTCGCTCGGCGAATGTCCACTTGCTCAGACCAGCACCCACGACCTTGAAGTCCTCAAGGATTGTGTAACCGTTCAGAACATCGCCGGTCTTCATGGCGACGCTCCCTCATTGCGTTCCGGCGCGGAGTCATCGATTGGCTCGGGCAGTTCCTCCGGGCCGAACTCTTCACTAACGACGTCGCCGTGGCTTAGTACAGATACATCCGTCGACGTTTCCACAACATCTGATTTGTCGCTTGCCTGGATCGGCTCCGCCTGGTCCAGGTCTTCGCTGTCGACTGATTCGTCCTCTCCTACCAGGGCCTCTGGTCGGAAATAACGCTCGTATGCCGCCTTGTAGCGGTTCCATTTCTCCGTCATGTCGTGGAGCAGGCGGGACCGGAGAGCCTCGAGTTCGTGTTCGGCCCGGGTAACGGCGTCGCTCACCTCATCGAGCGGCTCGATGAACTCAGAAGCAAGCTCGGCAACCCGTGGCGCGAACAGCTTCTGAAATTCTTTGAAATCGGCGCCCACGCCGAGCGTCGACATGGCCGCATCGTCACCTGTGACGGCCGCAATCTCCGCCTGCAACGCCGACGACCACCCTGCGGTATTACGCGCCTCCGGTAAGCCACCGAGCACCAGATGCTCGAAGTGCATGGGCGTACGCAGGTATCCGAAGCAACCGTCGGTGGCACAGACAGCCAGAAACGGAGCTCGCAACTCCACGCGACGGTAATTGACGTGAAACTCGGTGTCGGCCGACATCGCGTTGCTAACCACGGAGTCCCGACGCAGGTTGACCAGGGCATCGCCAGGGTCGCGCAGGTCGTCATTGGTGAGCTGACTAGCCCCTCTGGCATCGAAGATGTAAGCACGCGAGTCGCCCGCCCAGAAGACGTGACCGGTCCAGATCGGACCGCCTGGCTGAGTGCGCTGTAGGGCAACGAGCGCCATAGTCGTAGGAAGAGCACGTATAAGGCGGGAGCGCAAACCGCTGGGCGCCGCGTTGAGCTCGCGCAGCCGCTGTTGCAGCGCCTGCTGCACCGCACGCTGAAGATCCCTGGCAGCGGCCTCGCCGTTAAGGCGCCAATCAGGTTCGAGCAGGTCGAGCATCCGCCGCTCGACGACATCTCGAGAGATGCGCGAGGCCAGGTACGCCCCGGTGCGCCGCCCCTCCGGCGTCTCGTAAACCGTGCCACCCGCGCCGCCCATCCCATCGAAAACCCCGAGGAGCCCTAGGTCGGGCCCATCCCGCAGGATTGGGTCAGAATCCTCACCCTGATCCGGGATCTTGCCGAGATTAAATGCGAAGGAGATAGTTGGCCCCGGCGTTGCGACGGACGCCGAGGCCGGCCAGGCACTGGGGCCGTCGTTCACACCGAATTGCCGATCGAGTCGATGATCGTTCCGTAGTCAACCTCGGAAAGCCCACCGCCAGCTTGAGAAGGATTGTGAACCACGTTCTCCCAGACACCCGAGATGTCAGTCCATCCGGGACCGTCGGGGGCGAACAGGATGAGTCGCTTGGAGCTGGATCCCATCCGGCCCTGCTCGTCCTCCCAGGCGTCCGTTAGCGCGCTGAAGTCGGAAGGAACCCGTGAGGCGATGTCCGGGGGCAGCACCGCAGGGTTGAGCGGCTGACCAGGCTGGTCGGTCCAAACCACGATCACCTGGCGGCGGCGATCCCCGGTCGTCGTCCACGGCGAGTCGATCGCCAGGGCCACTGCTTCCAACCCAGACTCCGGCGCATCGCCACCCCCTTCCGCGACAAGACCATTGACGAACTCCGAGAAGCGAGCACGCTCATCCGGCAGGGTGAAGAACGGCGACTCGTCGAGTGCCGCCTCACCGTCGGCCGCAAAATCGCGGAAGGCAATGACTCGTACGCGAAGCTGATCAACGTTCTTGCCCTTGGCCGTCAGATTCGATTGCACGTCGTCGTAGAAACGAAGTGCGTTGTCCTTCACCTGGTCGATGATCGGCGTCATGCTTCCCGTCACATCGATGCAGAACACGATGTCGACGGCGTATTTCAGCCCTCTGGGCGCGCTCAAGCTTGACTGACCGGCGGGGGGCGACCCAGCCGAAGCGGGTGAGCCGGATGTTGCCGCCTCCGACGGCGGATTCTCGTCCAGCACGGGCCACTCGGTGCTCGGAGTGCTACTCGCCGGAGGTGCTGTCGGAGCGGGCTCAGGCGGCGGTGTGGCGGGTGGTGCGGGAGTTGGGTTCTCGCTCATACATCCTCCAGAAGGGAGTCCAAACAGAAAGCCGCGACCGGTGCCGCGAACGAACAGAGTTACCCCAGTTCGTACGCCTCAAACGCGCCGAGAGGCGGCGACCGATCGGCGGGGCGGGGATCGGGATGATCGGTTCGGTCTCGCGCTCACGCGGGAT
>DATLQP010000283.1:0-6095 GCA_035535155.1 Propionibacteriaceae bacterium
CTTGATCACACAGGAGTGCTGTTGGTACGCCTCGCGGGCCTGCCAGCCATGCTGCTCGCACCGGTCGCGGGCTGGCTCGCCGGACGTTACGGCGCCACGCGGGTTGCAGTCGCCGGATTCCTGCTGGCGGCGGTCGGGCTCGTCGCGGAAGCCCTGTCGGCGGGCGCTCTGTTGGGATTGGTCATTGCCAGCATGATCTTCGTCCTGGGCATTGCCACGATCATTCCCTCGACGATCGCTTTGGTCGGCAACCGGGGCGGCTCCTCTCGCGCGGGCGCCCTCGCGGTCAACGGCCTGGTGGTTTTCGCCGGCGCCTCCTGCGGTCCGCTCGTCGCCCAGCTACCGATCAGCTTTTCCGGCTTGATGCTCGGTCTCGCTGTGCTGCTGATGATCGGGGCTGGGCTTGTTGCACTCAGCACCCGGCGGGCGGGGTCGTTTTGACGCCTGTGCTGCGAAACGACCCCCCACGTCACCGATCGGCCGGTCTTTTCGACGTCTGTGCTGCGAAACGTACCCGGCCGCGGAACGTACCGGCGCCGGAACGTACCGGCTGCGAACCGTACCGGCTCTTTACGGCAGGCTGTGCTCCGGCGTGGCTCGTTTGGAAATGACTCGGCTAAGCCGTGGCCATCGGGGCTCCTTGAGAAATTCTTGTCCCGGAACTCGGGGTTTCTGTAAGGACTATTCTGAGCCGCTTCAGCAGAAATGTGATGCCCTTAATTCCGTAGCCAACATCCGATTCACGGCAGCATGGCTGTGCTCACCCGCGCCAACGTATGACGCCTGCAGTTGCGAGCAGGAATCAGGTACGCAGCTCGAGCCTCAAGTCGCTTGCCTTGTCCAGGATTCGGCGCAAGGTGAAGAAAAGCCCGGGCTCTGTACGGCGCCGCAGTTTGGTGATTTGGTCAGCAGACAGCGCGATGTTCTTACGGGACCGGCCATCCACCTTCGTCGGTAGCAGCGAATCCAGCTGTGCCGTCGTGATCACGCCAGCGGATAGACCACTTGAACCATTGATCAAGGTCCGAACGCGACGACCGGCGTAAAGGTTCGCGGCAGCAATCCCTTGCTCACTGGAGGCAAGCACCGACTTCTGGGCCGCCTGAGTGATCCAGAGTGGTGGGGTCTGATCGTCGAGCACCTGAGCGGTGATCTGTTGTCCGGCCTCCGGTCGTCCGATTCGCCTGGCCGCCTTGGCCATCCGCTTGATCCGATCTGGTTCGGCCAGCAGACGATCGATCTTGTAACCCACGGTCGTCTGGTAGTTGCAGCGCACCGCAGCGCCCTCCTCGAGCAGGAAGTCGCTGTTCCGCACCTCCTGCCCCGGGATGGGGTGGATAAGGACCATCGGCAAACCCGCGGCCATGCACTCCGATGAGGACAGTCCGCCCGGCTTCCCGACGAACAGGGTCGCCGTGCGCATCAGATCGGCCATGTCGTTGGTGTAACCCAGTACGCGGTATCGGTCGCGCTGGAAGGCGGTCAGGCCCTCGATCTGGCTCTTCAGCTGGTCGTTGCGGCCGCACACCACCACGGCCTGGAAGTCGTTGGTCATCCGCATCGTCTGCTGCACGATCGTCTGTGTGTACGCGCCGCCCGCAGCGCCGGCAGAGATCAGCAGGATCGGCCAGTCCGGACGTAAGTTGTAGCGGCGCAGGACCGCTTTGCGATCGACCGCATCGGCCAATCCGGGCCGAACCGGTATTCCGGAGACCGTGATCCGGTCCGCGGGCACCCCAATGGCGGCCATGTAGGCCTTGGTTTCGTCACGCGCTACGAAGAAGTGGTTGAACGGGCTGGTCAGCCACAGTCCCTGAAAGTCGTAGTCGGTGGTGACGACCGCGAGCTTTGCCTCGAGCGCGCCACGGGTCAGCATCAGCGACACTAATCGGGTCGGCAGGAAATGGGTACAGACGACGATGGTGGGGCGAAAGGCTTTGATGGCCCTGCTCGTTGCAGTGTTGTTGATGCGATCCCACATCGAGGTCCATTTCGCCAATTTGAATGGTGGGTCATTCGCGTCGTAACCCCAGCCGACAAGCCAGGGCGCTGCTTCCACCAAGGCAAAGTAGCCCTCGTCGTAGAGCGTTCTGTAGACCTCATTGGTCGCCTCGAGGATGTCCAGCTTCTGTACCGCATCAACTTGGTCAGCGGCGCGAAAAGATGACTCGAGGACACCAGCTGCGATGTTGTGGCCTGAACCAATGCCGGCCGCAAGGATCAGAACACGTTCACCCATGAAGAGATGCTAGGGCAAACGGACGACAAATAGAGCCCCTCGATTTCTGATCATCGGTCCGGGAACTTCCGATACTCGCCCAGTAATAACGTGCCCATAAATTCGCTCGGGAATTCCAATTTCGCTGCTAGTGTCGCGGTCGTGCTGCCGCGGTCAGGAGATGACGAGCTCGAAACGAGGCAGTCGACATTGCAGGCAGAGGCCGCCGCACTCCTCGACGAGCTCGATCGATCGGCGATCTTCACCGATATCGGACCGCTGGAGGTAACGGGCAGCTACGTCTCGGGCCTGATGTGCTGGCGCGATCTTGATGTTGCTGCACTGGTGGGAGCCAATTACGCCCCTCGCGACGTGCTGCGTCTGATCTCCCGGCTGATGGATCTTCCTGGCGTGATCGGTTTCGACTACCGCGATGAGCGGGCCGATCGGACTTCTACCGGATTGGTCAAAGAGGAGCGATATCACGTCCCGTTCCTGCTCGAGCGTGCGGCGGGGGTCTGGCGCCTGGACCTGACACTGTGGCTGCACGACGTTCACGACAACGTCACGGCATGGCATCGGGCGTTACGGAACGCGATCACCAGCGAGCAGCGCGCGGCGGTACTGCGGATCAAGGACGTGTGGTTCCGGCTGCCGAGCTACCCAGATCAGATCGGCGGCTTCGAGATCTACACCGCCGTAATCGAGAACGGCGTGCGAACACCGGAACAGTTTGGAGGCTGGCTGGCCGCACGCGGGTTGCCGCGCAGCTGAGGGTTGCGGGACCGAGACTTTGCGATGAGGTCGCCGTAAAGTAGCGGGCAGGAGTGTGGATGCACGAGCTTGCCATTACCCAGAGCGTGGTCGACTTGGTGATCGAGCGAACAGCCGGGCGGCGGGTCGACCTGGTGCGGCTCGACGTCGGCGCGCTGTCCGGCGTAGTGCCCGACGCGATGCAATTTTGCTATGAACTCATCAGCAGCGGTACGTCCCTCGAGGGCTCAACGCTGGTGATCGAACAAACCCCGGGGGCGGCGCACTGCCGATCATGCGGCGAGGATTTCGCACTCGGCGACCTGATCCTGCTGTGCGCCTGTGGCAGCGCTGACGTCGACCTGGTCGCGGGCCGCGAACTCCGCGTCCTCTCGGTCGAACTGGAGGTGGAGTCATGTGCCTGACCTGCGGCTGTGGCAACGACGATGACGTTCGGGTGCTAACCCTCGACGCCCATGATCATCAGCATCATGATCACCAGCATCATGACCATAAGCACGATCACCACGATCACCGTCATTCGTCGTCCGACGCGGTCCAGCGGCCGACTCCCAGCACCGAGAATCTGATCATCGGCGAGGCGATCCTGGCCAAGAACGATCACCTCGCTCAGCACAATCGGGACTGGTTTGCCGAGCGCGGCGTCACTGCATTCAATCTGATGAGCTCGCCCGGTTCCGGCAAGACCTCGCTGCTGGAACGCACGATTGCTGAGTTCGATAATGCCTATCCCGTGTGCGTCATCGAGGGCGATCAGGAAACGACGTTTGACGCGGAGCGCATCCGACGCGCCGGCGCTCGTGCAGTTCAGGTCAATACCGGAGCCGGATGCCACCTCGACGCTCCCATGGTCGAAACGGCCGTCGCAGCGCTGGATCCCGAACCAGGATCATGGCTGTTCATCGAGAACGTCGGCAATCTGGTCTGCCCAGCGCTCTTCGATGTTGGTGAGCATGCCAAGGTGGTGATCATTTCGGTTACCGAGGGTCAGGACAAGCCACTGAAGTATCCACACATGTTCTCAGCGGCCGACCTGGTGATCGTCAACAAGACCGATCTGCTGCCCTATGTCGACTTCGATCTGAAAACATTTGCCGGCTACGCACAAAACCTCAACCGGAGGGCCGAGATCATGCCGCTGTCGGTCAAGTCGGGAGACGGGCTTGATGCCTGGTACGCGTGGCTGCACAACGCCGCAGTGCCAGTGAGGTGAAGCCTGATTGTGCTTGACGTAATTCGGAACCGAATGTTAAGAACAAAGAAGCTGCAGAAGTAGGCCGATCGTCGGTCCCAGCAGCATGGATCGGCGCAGATCCAGGTCGGGAAAGGTGGCTGCTATGCCGACGCCCGCCGCCGTCAAGGCAGAACAAACTCTGATCCACGTCTTGTGGATCAACGCCGGCCTCAGCTGCGACGGGGACTCGGTCGCACTGACTGCCGCGACCCAGCCGAGCATCGAGGAGATCGCTCTCGGCGCGCTTCCAGGCCTACCCCAGATCGCGGTGCACTGGCCGTTGATTGATTTCGAGTGCGGGCCGACGGGCGGTCAGGACGACTTCCTCGAGTGGTTCCGCATGGCTGACCGCGGCGAGCTGGAACCGTTCGTTCTGGTCGTCGAGGGCTCGATCCCGAACGAGAAGATCAAGGACGAGGGCTACTGGTGCGGATTCGGCAACGACCCTCTCACCGGGCAGCCGATCACCACCTCGGAATGGTTGGACCGGCTGGCACCGAAGGCTACGGCCATCGTCGCCGCCGGCACGTGTGCGACCTACGGGGGCATCCACGCCATGGCCGGCAACCCGACTGGAGCCATGGGCGTTGCCGATTACCTCGGCTGGAGCTGGAAGTCGAAGGCCGGTATACCGATCGTCAATGTGCCCGGCTGCCCGATTCAGCCTGACAACCTCTCCGAGACACTGACCTATCTGCTCTACATGGCCACCGATCAGGCGCCGATGATCCCGCTCGATGAGGCGCTGCGGCCCACGTGGCTGTTCGGCAACACCGTGCACGAGGGCTGCGATCGGGCGGGCTATTACGAGCAAGCCGACTTCGCCACCGAGTACGGCTCACCCAAGTGCATCGTCAAGCTCGGCTGCTGGGGCCCCGTCGTCAAGTGCAACGTGCCGAAGCGCGGCTGGATGAACGGTGTCGGTGGTTGCCCCAACGTCGGCGGCATCTGCATCGGATGCACGATGCCGGGCTTCCCGGACAAGTTCATGCCCTTCATGGACGAGCCGCCCGGCGCGAAACTATCCACCACCGTCGTCAATGCATGGGGCGGGACCTTACGCCGGCTGCGCGCCGCGACCCAGCACACCATCGACAAAGAACCCAAGTGGCGTAAGCGGGGTTCTCAACTCACCACGGGCGCGACTCGCACCTGGTAGGCACAGTTCAGCACCTCAAGGAGGCAAGCGCCCATGACCACGACCATGGCCAAACCGAGCAAGATCACTGAAAATGCCGAAGGCCTGGTCGAGATGGCCTGGGACCCGATCACCCGGATCGTAGGCAGCCTCGGTATCTACACCAAGATCGACTTCAAGCAGCGGGTCGTCAGCGAGTGCAAGTCGACCTCATCGATCTTCCGCGGTTATTCGATCTTCATGAAGGGCAAGGACCCGCGGGACGCCCATTTCATCACCAGCCGGATCTGCGGTATCTGCGGCGACAACCACGCGACCTGCTCCTGCTACTGCCAGAACATGGCGTACGGGGTGAAGCCGCCGCACATCGGCGAGTGGATCGTCAATCTCGGCGAGGCTGCCGAGTACATGTTCGATCACAACATCTTCCAGGAGAACCTGGTCGGGGTGGACTACTGCGAAAAGATGGTCTCCGAGACCAACCCCGGTGTGCTGGAGCGGGCCAATCAGACCGAGGCGCCGCACGCTGGTGATCATGGCTATCGCACGGTCGGCGACATCATGCGAGCGCTGAATCCGTTTACCGGTGACTTCTACCGCGAGGCGCTTCAGGTCAGCCGCTACACCCGCGAGATGTTCTGCCTCATGGAGGGTCGCCACGTTCATCCCTCGACGCTCTACCCGGGCGGCGTTGGAACGGTGGCGACGATCCAGCTGATGACCGACTACCT
>DATLQP010000284.1:0-3554 GCA_035535155.1 Propionibacteriaceae bacterium
GGGTGCGGGCGGTGATGCATGAGCTGAACGAGGAGAAGATCGACATCATCGATTATTCTCCCGATCCGGCCACGTTCGTAGCGCAGGCTCTCTCGCCGGCCAAGGTGACGTCGGTGACCGTGGTTGATGAGAGCCTGCGAGCCGCTCGCGTCGTTGTGCCGGACTATCAGCTGTCATTGGCCATCGGGCGGGAGGGCCAAAACGCGCGACTGGCAGCCCGGCTGACGGGTTGGCGTATCGACATCCGATCTGATACCGCACCGAGCTGAGCTCCTCGCCGGGAGCTCGACTCCTAATCCTCGTTTCCCGTCCCGGGCCGGCTAACGAGGGTCAAGTCCGCCATTCCGAGGCTCGCGGGCCGTCACGAGACGGGAAACGTGGCTTGAGACGGATCCGTACCCCACCTCAAACCAGCGTGATCGACTCGCGGAATACGCCGGACGATCGAGGGCGTTAGCCTGTTTCGATGCCCGCCCCGGTACGTACCTGCGTCGGGTGCAGGGCTCGTGAAGAGAAGACTCGACTGCTGCGCATCGTGGCGCGCAACGGAGGGGTCGCTGTCGACGATCGTCAGCTCGAGCCCGGCCGAGGCGTTTATCTCCATCCGCGACCTGAGTGTCTTGAGCAGGCGCTCAAACGGCGTAGCCTGGGTAGGGCTTTACGGTCGGAGATCGATGGACAGCGAGCTGCTGCCGCGATCCGACAGTTCCTCAGCGCGCTCGCTTAGACACGCGTACGCGGCTGGGCATAGAGTCTCCAATGCATCCGCTCCGGTTGGAGCGGCTGAGACGAGCAAGCACTCGCCTACGCGAGAGCCGAACCAGAAGGTGGGCACACGCTCATGACCACTCGATGAGAACCGCTCAGTGAGCATGTTCGACAACTAACTGGTCCGGAATCTAGACCGGACCGCCAACAAGGAGAGCAGTGGCAAAGGTCCGTGTCTACGAGCTTGCGAAAGAGCTCGGAGTCGAAAGCAAGACCGTCCTCAGCATGCTGAAGGACATGGGTGAGTTCGTACGATCCGCCTCATCCACCGTGGAGGCGCCGGTCGAAAGACGGCTCAAGGAGAAGCTGGCTAGCGAGCCACCCCCGGTCAAAAAGACGACAACGAAGAAAGCTGCGGCCAAGAAGGTCGACGGCGAGCCGGCGGCGGCCGCCCAGGCTGTTGCTGAGGTGCCCGTCGAGGTACCGGTGGCGAGGCCGCCCGGAGCGCCGGCAGCCCAGATAACGCCTGCCGCGCCGACAGCACCTGCCGCGCCCACAAGCCCTGCGCCCACAAGCCCTACCGCGCCCACAAGCCCTACCGCGCCCACAAGCCCTGCCGCGCCAACCTCGCCGGCGACGCCGGCGGCTCCGCCGACACGGTCGCAACCGACCGCAGTTCCGCGTCCGGGCGTGCCACGCGTTCCCGGTCAGGTCGCGCCGGCCGCTCGAATCGACGAGCAGCCGGCTGCCCGGCGCCCGCGTCCGGGTTCCACGGGAGGGCTTCCTGGCGGTCCAGGTCCAAGGCGACCCGGCACCCCACGCCCTGGCAACAATCCCTTCGCACCCTCGCAGGGAATGGGCCAGTCACGTCCGCCGCGTCCTGGTTCAGACGGCGCCCACACTCCGGGCACGCGTCCTCCTACGGGCCGGGCTCCGATGCCGGGCGCCCGGCAAGGTGTTCCGGGCATGCCGCGACCCAACCCGGCGATGATGCCCAAGCAGAGCTCCGGTCAGCTTGGCGGCGGCGGTCCCGCCGGCCCAGGTGCCCGCGGTCGAGGCGCCCCTGCCGGCGGTCGCCGCCCAGGTGCCGGAGCCCCTGGCCGAGGCGGTCCTGGCGGTGGGCCTGGCGGTCCACCACCGAGCGGCCGTGGCGGCCGTGGTGGACGCGGTGGCACCCAGGGTGCGTTCGGTCGGGCGGGCGGTCCGACCCGACGTGGCCGGAAGTCGAAGAAGCAGCGGCGTCAAGAGTTCGACCAGATGGAAGCTCCCTCGATCGGTGGCGTACGCGTCAAGCAAGGTGACGGTCAGAAGGTCCGGCTCGCCAGGGGCGCATCGCTGACCGACCTGGCCGAGAAGATCGGCGTCGACGCAGCCTCCCTAGTCCAGGTGTTGTTCCACCTCGGCGAGATGGTGACCGCAACCCAGTCGGTGAGTGACGCCACACTCCAAGTGCTGGGTACTGAGCTCAACTACGACATTGAGGTCGTCTCTCCCGAGGACGAGGACCGCGAGCTGCTGGAGAGCTTCGACATCGAGTTCGGTGAGAACACCGGCAGCGAGGAGGATTTGGCAGCCCGTCCGCCGGTCGTCACCGTGATGGGTCACGTCGATCATGGCAAGACCAAGTTGCTCGACGCGATCCGCAAGACCAACGTGGTGGCCCGTGAGGCGGGTGGCATCACCCAGGCAATCGGTGCCTACCAGGTTGCTACTGAGGTGGACGATGAGGAACGCAAGATCACCTTCATCGACACTCCGGGTCACGAGGCGTTCACGGCGATGCGTGCCCGTGGTGCGAAGTCGACCGACATTGCCGTACTCGTAGTTGCCGCAGACGATGGCGTCATGCCGCAAACGATTGAGGCACTGAACCACGCCTTGGCAGCCGAGGTGCCGGTCGTCGTCGCAGTGAACAAGATCGACAAGGTGGGCGCCGATCCGACGAAGGTTCGTGGCCAGCTCACTGAGTACGGCCTGGTGCCGGAGTAGTACGGCGGCGACACCATGTTCGTCGACGTCTCCGCTATCACCGGCGACGGTTTGGACTCGCTGCTGGAGGCGGTCATCCTGACGGCCGATGCTGCGCTCGACCTGCGCGCCAACCCCGACATGGATGCCCAGGGTGTGGCCATCGAGGCGCACCTGGACAAGGGCCGTGGGCCGGTAGCCACCGTTCTGGTGCAGCGCGGCACGCTCAGCGTAGGCGACTCGATCGTCGCCGGTCCGGCGCACGGTCGGGTACGGGCGTTGCTCGATGATCATGGCGACAACGTCAGTGAGGCACCGCCATCGTTCCCGGTGCAGGTGCTCGGCTTGACGGCCGTGCCCGGTGCCGGAGACAGCTTCTTGGTGGTCGATGACGACCGAATGGCACGCCAGATTGCTGAGCGGCGGGCGGCACGGCTGCGGATGGCGGCTCAGGCGGCCGGTACGCGGCGCAGGACCCTTGACCAGCTGTTCGAGCAGCTCGAGAGGGGCGAGACGCAGGAGCTGCGACTCATCCTCAAGGGCGACGGTGCCGGCTCGGTGGAGGCGCTGGAGGACGCGCTGTCCAAGATCGATGTCGGCGATGAGGTCAGCCTGCGAGTGATCGATCGCGGCGTTGGTGCCATCACCGAGACCAACGTCTCGCTGGCCGCTGCCTCGGACGCCGTCATTGTGGGCTTCAACGTGAGGCCGCAGGGCAAGGCGTCGGAGCTCGCCGACCGCGAGGGCGTGGACATCCGCTACTACTCGGTGATCTACGCCGCGATCGACGAGATCGAAGCCGCACTGAAGGGCATGCTGAAGCCGATCTACGAAGAGGTCACCCTCGGCCAGGCGGAGATCCGGGAGATCTTCCGCTC
>DATLQP010000285.1:0-3952 GCA_035535155.1 Propionibacteriaceae bacterium
CCAGGTGGCGTTCTCCGACCCATGCCCGAGGCGGGTCAACACGTCAGCCAGGACAGTCCTTGCCGCCGCATGATTGGGCTCAGCGAACACCGCGTGGCTGGCAAGTTCCGCGGCGAAGCGAAGGTCGCCCTGGTCGGCGAACTGCTCGGCCTTGGCAACGGTCGCGTCGATGCCGCCGATCACCTCGACGTACCGGGCTCCGGGCGGCCTCCGGAGGATGTTGCCAGAGATGCGCTGAGGCTGACGAAGCTGGAACAGACGATGGGGCGCACGTGGGACTCCGATCTTCAGGCCGGGCGGAGTGGTCGTCCGGCAATTGGGACTAGACAGCCAAGGCAACGCTCCCGCCGGGAACGGCTTAGCCCAGCTGCTGCCGATTCGGTCATTGCTCCGGTGGGATGTTCTGGTTGAGGTGGAAGATGTTGTCAGGGTCGTACCGGCGCTTGAGCGAGGCGAGACGAGCGAGTTTGCCGGCCGGGTATGCCCGGCGTATGCCGGCCTCGCCCTCGTCGGCCAGAACGTTGACGTAGACGCCGCTCGCGAACGGCTCGATGGCTGCGCCGAACCGGCGAGCCGCCCACATGCGCTGGTCGTCCTCGGCCGGATCGGTCCAGGCGGTGGCGCCGACGAACTCCACCAACGCGTTGCGGTGGCTGAAGGCACTCTCGTCGTTCGACGTCGCCGCAATCGCGCCACCGTAACCCTGAAGTGAGCCGTTCGGTAACTGCGTCCGGTCCGCGCTCGGATCGGCTTCCCCTTGGGAGAGGAACGCGTCGATCGCCTCATCGGATAGCTCGGTCAGGTAGTGACCCTTGAAGTAGCGCCGCCGCAGGCCCGGGCGGTGCCACTCGTCATCGACGGTCTGCAGTCGAAGGTAGGACAGTTCCGCCGTACGCTCGGCGAGCGGTTCGCCGAGGCTGTCAACCATAGGCACCAACCGCCGGCCTTCGTCCGGATCGCCCACCCAGACGAATCCCAGGCTCGCCACGGTCCGGTTCCGCAGCTGCGGCTGCACTCCCGGCGAGTCGGCCATCGTGCCGACCCACGCGGTCGGAGTCGCCTCCGGTGAGACCCCAGCGCTGACGAGGTCGCGCCACCCGCGCATGGCGGAAGGCGCATGGGCCAGGTCGAATACATGGTCGATCAGCAGTGCCGACGTACCGATGTCGTGAAGGCGGAACTCGAACTCGGTAACGACCCCGAAGTTGCCCCCACCGCCGCGCAGCGCCCAGAACAAGTCTTCGTGCTGCGATTCGGTGACGCGCAGGGTTGCGCCGTCAGCTGTGACGATCTGGTAGGACACGACGTTGTCACACGCTAGGCCGAAGCGTCTGGCCAGCCATCCCATGCCACCACCGAGCGTCAGCCCACCGACGCCGGTATGCGAGACGTTGCCCGCCGTGGTCGCCAACCCGAACGCCTGTGCCGCCCGATCCAAGTCGCCCAGCAAAGCGCCACCCTGCACCCACGCGCGTCGGGCATCTGGATCTATCCGGACCGAGCTCATTCCGGACAGGTCGATCAACAAGCCGTTGTCCGGCACGCAGATGCCTAAGATGCTGTGACCGCCGCAGCGCACTCCGATCTCGAGGTCGTTCCGGCGGGCAAAGTTGATCGCGGCCGCCACATCTGCAGTGCTGGTGCATCGCACCGCCACTGTTGGGCGACGGTCGACCATCGCGTTCCACAGAGCGCGCGAGGAGTCGTAGCCGTCGTCGCCGGGCAGCATGACCTCGCCAGCCACGCTCCGCTGGAGTTGGCGTACGTCGATCGGGTTGGTTTTGCTGATCATCTGAACTGTGTCACCACCATTCACTTCGCACTCGAGCTCGTCGGCTGGAACCTCGTTTGTTCCCATCACACTGACTGACTCGGCCGAGCTCTCGAACTCATCGCGGCCCTGCAAGATGGGTCTATGCCGAGCGACGGTTTGACCGTACTCATTTCAGGCGCCGGAATCGCCGGTGCGACGCTGGCGGCGTCGCTGGGTCGCGCCGGACATCGGGTAACCGTCGTGGAACGTGATCAAGGTGTCCGATCGAGCGGCAATCCAGTGGACGTCCGCAAGGGCGCCTACCGGGTCGCGGAGCGGTTGGGTGTCATGCCGCGTCTACAAGAAGCCGGAACCAAGGTGCGCGAATTGATCTTCGTCGACAGCGTCGGCCAACGCGTGGCGAGCATCAGAACGCGGCAGTCGGAAGATCGCGAGGTTGAGGTGCCGCGAGCAGACCTCACCGCGATCTTGGTCGACGCAGGCCGTGCAGATGCCGAGTTCCTGTTCGACGAGATGATCAACGAGCTTCATTCGGACGACAGTGGTGTCGATGTGATCTTCGACCGGGCGTCGCCCCGACGGTTTGATCTTGTGGTTGGGGCGGATGGCCTCCACTCCGGAGTTCGCCGCTTGGCCTTCGGTCCGGAAGCCGACTTCGTCGAGCATCTCAACATGTACGTCGCTACGGCGAAACTTGGGCTTCCCGTGGAACGCGGCGACGTGGTGATCATGCATAACGAGCCGGGAACGGCGGTCGCCTTGCACCCGGGGACCGGGCTATCGGGCGTCGCCTTCCTGTTCCGCTCCCGAGCGCGCATTGATCATCATGACTCCGAAGCTGTTCGCCAGCTGCTGACGGAGACGTACCGCGACGTCGGCTGGCGTACCCAAGAACTGCTGTCTGCCTATTTGGCGACCGAGGACGTGTACTTCGACAGCGTGAGCAGAATTCGCATGTCTTCCTGGTCTCGCGGCCGGATCACATTGGCCGGTGACGCCGCTTCGTGCGTCTCACTGTTCGGGGAAGGCTCTAGTTCAGCCATGGAAGGCGCGGCAACGCTCGCTGACTCCCTGCACGCTTCACCACACGACATCCCAACCGCACTGGCCCGGTACGAGGCGGCTCATCGCAAAGTCACGCTGCCACGGCAGCGCGGCGTCTGGATCGCCTCCCACTTGCTGATTCCAAGATCACGATTGGGCATCAGGGTGCGGGACACCGGACTGCGACTCGCCGGTCGGCGATAGCACTGCGATGGGCGAACTGGTCGTGGTTACAGGGCCGCCTGGGGCTGGCAAATCGTCAGTCTCCGAACACCTGGCCAATGGGTCTAACCCAAGCGCCCTCGTCGTCGGCGACAGCTTCTTCGCCATGATCAAACAGGGATATGTCCTGCCCTGGCTGCCTCAGGCGCGCCGACAGAACACCGTCGTCATCGAGGCAGCTGCAGCTGCTGCCGGCCGGCTGACCGACATCTGCTCCGTGGTCTATGACGGTGTCCTCGGGCCATGGTTCTTGCCGACGTTCGTACGCGCGACAGGTTTGACCTATGTGCACTACGTGATCTTGCTGCCTCCGCTCGATGTATGCCTGGAGCGTGTCCAGGGTCGCGTCGGTCATGGTTTCAGCGATCTGGCAGTCACTCGCGATCTGTACGGGCAGTTCGCCAACGCCGCTATCGATGACAAACATCTGATCACCGAGTCCGATGATCATCCGGCTCAACTGGCCGAGCTGATCAGCCGAAGGCTGGACGACGGTTGGTTCGGATACTTCCGTTCCTGATCAAAAGGCCCACACGAGTCTGTCGACCTCAGTAGGCAGATGCAAAGCGCCGGCGCCGGTGGCGGCCCGCTGGCTACGGCGACACCGTGGCAGGCTGCCGAAGGTTTAGTCGGCACCGTACCGGGCCGGCGGGTCGCAGCGTGATGTCGGTGAGCAACGGGACATCGGGCGACATGGAGACTACGGAGAACTGCCCGAGCAGGGTGGCGATTGCGATGACCGCTTCGGTCAGCGCGAAGTGGCCCCCGATACAACCGCGGAGCCCACCCGCGAACGGAAAGTAGGCGTATCGCGGTCGAACTTCCTCGGCGGCGGGTTCGAAGCGCCACGGATCGAACCGCTGCGGCTCCGGCCAGAGGTCGGGGCGCCGGTGGGTGGCCCATGGGCTGAGC
>DATLQP010000286.1:0-5607 GCA_035535155.1 Propionibacteriaceae bacterium
TGGTGGCGGCACTACCGCCAGAGGGTTGCGATTGCGAACGCGGCGGCCATCCCGCCCATCCCGATGAGGATGTTCCAGTTGCCGAGCGCGTCCATGAATGGGATGTAGGTCCCCGCGACGTAGAAGGTAATCAGCCACGCGACACCGAACAGTCCGACAGCGATAAAGGTCGGCGGTACCCAGCGCCGACTCGCCGGAGGCTTGATTTTCTTCGGCTTCGCGGCCTGCTGCGCCTTCAGCTTCTGCTTCTCGGTGGCAGACTTTCGCGTTCTCGACTCGGGCACCAGATTCTCCTTGCTCTTGAAGTAGGTAGCGTAGTCAAAGACTCCAGGCGGGGACGTATGCGTGCTGACCTTGTCGAGCGCGCCGTTCGACAAGCTCAGGCGCAGCGGCCCGTCCGAGTGTCGAATTTCTCCGCTCTATCGAGAAGGAAGCAGGACTTGTCGGGTCGTAGTGCTGCCGATGCCTGGCGAGCGGTCGTATCGGCTCTGCGCCGCGCTCGCCATGCGCAGCGACGGCGGGATCGCAGCCGCGGCCGGCTGTCCCGTACAGTGACGGCGGCTGTGTGCGTCCTTGCGGGATTGATGATCGTCATCAGCGCGATAAACGCCCAGGGCACGGACCTGCGGCCAGCCCGCAATACCGATCTGGTCGGCCTTGTTCAGGCGCAGTCCCGTCGCAATGCCGAGCTCACGCGGCAGGTGACGAGCGTGCGTAAAGACGTCGACGGGCTCGCCGCTCGCGGCAGTGAACAGTCAGAGCTTGCTCCGGATGTCAGCCGGGAGTCACGCCGCGTCGGTCTGACTGCTGTCACCGGACCGGGAGTCACGGTGATACTCGACGATGCCCCATCGAGTGTTGCCGCTAACGGTATCGAGCCCGATCTCCTCGTTGTTCACCAGCAAGACATCCAGGCGGTGGTCAATGCGCTCTGGAGCGGCGGCGCGGAGGCCATGACGATCCAAGACCAGCGGGTGATCTCGACCACTGCGGTGAAATGTGTGGGCAATACGGTGGTGTTGCACGGCATCCCGTACGCCCCGCCGTACCGGATTCGCGCAATCGGCGATCAGGTACGGCTGCATGCGGCTCTTGACACGTCGGAGCCGATCCAGATTTATCAGCAGTACGTGGTGGCCTATGGGCTGGTCTTTCGCGAGAAGTCGGAGGAGCGCCTCGACCTACCGGCGCATGAGGGCTCACTCGATCTCACCCATGCCGTGCCGTACTCGGGTTTCGGTGTGCGCAGCGGCACCGGTGTCCGCTAAGCGAGAATGATCGAGTGGCAGGCGCGAAGATCCTGGTGATCGACAACTACGACTCCTTTGTCTACAACCTGGTGCAATACCTGGCGCAGATCGGGGCTGAGGTCGATGTTTGGCGCAATGACGACTCGCGGTTCTCTGATTCCGATTTCGGCAACGCTTTCGACGGGATTCTGCTGTCGCCGGGTCCAGGTACGCCGGAGGAGGCAGGCGTCTGCGTCGACGTTGTGAAGATGCAGGCGGGCACGTTGCCCATCTTCGGCGTGTGCCTCTGACTGCAGGCCATCGGCGTCGCGTACGGCGGGGTGGTCGACCGAGCACCTGAGCTGCTGCACGGCAAGACATCGCTCATTCAGCATTCCGGACTCGGCGTCCTCGCGGGTCTGCCGTCGCCGTTTACAGCGACCCGCTATCACTCGCTCGCCATCGAACCCGAGACATTCCCCGCGGTGCTCGAAGTGACGGCGACGACGCGGAGCGGAGTGATCATGGCGCTGCGCCATCGCGAGCTTCCCGTCGAAGCCGTGCAATTCCATCCCGAATCTGTGCTGACCGAGGGGGGCTACCAGATGCTGGCCAATTGGCTCACCATCTGCGGCGACGCCGAAGCTCCTGCGCGAGCCGTCGGCATGGCCCCGCTAATGTCGGCACGCTGACCAACCAAGCCGGACTTTCGAAGGGAGAGAATCACCATGCCTTACGTCACTGTCGGAACAGAGAACCGCGGCGCTATCGAGCTGTACTACGAGGACCGTGGCTCCGGCCAGCCTGTGGTGCTGATCCATGGCTATCCTGGGGACGGTTCCTCGTGGGAGAAGCAAACCGCCGTACTGCTCGAGGCAGGCAAGCGGGTGATCACCTACGACCGTCGTGGCTTCGGGAAGTCCAGCCGGCCGGCCACGGGGCATGATTACGACACCTACGCCGCGGACCTCAGCAGCCTCGTCGCGAGCTTGGACCTGCAAGATGCTGTTCTGGTCGGTTTCTCCATGGGCACCGGTGAGGTGACTCGCTTCCTTAGCAGCTACGGGTCCCATCGGGTGGCGAAGGCGGTGTTCATTGGCTGCCAGCAGCCATTCATGCTCAAGACCGACGACAACCCGGATGGATTACCAGCTGAGGTCTTCGAGGGCCCACTCAATGCGGCCAAGGCGGACCGCTACGCCTTTTTCACCGCTTATTTCACGGACTTCTACAACCTCGACGAGAATCTTGGCAGTCGGATCAGCGAGGAAGCGCTGCGAGCCAGCTGGCAGGTGGCGGCCAATGTCTCGCCTTACTCAACGGTTTGGGCGCAGCCGACCTGGCTCACTGATTTTCGCCCCGATATCGAAAAGATCGACGTACCGTCCTTGATCTTGCACGGTACCGCTGACAGGATCCTGCCCATCGACGTGACCGCGCGAAGGTTCTCGAAGATGCTGCCCAGCGTCACCTACATTGAGATCGAGGGTGCCCCGCACGGCTTGCTGTGGACGCACGCCGAGGAGATCAACAAGGCCTTGCTCGACTTCATGGCCTAATGGAAGATGCGGCTAACGCACCCCGCTCGGCCGGAACTGGACGCTAATCCGCGGGCCCACCGAGCGCGCGGTCTTCGGGATCGAGTGCTCCCAGGTGCGCTGACAGGAGCCGCCCATGACGATCAGGTCGCCGTGACCCAACACGTGCCTGATGGTCGCTCCGCCGCCTCGGGGCCGCAGCAGGAACTGCCGCGGTGAGCCGAGCGAGAGAATCGCAACCATCGTGTCCTCGTTCTTGCCGCGACCAATGGTGTCGCCGTGCCAGGCCACTGAGTCGCGGCCGTCGCGATACAGACACAATCCAGCGGTGGTGAACAGCTCGCCCAGCTCGTCCGCATAGTGCGCATTCAGCGACTCACGGGCAGCTACCAGCTCAAGATGTGGCAGGGGAGCGTCCTCGCCGTAGAAGCAGAGTAGGCGCGGCACGTCGATGACGCGCTCGTACATCTGCCGCCGCTCGGCCTGCCAAGGCACCTGCTCCAGCAGATCCTCAAAGAGGGTGCTAGCACCACTCATCCAACCGGGCAGCAGATCGACCCAGGCACCCCTGCCCAGCCGCTGGCGGGCGATCATGCAGCCCAGCGGCCCGAGCGGCAGATGGTCGGAAACCCCTAAATCGAAAAGCGAGGTCTGAACAACGCTAGACATACCCTCACTTTAGCAGATATTCGATTATGTATTCGAATCTGAGGGCGTCTTCTTTTCCTTGCTTGGCGTCGGGGTCTGTGTCGGCGGTGATGTCGTCGGCGGTTCGGTCGGCGGTTTGGTGGTCGGTGGGTTGGTGGTCGGAGGGTTGGTCGGCGGAGGCGACTGAACGGCCAGAGTGAGTCTGATCGTGGTGTCGCGGTCCACTGTGTCGCCGGCGCTCGGATTCTGAGCGATCACGGTCCCAGCCGGCTGCGAGCTCTCCTTCTCGGTGAACGCCGGCTCGCCGAAGCCAGCAGCCTTCGACTCCCGGATGGCTGCCCCTCGACTCAGACCCTGGAAATTGGGTACGTCCGATTTGCCGGTCGCGTACTTCACGGTGATCTTGTTGTCCAGCGGTATGGTCGTGCCCTCCTTGGGCGAAATGCTGGTCACTTCGCCGGGGTTTGTGCCGGGATCCTCGCTTTTGGCAGCAACCGTCTTGACGTTGGTGAACTTCAGGTCTTTCAGCGTGCTCTTGACGTCCTTGACGTCCTGACCGACTAAGTCGTTGGGGAGGGTGCCGGTCTTGGGCCCGTCGTTCAACGTGAGGGTGACGGTCGTGCCGACATTGACCTCGGTGTTGGCAGCCGGATCTTGGGCCGTGATCGCGCCCTTGGTCCCCTCTTCGCCGTTCTCCTTCTTCACTTCGACGAGGAGTTTTCGTTCGGTGAGCTGGTCGCGTGCCTGCTGCTCGGTGTAGCCGACGACGCTCGGCACCGCAACCGTCTCGACGGTCGTCGGACTGAGCATCCGGTAGAGCGCCCAACCGCCCAGGCCGAGGGCAACCACGATCAGCGCGCCGATCAGGATCGCGAGGCCGACGCGGCTCTTCTCCGGCTCCTCTTCTTCGAGGTCCTCCTCAGTTCCCTCCGGCGGGACGTCGGGCGGCGACCCCGCCACGCGCGTTGGGTCGTCGTACGCATCGGCGGCCACAGTGGCGACCCCCATGGGTACGACGGCTGTCGCTTGCTGAGCATCGGTCTGCTGCCCGGAGAGGAGACGGGTGATGTCGTCCTTCATCTCCCGAGCCGATTGGTAGCGCTCGTCCGGGTCCTTGGCAAGCGCCTTCAAGACGACGGCGTCGATTTCGGGACTGAGCTCCGGGTCGAGCTGGCTGGGCGGCGGCGGGGCCTCGCGTACGTGCTGGTAGGCCACGCTCACCGGAGAATCGCCAATGAAAGGCGGTCGGCCGACGAGCAATTCAAAGAGCAGGCAGCCCGCTGAATAGAGATCGCTGCGGGCGTCCACGGTCTCACCACGCGCTTGCTCCGGCGAGAGGTACTGAGCCGTGCCGATCACGGCAGCGGTCTGGGTCATCGTGGCACTGGTGTCGGCGACGGCTCGGGCGATGCCGAAGTCCATCACTTTGACCCCACCAGTGGGACTGAGCATCACATTGGCCGGCTTGATGTCGCGGTGCACGATGCCCGCCTTGTGGCTGTAACTCAGTGCGTGAAGTACACCCTGAGTCAGTTCCAGCGCGCGCTCCGGAAGGATTTTGCGGCCGTCCTTGAGCACATCGCGCAGTGTCGAACCCTCGACCAGCTCCATCACGATGTAAGGGATGGAGACTCCGGTCAGCGGATCGGTCTCTTCGCCGGTGTCGTAGACGGCGACGATCGTCGGATGGTTCAGTCCTGCGGCGGACTGCGCCTCCCGACGAAACCGTGCTTGAAATGTCGGATCAGTAGCAAGATCAGCACGCAGCTGCTTGACCGCGACGGATCGACCGAGCCGTTGATCAATCGCACGACGGACCTCGGCCATGCCCCCGCGGCCCAGCAACTCGCCCAGCTCGTACCGGCCCCCGACCATAGTTGGGCTGCTAGTCATTTCCATGATCCTCCCTCAAACCCCGCGTGACATTCTCGGCCATAGCGCACCGGAGCGTGAAATGGGCATCTCACGTGGACTCGCCGCGGAGAGTACCGGCCCCGAGTGTCGGTCACAAGGCGGCTTCCATCACTGCCTTCGCGATGGGCGCCGCGACTCGCCCGCCCGCGATGTCGTTCCGGGGGATGTCGGCGTCCTCGACGATCACCGCTACGGCGACCTTGGGATCGTCCACCGGCGCAAAAGAGGTGAACCACGCGAATGGCTTGCGCTTCGGATCCGACTGGGCCGTACCGGTC
>DATLQP010000287.1:0-2619 GCA_035535155.1 Propionibacteriaceae bacterium
TTGACCGGCTCCACCTCATAGCAGACCGCCGCGATCGAGCGCTGCGTCAAAGACACCATTCGGGTGGAGGTGACCTTGACCCCAGAGCCCGCCGGCGAGACCCACTCGGCCTGACGGCCCAATACCCCGGCCCGGAAATCGAGGCAGCGTTCATGGGAACGCAGTTCGCCGTAGCGAACATCGAACGGTTCGTCGTTGACCAGCAGCCGTATGACCTTGCCGTTGGTCACATTGATGATCGTCTGTCCGGACTCGGGATTGCCGTAGCCGCGTTCCGCATACGGCAACGGCCGGATTTCGAAGACCCCATTGAGATAGGAGCCTGGCAAGCCGTACGGCTCACCCTCGTCCAGGTTCCCGCGCCAACCGATGTGCCCGTTGGACAGTGCGAACACTGATTCCGTCTGGGCCAGCATGTCCAAGTCAAGGCCTGTCTCTCGAACGGACCACGGCTCGGTCACGAATGCGGGATGCCCGATCATGTCACTGTCCGTTGGATGGCGGCGTCACGAATTGAGCAACACTGGCCCGGCCGGCCGTTGGAGCAAACTCGCGAGCGGGATGCCCGGGTCGGCGAGATCGTCGGTGTCGGCCGGGTGTGGTGACTGGACGAGTCGTTCGATGTCGTCGGCGACGTCCCAAATGTTGATGTTCATGCCGGCCTGGACGCGTTGCTCGGAGAGCCAGAAGACGATGAGCTGGGCGGAGGCAGGGTATCGGCGGAAGATGACCTGGTCGTAGCCGGACGGGCCGATGTCGCCGGTGTATTCCATGCTGAGGTCGTACTGGTCGGAGAAGAAGTACGACGGCCGCGCGTCGACCGCATCTTGTCCGAGCATCGCTTTTCCAGCGGTGGCGCCTTGGCGCCGGGCGTTGGCCCAGTGCTCGACACGAATGTGGCGATCTAGGCGCGCGTTGTAGGCGTTGGCGACGTCGCCGGCGGCGAAGATGTTCACATCGGAGGTGCGGAGGTGCTCATCGACGAATATCCCGTTGTTGACCTCGAGGCCGGCCTCGGCAGCGAGCTGGGTGTTGGGAGTGATTCCGACTCCGACGAGGACCATGTCGGCCTCGATCCGGCTGCCGTCGTTGAGAATGACAGCTGTCACCGACCTGTTTTTGCCGGTGAGTTCGGCTACCGCAACCTTGCTGCGTAGGTCGACGCCGTGATCACGATGCAGGTCGGCAAAGATGACTGCGGCCTCAGGGCCGAGGACGTGCAGCAGCGGCAGCTCGCTGCGCTCAAGGAGAGTCACCTCAAGCCCTGCGTTGCGGGCGGCGGCGGCGGTCTCCAGCCCGATCCAGCCGGCGCCAATGATCGCGACCCGGTGCGCCTGGGCGAACCCGGCCTTGATGCGCTCACTGTCATCGACGCTGCGCAGGTAATGCGCGCCGTCGAAGTCGGCACCTGGCACGCTGAGGCGTCGCGGTGTCGATCCGGTCGTCAGCAGCAGCTTGTCGTAACCCAGCTTTGTACCGGTGGCGGTGGTGACGGTCCGCGCAGCGGGGTCGAGCGAGGTCACTATGGTGCCGAGACGCAGCTCGACCGCGTGGTCGGCGTACCAGCCTTCCGGATGGGCGAAGATGCTGTCGCGGTCAGCCTTGCCTTGCAGGTAGTCCTTAGACAGAGGAGGGCGTTCGTAAGGACGGTGCGGTTCCTCGCCGAGTAGGGTGATCCTCCCGTCGAACCCTTCCTCGCGCAGGGTCTGTGCTGCGATGGCGCCGGCCAGGCCACCGCCGACAATGATGAAGCTGGGTTGGGTTGTCATGGGTGATCCTTGTCAGTGGGCAGCGGATTAGCTGCGATGGGACGTTGGTGATGTGGCGCGGAGGCGGTCGCTGAGCTCGGCGGTGACCAGGTCCCACGATGCCTCAAACTTCGTGATGCCGTCGCCTTCAAGCAGGTCTACAACGTCGTCGTAGTCGACTCCAACGGCAGCGATGTCGTGGAGCACTTGATGCGCGTCTGTGTAGAACGGCCGGATGGTGTCGCCGCGGATGGTGCCGTGGTCGGCTACCGCCGCCAGGGTGGCCTGCGGCATGGTGTTGACCACGCCGTTGGCAACGAGGTCGACAACATACCTGGTGTCGTCATAGGACGGGTTCTTGACACCGGTCGAGGCCCACAATGGCCGCTGCGGGTGCGCGCCGGCCGCCAGTAGCGCAGCCCAGCGGTCACCGGCGAAAACCCGCTCGTAGTCTTCGTACGCCAGCCTGGCGTTGGCGATCGCAGCTTTCCCTTTCAGCGCCGCCGCCTTCGGGGTGGCGATCTGGTCCAGGCGCTTGTCGATTTCGGTGTCGACTCTGCTGACGAAGAACGATGCCACAGAGGTGAGGGTGGACAGGTTGCGTCCGGCGGCGCGGGCGCGTTCCATGCCGTCGAGAAACGCCTCGATCACCGCGGCGTAGCGCTGCAGGGAGAAGATCAAGGTGACGTTGATGCTGATCCCTTCCGCCAGACACTGTGCGATGGCGGGTAGGCCTGCCTGGGTGGCCGGGATTTTGACAAATAGGTTGGGCCGGTCGACGAGCCGCCACAGCTGCCGTGCCTCGGCGATCGCCTGATCAGCGTCATGGGCGAGGCGCGGGTCGACCTCGATGGACACCCTGCCGTCGACG
>DATLQP010000288.1:0-3376 GCA_035535155.1 Propionibacteriaceae bacterium
TTGCCGTGCATGGGGTCGCAAACCCACGCCACCTGCCGGCCGCTGGCGGTCACTTTCGCCACGATGTCCGGCAACACCTCGCGCACCTTCCCGGCGCCCATCCGGGTAATGAAGGTGATGCGTCCCGTTTCATGATCAGGATCGAGGCGATCGGCCAGTTCCAGCGCGTCGTCGGCGGTGGTCGTCGATCCAAGCTTGACCCCGAGCGGGTTACGGACGTGCCGAAGCAGCTCCACGTGCGCGCCCTGCAGGTGCCGGGTGCGCTCACCGACCCACAAGAAGTGTCCGGATGTCCCGTACGGCTGGCCGGTTCTGGAGTCGATCCGGGTCAGCGCGTGCTCGTAGTCCAAGATCAACGCCTCATGGCTGGAGTAGAAGTCGACGGTCCGGAACACGTCATCGTCGATCCCACAGGCCACCATGAAGGCTAGGGCGCGATCGATCTCGTTCGCCAGGTTCTGGTACTGCACCCCGGCCGCGGAGTTCTTGACGAAGTCGGCGTTCCAGCTGTGCACGCTGCGCAGGTGGGCGAATCCACCGGTGACGAAAGCCCGGGTGAGATTCAAGGTGGCCGCAGAGGCGTTGTACACCTCCAGGAGCCGCTGCGGATCGGGCTCGCGGGCCTCAGTTGTGAAATCGAAGCCGTTCACGGCGTCGCCCCGATACGCCGGCAGCGTGACGCCGCTACGGGTTTCGGTGCCTGAGCTGCGGGGTTTGGCGAACTGGCCTGCCATCCGGCCGACCTTGACGATCGGCACCTGAGCCGCATAGGTCAGCACAACTGCCATGGAGAGCAAGGTCCGAAGCTTGCCCTGGATGTTCGCCGCGGTCACCTCGGCGAACGTCTCAGCACAGTCGCCACCCTGGAGCAGGAAGGCCTCGCCGGCCGCCACGTTGGCCATCTTGGTGCGTAGCTTGTCGCACTCGGCGGCAAATACCAGCGGCGGAAGACTGCGAAGCTTGCCGACGACCCCGGCAAGCTCAGAGGGCGAGGAGTAGGCCGGCTGCTGCAGCGGATGCAGCGCATGCAGCGCTTCGATGGAAGGGACCTGACTCGTCAGAGACACGCTGACACTGTAGACGTTGGCCCTGCGGCGGGCACCTGACTTATCGGCGGCTGGACGCTCCCGCAGAATGGCAGCCATGCAGCAGCGAACCTTCGTTTTGATTCCTGGCGCGGGCGGCAACGCTGATCAGTGGCAGCTGGTGCAACCGCTACTGGGAGATGCGGGCCTGCGCAGCATTGCGGTCTCCTTGCCGAACTGGGCCGGCGCCACTCTCGCCGACCACGCCGACGCGATCGTTGCCGCAGCGGGGCCAGCGGAGGAAGTCGCGCTGGTCGCTCAGTCGATGGGCGCCTTCAGCGCACCTCTGGCCTGTGACCGGCTGCCCGTCGCGGAGCTCGTCCTCCTGAACGCCATGATCCCGACGCCGGGAGAGACCGCGGGCGAGTGGTGGGGCAATACCGGACAGGCCGAAGCGATGCGCGCGAATGATCTTCAGGAGGGTCGAGATCCTGACGCCGGCTTCGATGCCGAGTTCCACTTCTTTCACGACATTCCGCCCGAGGTCCTCGAGCTGATGATGTCCTCAGGCGACCCGGGCTCCCCAGCCGCGTCACTCTTCGAGACCGGCTTCCCGCTCAGCGGCTGGCCGAACGTGCCGACCACCGTCCTCGCCGGCCGTCATGATCGATTCTTTCCCTATGAATTCCAGCGCCGGGTAGCCAGGGAGCGCCTCGGACTTGAGGCGGAACAATTGCCCGGCGGTCACCTGCTTGCCTTCAGCCAGCCCGTGGCGCTGGTGGCCCGTCTCATTCGCGATCTTGGACAGCCCGCAGGCCCTCCCGGTCGGCGCGGATCCACGCGAAGGGCAGGCTAGGCTTGCGGGGAGACTTCGTCGATCTCTTGGGCCTTGGCTTCGCGTGCCGCCGCTTCCTTGGCTGCGGGCGCATACATGTCCACATACTCCTGGCCGGAGAGCTCCATGATCGTGTACATGATCTCGTCAGTGATCGATCGCAGGATGAAGCGATCTTCGCTCATCCCCTCGTAACGCGAGAAATCCAGAGGCTGGCCGAACTTCACCGTTGGACTGACGATCTTGGTGATGATCTTGCCGGGAGGGGCGATGATGTCGGTGCCGATGATCGCTGATGGAATGACCGGTGATCCGGACAGCAAGGCCAGTCGGGCGACGCCGGTCCGGCCTTTGTAGAGCCTGCCGTCATGGCTGCGCGTTCCCTCGGGGTAGATACCGAACAAGTCTCCGCGCTGCAGCACCTTGAGGCCGGCCCGCAGAGCTCCCTCACTTGCCCGGCCCCCCGAGCGATCGATCGGCACCTGGCCGGTGCCCGCGAAGAACCGCTTCTGTGCCCATCCCTTGATGCCGGCCCGGGTGAAGTAGTCCGACTTGGCAACGAAGGTAATCCGCCGGTCCACTGCAAGCGGGGTGAACAACCAGTCGGCGAAGGAGAGGTGGTTGCTGGCAATGATCGCTGCACCCTTGACCGGCACGTTCTCGATACCTTCGTGAATCGGTCGGAAGATCTTGCTGATCGCAGGCCCGAGCACGACGTTCTTCAGGGTCCAATACACCGCTCGACCGGCACCGGAACCGGACTCGATGGTGACCTTTCCGTCGCGATCGACCGAGTCCAGATCAGCGCTTACGGCTTCGTAGCGAGGAGGGCCGCCCTGGGATGGCCCTTTACTCACGCCTTCACATCCGTAGTTGGAGGAACCTCCAGCCGCCGTACGGGAACGGGCACGGGCGGCACCGGGCGTCCGGCGCCGGGACGGTGCCCGGCGCTTGGCGGGAGAGTATTGCCCGCTTCGAGAGCGGCCTTGGCTGCGGTGGCGTACACATCGACGTATGTCTGGCCAGACAGTTCCATGACGGCGTTGATGATCTCGTCGGTGATCCAGCGCAGTACGTCGCGGTCATTGCCGGCATGCGCGTACGCACTGAAGTCCATCGGCTTGCCGATCCGGATCTTCGGTCGCCGCATTGTGGGAATCTTGAAGAACCGCGACGGGACCAGCTCAGTGCTGATCATCCCGACCGGAATAACGGGTACGCCGGCCTGCAGCACAAGCCGCGCGACGCCGGTCTTGCCCTTGTACAGGCGGCCATCTGGAGACCGGGTGCCCTCGGGATAGATGCCGAGCAGGTGCCCCTTGCGCAGCACATCGAGCACGGTTTCCATGCCACTGGCGCTAGCCCGACCACCGGAGCGGTCCATCGGCCGCTGACCAACGCCCTTGAGGAACCAAGCCAGAATTCTGCCCTTCACGCCTCGGCCGTGAAACAGTTCGATCTTGGCCGGAAAGGTGACGCGCCGCCTGATCATGGATGGCAGCAAGAAGGTGTCGCC
>DATLQP010000289.1:0-14970 GCA_035535155.1 Propionibacteriaceae bacterium
AGCATTCCGCTGGAATGGAGCGGAACATCGAGCGGCTTCGGGTCGAGGCCGAGCTCGAACGGGCTGGCGTCGTGCTATCAGACCGGCGATACGGTCAGGCGGCCTGAGCGCTTTCTGGCGCCTCACGCGACCGATCGGAGACCCACAGTTCGGAGGTGCCGGGGTCTGAGCAGTGGGTGCGTTCGCCTCTTGCGGCGAGGTTGAGCAACGCGAGGGTGAGCCGGTCGGAGGTGGCGGGGGCGGCGGTCATGTATTGGCTAGCTCCGTGTTGCACCCTTTGCCCCCTTTGCACCGTTCTTTCCCAGCCGGTCCAGGTGCGCGTGCGGGCCCGTGACCCCCGTATGACTGTTTTCTCTCTCGCGAGTGGCGGGAAAGAAACAGTGCAAACGGTGCAAACGGTGCAGATTCATGGCTTTACGCACCCCGGCGGTGGGCAGACCACATAGAGCGGTTTGTCGGAGTGGCCATCTCGGCCAGCACCGCGGAGCTTCCATCCCGACGCATATCGGCCCTCACGGAACTGCATCCACTTGCCTACAGACTTCCGGAACCCTCCATCGCTGCTTGTGGAGGAGATGCGGGAGAACTTGTCCGCGAGATCTCCAGGGAGCACAGCAGCGTCAAGGTTGCCGCCAAATCCCAGCGCCGTAGGTGCTGATCTTGTCGACTAGGTCCTTGGTTGTGAATGGTGTCGAGCCGAACACCTTGAACAGGGCAACTAGGAACAGGTGCCATTCTTCGTCTTCGGACGACACGGCGATCTCTGCAGAGCTGCCCCCGAACGATCCGTCGAACCAACTCATGAGCCCGCGGACCCCACCGATCCAGTCCGCGTAGTCGTCGGACCGGGTGTTCTCGGTGGGCCGGCCTGCGTTCACCCATCCCCGAGCGACCGTCAGCAACGCGGCGAGGTACTCACCCCGGTGGGTTTCCATCCATTCGCCCAAGTTCTTGATGCGGAAGTCGGTGCGTAGGTGATGTCCCGCCGCGGGCGGATCGAGCGCTGCGACCGCGAGCCTGCGGCCAAGGTCACCACCGAACTGCGCATTGTTGCCGGTGGCCAGCCACAGCCTGTCGTTACGGGCTGTGACTGATTTGTTTTGGCCTAGCCAGCGGTCGGTCCAGAACTTGGAGGTCAGCAGGGATTCCAGTACCGCCGACTGGACTACGCCCCTGAGGTTGTCGAAGGTGATGATCGGGGCTGTGGTGTCCATCAACGCGGCGGTGATGCTCTTGCGTAGCTCGTCTGAGTCTCGGGGCATCTCGCCACGCTGAACCCCGCCGTGCAGGATGGTGAGCATTTTTGTGAGCAGTGTTTTGCCGCTGCCTGGGTTGGTCGCGGTGATCACGCCCATCTGGTACGGGCCGGGTAGCAGTGGGCGCAGTACCGGGGTGAACGCTAAGCCGATCCACGTGGCCTTGTCGTCTTCGCTGACGAATGGGAACTCGGCTATGGGTTTGAGGATCAGCTCAACTGCAGCTCTGATCTGTGCGGCTGTGGGGTGATCGGGGATGGGCGGCACGGTTAAGCGGGGGTCGGGCAGGTAAAGCATCCCGGTCCCGACGTCGTATCCGGGTATATCCAGGATGGACCCGTCCGGCCGCATTGTGGGGGTGTGGGTGACGCTGTGCAGGTCTCTTAGGTGTGGTGCGTACTCGCCGAGCCGCGCCGCTTCAGATGCTGACTGCGCAGACTGCTGCGGGAACAGTGCCGCGACCTCTATCTTGATGCTTTCCTGGCCTTCGCGGACTGTGGTCGTTCTCCAACACTCGTAGCGGGTCTCGATCAGGGATTTGATCCCGATGGTGGTGATCGGGTGCACCTGCGCTGGACCTGCATCGATGAGTCCGAGATCCGCCGGAGGCAGGTAGCCTTCTTCACCCATCCGAGGCGTGTGCACGAGCACGTTGTCGCGGCGGAAGATCCCCGCAAGCTGGCCGCGACCGAGTTCCTCGCGGAGCCAGTCGGCTGCGTGGGCGTCGCTGCGTACGTCGACGCGTGGTCGATCGCGGGCGTTGGCGCCTTGTTTCTGGTAACCCTCGGATCGGCCCGCCTCGTATCGCCCATAGATGTCTTCTAGCTTGTCTAGGGCCTCTTCTTCGGTGAGTTCATCGCGGGCTATGGGTGGTTGCTCGCAGCGTTTCCACGCGTCTTTGATGAGGATTTTGGCCTCTGTTAGCGGGGTTTCCCTCGCTCGCATGGATGACGCGTATTGGATGAGCGTGGTGTGTCGGTGGTGGTCTTTGATGACTTCGGGAAGTTCGAAGCGTTCGAACCCTCCAATGTCTTCGAAGACGATGCCGTCGACGCTTGTTGTCTTGTGCCCGTTGTTTTTGGTCTGTATTGCGGTAATAACCCAGTCGGGTAGCGGCGCCGGCGGCAGCGCGACCTCGATGCGGTACACAACACCGGTTTCGTGAACTGATCCTGGGCCGACAACGAATCCGTTGCTCCCGCGGATGTTGATGGCATAGTCTCCGAATGCGCCCTCTTTGTTGCCAAGGGGGCGGTCTTCGCGGGCGGCGAAATAGTAGTGGCGACCTTTCGCGGTCGCGACAACCATCGTCGGCGGAATCTTCACTCCATGCTCGTCGGCGTACCTTTTGAATTCGCCTAACCGGTCTTCGTCAACGACAACGAGACCTGATTTGCCGCAGTGGATTCCAATGTTGCGCGGCCCGCCGCTCCAATGGGCGTAGATCACCTGTTCTTTGTTGGTCGCTTTTTCGCCCCGCACAACGCAGGGATGTTTGCCGCGTTGATGGTTGGGGCTGAAAGGGTTGTGGGTCTTGCCGATCCCCGCGCAGAGAGGCAGCCCGGGATGATCAACGGGGAACACGTATATGTCGGCGAGGGCGAGGGCGAGCGCCGCGTCAACCTGGGACATGTTATCGGTGATTGCTGGCGGTAGAATCAGATCAACACCCAACGCCGCATCAGCCAAGGTGTTAGGAGCCGGCTCGGGCGCACCATCCGGGCCGGTTTCGTCGTTAGGCGGCATTCGAACCACCGCCCTGTGCGCGAGCCACGCTGCGTGCCTTGCGGGCCTTCGCGCTCGCCAAAGCTAAACGCTGGTAATACGCCCTCTTGGCGCATTCGACGCGGCGGAGCCGTTCTGCTTCTGGAAGTTCCCGATTGGGATCCACTTCATTGAGGAAGCGACGCTCGAGCCCGGCCCGCATAATGCGGCCTTGTTCGGTTGGGTCTTCTTTAGACCAGCGGGAATTAGCCGCAATCTGTGCGGCGAGACTGGAATGGGGCACGTTTGACCTGACCTCTTCGGTCCTGGCCGGTGCCCCATTTCGACAAGCCCGACTAGCGAGCGGACATCTATCGCAAAGTGTATACGATTCGGCGGGTACGCAATGCGAGTTGCTTTCGAATCCACGGCAAACTGATTTGTTGCGAGCAGTGGTCGCCGGCGCAGGTGAAGCTGAAACGGTTATGCAGCCGTGGCCCGTTCACGGTCCGTATTTCAATGTCTGGCTCGTCTACCCATAAACCGAGCCAACGTCCGTCGCGGTCCATCCCCCATTGATCCTTGGCGACGGGAATCCATCGCCACAGGTGCGCAGTATCGGCACCGTGAACGATTGATGTGTCAACACCGAGCGCCAATCGGCCCCGCCCAGGAATCTTCAGAACTTGCACGAGCCGATGGCCCTGGTCGCAAACCACATCCAAGACCCGCACCTTGCCCAGCTTGTTTGTTCGCAAGATCACTCCGAGTTCTGGGACGGTCGCCGGATCGATCTCCACAGTCACAGCTGATCACCCAACCCCATACGACGATGCGCCGCACGGGCTCGGCCGTCAGCAGCGCTCGCCGCGTACCGACCGACCATCTCCCGTGTGCGCCAGCCAGCGAGCCGCATCAGGTCTTGTTCCTGCCCACCTGCGGCGAGCCAGCGGTGAGCCATCGTGTGGCGGAAGCGGTGCGGGTGGAGATGATCAACACCGGCGTCCTCGCCGCGTCGCTCCAGCAGTTGCGCGACCCCGGAGACGGTGAGCGGTCCTTTGCGGCCCAACCAGAGTGCTTGCGTATTGGCCGCTAGGTGATGCTGTCTCCGCGCCTTGAGATAGCGGCGGAGGGCATCGGTGGTCTTGATCCCGAACGGCACAGCGCGGGCACGGCCACCTTTACCCATCACAAGTGCAATCTGCTGGCCCAGATCGACATCCTCCACGGCCAGCCCGATCAACTCCGACGCCCGAATGCCGGTGTCGACAAACATGCGAATGACCGCTTCGTCGCGGCGGTTCTCCAAACTCTGGCCCTTACAGGCAGCGATGAGCGCCAGCAGCTCGGCATCGGTGAGGATCGGCACCGGCTGCTCAGGCACCGACGGCGGAGACATGCGCTCCATGGGTGAGCTGGTGATCTCGCCGTCGTCGACCAGGAACCGGAACAGTTGCTGCAACGATCGGTAGTGCTTCGCCACAGTCGCCGGGCTGACCCGCTCGAACATGTCGGCCAGGAAGTGCTCCACATGCTCACGGGTAATCGAGGTCACCACGGTCGGCATGCCGCGAGCGACCAGGAAGCCGCAGAGATTGCGGGCGCAATTCAGGTACGAGTCGATCGTGCTGGGTTGCCGACCGCGGGCTCGGAGCGAGATCTGCCAGTCAGGAAGCAGGTCGGCGAGGTCGTTGTAGACGGCGGCTTTTGGTGCCTTTCGGGTTGTCACAGCATGCAGAATACTTTACTGTTGGAGCGCTATGCGGGATTAAAACCGCTGTATTTACGCTCAAGTAGGGCGGGTGGGACTCGAACCCACGGCCAAGGGATTATGAGTCCCCTGCTCTAACCGGCTGAGCTACCGCCCCGGGTGTTCCTTCAGCCGAGGCTGATGATAGCCAGGCTGCGCTTCGACTGGTTCAGGGCGCATCGAGTGGTGGTTCGGTGAGCGTCTCGGCAGAAGTTCAGGGCGCCCTTGTCGATAGAGTCGCAGCAGCCTAATGACGCAAAAAGCCCACAACAGGAGTGTCTGTGCCCGATCTCATCCCTGCCGAGTTTGAGGTACTCGATCCGCGGTTCGCTGGGACTGGCGGCGACCGTTCGGTTGCTCGACTGTTCTCGGGCGGTCGGTGGCTGGAGGGACCGGGCTACCACCCGGCTGGCCAGTTCGTGCTGTTCAGCGACATCCCGAATGATCGAGTGCTCCGGTACGACGAGGTGAGCGAGCGCACCGACGTCTTCCTCACACCTGCTGGCTTCAGCAACGGCCGCACCGTTGACCGGCAGGGCCGATTTGTGACCTGTGAACATGGCGAACGTCGGGTCACTCGGACCCAGCACGACGGCTCAGTCAAGGTGCTGGCCGCCTCGTACCAGGGGCACCGGCTGAACAGCCCCAACGATGTCGTCGAGCATTCCGACGGATCGATCTGGTTCACCGACCCGAGCTACGGTATCCACACCGACTACGAGGGCCACGAAGCATCATCGGAGATCAATTCACGCAATGTCTATCGCGTTGATCCGGACGGCGGAAATCTAACCGCAGTAGTCGAAGACTTCGCTCAACCTAACGGCCTGGCCTTCTCACCCGACGAACGCCGCCTGTTCATCGTCGACAGCCAGCTGCACCACATCAGAGTCTTCAATGTTGATCAAGAGAAACTGACCGGCGGCGAAGTGTTCTGCGCTGATGAGATGGGCTACGACGGCATCCGCTTTGATCATCTCGGTCGGCTGTGGGGAGCAGCTCACGATGGCCTGCACTGCTACGATCCGGACGGCGCCTTGATCGGCAAGCTCCGGCTGCCTGAGATCACCGCTAATCTGACCTTCGGGGGACGGCAACACAATCAGCTTTACATCACGGCGACGAGCTCGCTCTACAGCCTCCGGGTCAACTTCCGAGGCGCCGAATATCGAAGTTGATCTTGTAATTCCCTGTAACGGTAGGCATCTCAGCGCCGGGGTCAGTGCCTTTCAATGCAGCCGGCAGCAGTAGAGTCAACAACGCCTGCATGGTGCGGAGAGGTCTTTCAGGGGGGAGGGCTGTTTGTGCTGCACTCGTTGGCTCGTACGGTGAAGCTCCGCGAGTTGGCAACCCCGTCCGAGGCAAGGCTGCTCGCCGCCGTCAGCTTTGGCATTGTTGCGTTGATTGCCATCTCCACGTTGATTAATCCTCCGCACTGGCTTCATGTTGCCGCCCTCTTTGGACATCTGATCTTCCTGGTCATCGGCTTCGGCTCAGTGCTCGCGGTCGACTGGTACGGGCTGCTCTCGTTGGTCAACTGGGTGACCATCGGCGATGTTCTGCTCGTCGCTCATCGAATGACACCCATGATCTGGATCGGGCTCGCCGGATTGACCACTACTGGCGTGCTTCTGAAGCCGCAACTAAGTTCCTGGCTGGTGGTGGTGAAGCTCTGCTGCGTGGTTGGCGTGGGGATTGTCGGAGTGCTGGCACTGTCCACGACTCGGTTGCTGGAGCGGCAGATGCCGACCCCTTCGCGGCCAGTGGTGGAGCGCGGCATGGTGCTCGCCGGCGCATCCCAAATGTTGTGGTGGACTGCCTTCGTCATAGGCTTCGTCACCGATCAGCTCGCACGGTGACCCTCCCTGATGAGCTTGATCGAATAAGTGATCATGGCCCGCGGGCGACAAACTCACGCTTGATCAATTTCTGACTGCGATTCGCTTCGCCGCAGAGCGATTTTATGATCATGCGCATCATTGAGGCTGCGCGAGTGGCTGCCGGCCGGTGCGAGCGAAGATCGTCAGCACTCGGGGCCGTGCGATCAGGATCGCGCCGGAGAGCAGAACTAAACCAACCAGAGCTGTGATCGAAGCGAGCAAGTGCTGGGACCAGGTCCACTGCAGTTCGACATCTGCTCCATTAGGCAGGTCGGTGAACGGTGCCACCACGATCCAGCCAACAAAGACCCAACCCAGTGCCAGGTACCACGTGGGGAGACGGCGACGGCCGATTGGTCGTCGCTCGACCAAGCTCATAGCCAGTGGCACAACCCAGACGAAGTGGTGCAACCACGACACTGGGGAGGCCAACAGCCCAGCGACGCCGCACAAGTTGACTGCCAGCCGGACATCGCCTAGCCGATGCCACAACGTGGCGGCCCACAGGCCTGCCACCGCGACCGCAGCCGACAGCACAAGTCCTACGATCGCCGGCGTTTGTCCCAGCCCGAAGATCCGCACGATGTCGGCCATGACCGACTGATTCGTGTAGTAGATGATGCTGTGCCCAAGCCCGGTGTCGCCGTGCGCCAGCCTGGTCCAGAACTCGTACGATGCGGCTGGCACGAAGGCAAAACTGATCAAGGTGACGACAACACCGGTGACAACCGCGACCCAGAATGCCCGGAACTTCCGGACGAGGAGCAGATAGACAACGAAGATCGCGGGAGTCAGTTTGATGGCCGTCGCAACGGCGGTCAGCGCCCCTTCAGGCAAGAGCCGGCGGGAAAAGACCCGGGGCCCAGGGGCCAAGTCCAAAACGACCAGCGCGACGAGGAAGATCCCCAGCTGACCGAAGGTGAGCGTTTGTACGACCGGCTCGACGAGGTAGACCACGGCGCTGCCGGCAAGGCTCAGCACCCAACCCTTGAGGCCGAACCTGTGCAGGATCGCCACCAGCGCCAACGCGCCGGCTGCCGTCCAGCCAAGCTGGACCACCGTTGCCGGCAGCAGTGCGAGAGGCAGTGCCAAAACAGCCGCGAAGGGTGGATACAGAAACTGCAAAGGACCGGGAAGATCGTAGAAGTCGCCACCGGCAAGCAACACCGCGCCTGCCTGCCGGTAGACCTCGAGGTCGACCATCATCGGGCGCCAGGGGAGGAAAGTGCCTCCGAAGGTGGTCGCACCGACGTACAGCGCAATCAACACGGGTGGCAGGCAGATGCCTATCCCGCGGGCCAGACGAATCCAGAAACCCTGATGAGCGGGTGAAGCGTACGCCTGAACCCCGCTAGACAAGGACATCGAGAATCTGGTCGATGTGCTCGACACTAAAGCCTCGAGCCTGGGCTTTGGCTTGTCGCGGGCGATCCTGTCACAGATTCGGTGGGCTGGCCGCCACCCGACTCCGTGCCCGATGGTCCCGGTGATCCAGAGGACGGCGATCCCGACGGCCCTGGGGATTGTGGAGATCCCGACTGGGATCCCGACTGCGGCGAACCTGACTGTGGCGGTCCGGACTGGGCAGAACTACCCGTTGGCGGGGGCGGTGACTGTGGTGGTTGATTGCGGAAGATCAAGATCGCGATCAAGATGGCGAGCGCGGCAAGCAGCACCATGAGGAGCCACGACACCAAGATCGTTCGCCAGCCGGCGCGGTCGAATCGGCCAGGCCACGGCAACGGCCACAGACGCGCAAGCCCAGGTCGTACGCGCTCGATCCAATACTGCTGATAGTCAGGGCCTGAGGGAACGCCCTGAGGAGGAAGCGTGGCAATCTGTACTGCATCGAGGATCTGGCTGGCCTGCGCCGCCGAAGCCGGTGAGCCGTCATAGACCAAAGCTGCCCATGGCGCGACCAGACGATCGTCTGGAGCGATCGGGTCGTCGTCTTCCTTGCGGAACCTGCGAGCGAGTCGGCCAGCGTCCTGCCCGTGGCCACCCCGCGCCAGCACCGTGTCGATGTGCAAGGCATTGATCTCGCCTGCGAATCGAGATCGCGCAGCCGCATCTGCCGCCGCTCCCTCCGATAGCAAGATCACCAACGCTGGGGTGTTGGCAGCGTCGTGCCCAGTAAAAGCGATTCCCGCCGGCGCTGCGGTGAGCCGCGCGTCGAGCCAGAACTCACCCACCTTCGGCGGATCCGCAGCAAGCAGCGGCGTCACCGGCACGTATTCTCCAGTTGCATCGGATGCGCGCTCAAAGGCGGTGTCTGCGGCACCGTCAAAGGTCGGCCACTCGGGACCCGGTGATTGGGGATCCGGTTGTTCGGCCGGCGGCTCAGTCGGCGACATCACTCTCCATCTCGCAGCCTCCATACGGATGAGGCTGACCACAGCGTGCGGGGCACGGAGAGTCTATTCGTCCGTTACTGGCGGCCTGCCCGGATGAAATCAAGAACGCGGGCATCGCGAACGCTGTGCGGTTACCGGAAAGCTCAGGCAAGGGCCACTCGAATCGATTTCACAGCTGGCTCTTATGTCAGCCACAGCGTGCGGTTTGTGCAGGCCCATAGCCTTGAGTCCGGCGTCTGCGAGAATGGCTCGGTGTTCGGCGAAAAAGCGCGGACGGTTCAGGGTGCCAGTTCGCACGACGCTCGTTGACGAGTAACAGGAGAGTGCGTGAGTAGTCCGTCGTTTGGTCAACCCGTCGAGGAGCGCCCTGCCGCTCGGACGTCGGGCCAGCCCGGGAATCAAGCCGCCTCGAAGCTCCTTGGCGACGCAATCGCCCAGGTTCAGAGGGTGATCGTCGGACAGGAACATATGGTCGAGCAGCTGATGGTCGCACTGCTTGCCCAAGGGCACTGTCTGCTGGAAGGTGTGCCGGGCGTCGCCAAGACGCTTGCGGTACGCAGCTTCGCCACCGTCGTCGGCGGTGAATTCGCCCGTATCCAGTTCACCCCCGACCTGGTCCCTTCCGACATCGTCGGCACCCGGATCTACCGGTCAAGTCAGGAAAGCTTCGACGTCGAGCTCGGACCGATCTTTGTGAACTTCCTGCTCGCCGACGAGATCAACCGAGCACCCGCAAAAGTACAGGCTGCGATGCTCGAGGCAATGGCTGAGCAGCAGGTCTCCATCGGAGGCACCACCTATCCCGTGCCGCAACCTTTCATCGTGATCGCGACGCAGAACCCGATTGAGTCGGAGGGTGTCTATCCGCTGCCTGAGGCGCAGCGCGACCGTTTCTTGCTCAAGGTTGATGTGCCCTACCCGGCAGGCAACGAGGAATTCGAAATTCTCCGCAGAATGAGTGTTGATCCGCCAAGCTCACAGCCGGTCCTGAACCCGCAGATGATCCTCCAGCTGCAGCGCCAGGCCGAAGAGGTCTTCGTTCACAACCTGGTGGCGGAGTACATCGTTCGGCTGGTCCTGGCTACCCGTACGCCCGCAGAGTTCAGCTTGCCGGACCTCACCTCAGTCATCCAGATCGGGTGCAGCCCACGCGCCACGCTTGGCTTGGTGGCTGCTGCCCGTGCCCTGGCGCTGATCCATGGCCGGGATTACGTGCTGCCGACTGATGTGCAATCGGTGGCCAAAGACGTGATGGCGCACCGTATCGTGCTTGGCTTTGATGCGGTCGCGGACAACATCGCACCGGCCCAAGTGATTGAGCGGATCGTCGCCATGGTGCCGCCGCCGACGCCGGTTTGGAACCAGCAGTCGGGAACGAACCACCAGAGTCAACCGGGCCGCACCGTGCCCTCGGCTAACACCTATAGTCCACCGCCCACGCCGTACCAGCAGTCGATGCCGAACATGCCCAATCAGCCAGACTTCAGCTAGAGGCGCTCGTGTCATACCCGCCGCCAGGCGGTCAGCCCGCGGGCTCACGGAACATTTCGCCCGCCGGTCAGCCGCCGAACCTTCCCGCACCCGGTGGTCCGCCGCCGGCGCAGTTCGCGGCTCCAGAGGTGAGCATGGGAGCCGTTGCCTCCGTGGTCGGTGCGCCGACCCGGGCGACGATCCCGCTCAACAAATTGGCGCCTGAAGCTGCGCTGCGGCGGCTGGAGCTCACCATCGTGCGTCGCCTCGAGGGGTTCCTGCACGGTGACCACCTCGGCCTCTTGCCCGGACCTGGTTCGGACATCAGCGACGCACGAATCTACGTCCCCGGCGAAGACGATGTCCGCAGGATCGACTGGGCGGTCACTGCGCGCACCACCGTGCCGTACGTTCGTGACACCATCTCCGATCGCGAACTCGAGGTGTGGGGGCTGCTCGACGTCACGCCATCCATGAACTGGGGCACCGAAGGGGTGACCAAGCGAGACCTCGGGATCGCGGCGATAGCGACGATCGGTTTCCTTAGTCAGAAGATGGGCGACCGTTTTGGTGGCTACATTCTTCGTCCACACGGCCTGCGCCGGCTGCCCGCCCGGTCGGGACGCTCGGCCCTGTACGGCCTGCTGCGCAAGATGTTGACCGAGCCATTCGTGCCGGACCACGCGACGGGCCCGATGACCCTTGCCGCAAGTGTCGAGCAGCTGTCCCGCACCCAGCGTCGTCGCGGATTGCGGGTGGTCGTGTCGGACTTCTTGACCCCAGGCGATCATGAGCTGGATCCAAATGTGGAACCGGAGTGGGAGCGCTCGATGCGCCGGCTCGGGGTACGCAACCAAGTCCTGGCCGTAGAGGTGGTCGATCGGCGGGAGATCGAATTTCCCAACGTGGGTGACATGTTGATCCGCGATCCGGAGACGGACTTCGAACGTTACGTGAACACCGGCGACTCGGACGCGCGGTCCAGGATGGATGCTGCCAGCGCGGCGCAGCGGGAACGAATCCGCATTTCGCTTCGTCGTGCAGGTGTCGGGCACATCCAGCTGCGGACCGATCGCGACTGGGTACAAGACATCGCTCGGTTCGTGTTGGCGTACCGTCGCGTGGCGAGTATGTTGCACGCCCCGCCACAGGGAGTGACGAAATGAGATCCGCGCTGCTGATGCAGCAGCTGATTCCGCAGCTCGCCTTTCTGGCACCAAATCGCCTGCTGATCTTGCTCATGATCCCGGCGCTGATCCTCGCCTACATCTTCGCCAGCCTTCGCAAGAACCGGCGCGGCATGCGGTTCACCAACACCTCGATGCTCGATGTCGTGGTGCCCAAGCAGTCGCAGTGGCGGCGGCACCTTGCTGTCGCACTCTCACTGCTGAGTCTGATCACGCTTACCGCGGCGTTCGCTCGGCCCAAGACCCAGGTTGACGTGCCGCGGGAGCGCGCCACGGTCGTATTGGTGATCGATGCATCCCAGTCGATGCAGGCGACTGATGTGAAGCCGACCCGACTCGATGCGGCCAAGCAGGCCGCTATCGACTTCGTCAACAAACTGCCCGAGAAGTACAACGTCTCGGTGGTCTCGATGGCAGGTGCCTCGGCGATCTTGGTTCCGCCAACAACTGCACACAGCACAGTGGAAAACGCGATCAACAGCATTCAGCTACAGGATTCGACAGCGATCGGTGAGGGGATTGCCACAGCGCTGCGGGCCTTGCAGCAAGCGCCGAAGGATCCGAGAAATCCGGGTTCGATTGCCCCTGGCGCCATCGTGCTGCTCAGCGACGGCTCCAACACGGCTGGTCGGTCCCCGCAGCAGGCGGCCGCCGAGGCGAGGGCGGCGAAGGTGCCGATCTACACCATCGCGTACGGCACCGAGAACGGTTATGTCGATCTCGATGACAAGCGGCAACTCGTACCGGTCGACCACCAGGAGATGAAGCAGATCGCCGCAGCGACCAATGGGGAATACTTCGCGGCGGCCACAGCCGATCAGCTGAAGAAGGTGTACCAGAACATCGGATCCGACGTCGGCTATGAGAAGGCTGACCGCGAGGTGACCGCACGCTTTGCCGGCTACGGCCTGGCTCTCGCAGTGCTCGCCGCATTGGGAGCCATCTCTCTCGGAGCAAAATGGCCGTAATGGATCTCTCCCTCAAGAAAGTGGTCGGTAACGGCAACAAATCCCGCCTGATCCGCGTCGTTCGCGACCACTGTGCGGAGCATAGGTGGCAGGGATGATGATTCCTCTGCTGTCATTTCTTGCTCCTGTACGGCTGTGGCTGCTCTTGCTCATCCCCCTGCTCATCGGTCTCTATCTGTTGATGGTGCGGCGCAAACGAAACCGCAGCATGAACTTGGGCAAGACGATGTTCGACCTGGTCATCCCGCGGGATCGCACCTGGCTACGGCATCTCGCGGTCGGTCTGTCGATCCTCAGCCTGCTGACGCTGACACTTGCCTTCGCCAAGCCGAAAGATCAAGTCTCAGTGCCTCGCGAACGCGCAACCATCGTGGTGACCATCGACGTCTCCTTGTCCATGGAGGCCAAGGATGTGGATCCGAATCGGCTGGATGCGGCGAAGGCCGCGGCCGAGCAGTTCGTGACGTCGCTGCCACCGAAATTCAATGTGTCACTGGTGACGTTCGCCGGTACCGCGACGACTCTGGTACCGCCCACCCTGGATCGGGGAGCAGTGACGGCCGCGATCCGATCGCTGCGTCCCCAGGCTTCGACCGCGATCGGGGAGGGCATCTATACCTCGCTCGCCGCACTTGCTCAGGTGCCGCCCGACCCTGACAACCCGAAAGCCGTTGCACCCGCGCGCATTGTGCTGCTCAGTGATGGCAAGACGCAGGTCGGCCGGCCCTCAGATCAGGCAGCGATGGCCGCGCGGGCTCAATCGGTACCGATCTACACCATCGCGTACGGCACCACTGACGGATATATCGACATCGGAGGCCGGCGCGAGCCAGTGCCCGTGGATCGCGCCGAGTTGGCGCGCGTCTCCAAGATCAGTGGTGGCGAGGCGTACACCGCTTCGTCTGCCGGGGAGCTCAAAGAGGTCTACAAGGACATTGGAAGCTCGGTTGGCAAGGAAAAGGTCGACCGGGAGGTCACCTCACGGTACGCCGGCTTCGGATTGGGATTCGCGATCCTTGCGGCACTCGGGATGATCTCCCTCGGCGCCCGCTGGCCGTAAGAAATTGACGTTGCTTTTGACGTCCTGCAACCCACCACTCGGCGCCCCCGCGAGACTAAGGTGCAGGCATGGCGAACGTGGCGGAGAACCTGGCTGCGGTGGAGGCGCGGATTAAGGCGGCTTGTACTCGAGTGGGGCGAGATCCCAGCGAAGTGCGACTGCTGCCAGTGAGCAAGAACCAAGGGATGGAGCTGATCGCGGAGGCCTACGAGGCCGGAGTCCGCGTACTCGGCGAGAACAAGGTTCAGGAGGCGGCAGAGAAGGCGAGGCACTTCGCTGATCATCCCGACCTGAAGTGGGCAATCATTGGTCATCTGCAGACCAACAAGGTCAGACAGATAGCAGCCATCGCGTCGGAGTTTCACGCGCTGAGCAGCGTCAGAGTCGCTGCGGCACTGGACCAGGCGCTGGATGATCAGGGCCGCAGTCTCGATGTCTACTTGCAAGTCAACTCATCGGACGAACCCCAGAAGTTTGGGCTTCCACCTGATGAGGTGGAGCCGTTTGCGATCGCGCTCAAGGCGTACGACACCTTGCGAGTCCGCGGACTGATGACCTTGGCCGTGCTGTCGGATGATCAGTGGGCGATCCGTGCGTGCTTCGAACGGATGCGAGAACTGCAACGGCGTCTCCAGGTTAACGATGACGCCGCCGGCAGCTACGAGGAGCTGTCCATGGGGATGTCCGGTGATCTTGAACTGGCCATCGAGTACGGGGCGACCACTCTCCGCGTCGGCCAGGCGATCTTTGGGCCGCGGCCGACGCCAGACAACTACTGGTCGCCCCAATAGTCTCAAAGCTAAGGCCTCCGAATGCGGAAATGGGCGGCAGCGGCCGGTAGCACCATCTTCTTTGTCGTCGCGCCGGGAGTCGTCGCTGGACTGCTGCCCTGGTTGATCAGCGGCTGGACCGTGCGGTGGCCGAGGTCGGCGCTTGCGGTTGCCGTCATGGTTGTCGGCGGTGCCCTCTTGGCAGTTGCGACCGTGGTGTTGATCCGTGCCTTCACCCGTTTCGTCACCGAGGGCCGGGGAACGCCCGCGCCAATCGCTCCGACGGAACGGCTCGTCGTCGGCGGCGAGTATCGCTTCGTGCGGAACCCCATGTACGTCGCCGTGGTAGGGGCGATCCTGGGTCAGGCGATGATCTTCGGCTCGGTGACACTGGTGCTCTACGCAGCCGTCGTCTGGGTGATCATGGCTGCGTTTGTTCATTGGTACGAGGAACCGGTGTTGCTGAAGCGCTACGGCGTGGAATACCAGCGCTACTGCCAAGCGGTGCGAGCTTGGCTGCCGCGGCTGCGTCCGTTTTGATTGCTCCGCTCGCGGTGTTCGATTGCTCGCT
>DATLQP010000290.1:0-3507 GCA_035535155.1 Propionibacteriaceae bacterium
GAGGTCGGCCGCTGCGTGGTGAAGCCTTTGTACGGGGCCAAGGGTCGGAACGTGTTCATGATCAACAATGAGTCCGAAACCAATCTTGCGCAGATGAGCGAGGCGGTGCTCCAAGACGGCTACGCGATTGTTCAACAATTCGTCGACGGCGGCGAGCACGGTGATGCCCGGATCTTCCTGCTCGAGGGAGAAATCCTGCAGCGGAAGGGGAAGCTGGCCGCCTTCCGGCGAGTGCCTACCGGTAACGACCCGCGGGCCAACATCAGCGTGGGCGGGCGTTCGGTTCCTCTGCAGATCGGTGACCTGGAACGCGGCATCGTGGAGGCGATGAGCAGCAAACTTGTCGCCGACGGCATGTACTTCGTCGGCATCGATGTGATCGGCGGCAAAGTCGTGGAGATCAACGCTGAAAGCGCAGGCGGCATGCAAAGCGTCGAAAGGCTCTACAACATCGACGTCTGCCCAACCGTAATCGAAGCCCTAGAGCGCCGTACCGGCTCGAAGTCCTAAGCCATGAGGCCATCAGGGAGCTGCGGAGGCTCTCGGGCGACCAGTCAGACTACGAACCACCCCAACGGATCGGCCTCGCCGCGTACCCCGTAAGGGAGCGTGGCAACCCACTGGTCGAGGGCGCGGGACCATGCCGCGCAGTGCTCTTGGGCCCGTGCGTACTTGATTCGCAATGCATCGAGACGATCCATGACGGCAGCGTGCCATTCCGATTCGACAAGCCGCGGACTGGCTAGCCGGATGCCGCGGGCGCCATCTGCCCCTAACGTGCCCCGCCTGTTCAATACCCACCGTCGCCAGCCGTCGCCAACCCCTGGTCAGTCGCCCCGAGCCCCAGCCGTAGACGACTCCAGCCATCGGACCGTCATCAAGCGGGGACTATCTCGTAATGCGGCGCTCAGAGAGATTCTGAGGCTGCCGCAACTCGTTCGATCGCACAGCGAGGCGGGCCGGTCCAAGTCGGCCGTCAGCCGCCCATGGTGAGTTGGTAGCGGCCGGCGGCGATGGCGGCGATGACGCCGCCGTCGATGAGGAGGTCGGTGCCGGTGATGAAGGTGCCGTCGCGGCCCATCAGGAATGCTGCGGCGGCTCCGATCTCGTCCGGGTGCCGACCCGTCCGGCGGCAGAAGCTTTGATCATCCGCTGGTAGCCCTCGCCGGCACCGGAGTTGAGCTCGTCGAGGGCCAGCGGGGTCATGATGATGCCCGGGCTGATCGAGTTAAGGCGGGCGCCGCGGTCGCCCCACTGAACGCTGGCGGCTTGGACCCGGACAATGTTGGCTCGCTTGGCCAGTGCGTACGCGGCTCCGGAGCTGGTGACGACGTCGGGTTGCAGGAACGGCAGGGCGGGCAACTCGTCAGCGGGTGTTGTGGCCAGCGCCTGGTGCTGCTCGGCCGGCAGCGGGGAGATCATGTGGCCGGCTTGGCTGGCGATCACGACGCCGGACCCGCCGGCCGCGATGACCTGGCCGAACTCCTCCAGTACCAAGGCCACGCCGACGAGGTCGACAGCGATGATCGCCTCCGGCGAGGCCTGCGCCGGGGACAGCCCGGCGGTGTGCACCACATCAGTCACGGCGCCAAGGTCGCTGGCAGTGGCGGCGAGGTCGTGGACGGATTCGTGGGAGGCGACGTCGACCGTCGCCGTGCTCGTGGTGAACCCGGCTCCCTGCAGCGTATCCGCGGCTGCCGCCGCTGCTTTCTCGTTGAGGTCCGCCAGCAGGATCGTCTTGCCGACCCCGATGCGGCGGGCGATCGCTTGACCCATGGACCCGGCACCGATAACGACAACCAGCTCGGGTGTTGCCGGCACGGTCACTGGGGTCCTTCCGAAAGGTCGCGGCCCGACTGAGCGCGCTCCTGCGAGCGCTCAAACCGGTACAGAACGCTTCTCACCCTGCCCGGAGCAGCGTCGGCCTGGGAGACCGTGCTGTTCGGGGGTGCGACAGGGCCTCCCACCGCCAACAAGCAATCACGACGGCTGCTGTAATCCTTGACACCATGGCCGATCCCTCGCCAACCGGTGGCGGCACCGAACTGGGGCGTTTCGTGCGGGCGCGTCGAGCCCAGATCAGCCCTGCCGATGTGGGCCTCCCGGTGTACCAGGGCATCCGGCGCACCCCTGGACTGCGCCGTGAGGAGCTAGCCACTCTGGCCGGGATCAGCAACGACTACTACACCCGCCTAGAACGGGGCAAAGAAACCCATCCCAGCCCCGAAGTGATCGACGCGCTGGCGCGTGCGCTACAGCTGGAGAATGACGAACGAGACCACCTGCGGTCGCTGGCAGCCCTGGCCGCTCGACGAGCCTCCACGCCGCCACCACCACCGAGCAGGACCGTCCCAGCGGGGATGGCCATCCTCCTCGACAGCCTGCGCCCGTGTCCGGCTCATGTGGTTGGACGTAACGGAGATCTCCTGGCCTGGAACCCCGGCGGACTGCAACTCCTCGCCGGCATCGCGGACTGGCCTGCTGCACAGCGCAATGTCTGGCGCTACACCTTTCTCCACCCCGCTGCGCGGATCTTGTTCGACGACTGGGAAGGCCAGCTCCGCGGCTGCGTCACTCACCTTCGGGCGCTCTCCAGTCTCGAACCGGATGCACCCGACGTCGCCATGATCGTCGGCGAGCTGGTCATGAAAAGTCCTGAGTTTGCCCGACTCTGGCACCGCTACGACGTCCGCGCGCACAACCGAGGGCGCAAGTCGTTCCACCACCCCGATGTCGGCGACCTCGACCTCGGCTACCAGAGCATGTCGCTGAACGGAACACCCGGACAAGCCCTCATCGCGTACTACGCCAAACCGGGCACAGCAGAGCACGACGCGCTCACCCTCCTCGACCGAGCCGACATCGACCAACACCAGCTCCCGACTGAACAAACTGAAACAATCGACGCTCCCCACCCGAAGAGGTCTGACAGTAACCGTGACAGCAACGCGGCCGAGACATGACGGGGCGACGGCGAACCGGCCGGCACGACTCACGCCGTAGATGGACGGTCACGGACGCTTCCCCCAGCATCAGCCCGGCCCTACGGATCAAAAGGAAAGATCGCGGAACCGGGAGCCAATCTGGGAGCCAGACCGCACAGCCGACCTTGTACGACCACGGACGCGCACGGAGCACAGACCGCAGCTTTGAGCGTGAAGGCAGACCCGCTGGACCAGTCCGGACGCTTAGTCGAGACCTACGGATCTGTGAGTGTCGTTGCGGTGCTCCTAGGTGGAGGACCACCAGGCTCGGTGGCGGTGACCCGATGTGACTCTCTACGGATCCGGCCGCTTCGGCGTGCCCTTCATCTGACCTGTCCGTCGTGGTTGCCGGCACCGGCCTGGCCCACCAGTTGGCCTGATCAGAAGCCTGTCCGCTCTAGGGCGTGACCCATCACAGATGTGCCACTCGGTGACCTCTACCCAAGCCGGTGCCGACGGTTGACCCACTCCCTAAAGGAAGGACTAGGCCGGTGCCCATGCTGGCAGAACTCATCGACGCCGT
>DATLQP010000291.1:0-91550 GCA_035535155.1 Propionibacteriaceae bacterium
GCTAACTGCGTCATGTCGCCGGCATCGGCGCCGTCCAGCAAGGAATCGACCAAGCCGCCGTTGTTGTTGCTGGCATCGAAGATCTGATGCAAGACCCCGACCGCCAGCACGCTGTCCGCGGCGGCCCGCATCATGACGCCCATCAGCAGCCGAACGACAATGCCCAAGATCAGCAAGCCGGCCAGACCCATCAGCACTGAGAGTGCCGACACCTGATCATCGAGGAAGAGCAGCGGGACATGCACACCCGCGAACGGCAGTGCCGTAACAACGGCGGCCACCACGAAGTTGAAGCGTGCCTCCAACCGGGTTTGGAAGAAACCGGCCCACACTGTTTCCTCCCACAAATTGATCACCACGACGGCCAGCAGGATCGAGCCGAGTTTGCTTGATCAACACCAGTCCGAGATTCGCTGAATGCAGCGAGCCTCCGAAGATCAAACCGAGCCCCAACGCGATCGCCGGCAGGCCGAACAGCACCACCAGCCACCAGCCAATACCGAACCGCCAACGAAACACGCGTGCAAACAGTGCGCGCACGCCGGGCCGTCCGTCGGTGATCGACGTAACCCACAAAGCCATTGGCAACAAGATCAATAGCGTCGACGCCAATGCGAAAATCTCGACCGGCAGATTGGCCCCGGGAATGACGCCATGGAAGGCAAGAACCGGTATGGCGAACAGCAACCAACTGAGTCCAAGCACGATCACCACGAAGGCAGTCAGAGGCCGCCGCGACACCCAACCTCTCAACCCCGTCAATTGGAGGTCTCCACGGGGTGACGGAGCGGAATAGAGTGGTGGCCGCGCAGCGCTTATCGACGACATACGCGCTCCCCACCTGCCGCTGATCATGGTACGAGCAGCCTCTTCCTACGATCGTCCCTGGCCTAAAGGCGGTCAAGGTGTCTGACGGCCTGCGCAACCGCGACCGCGCGGAGGTTGAGCACTTAGCCGCTCGGTTCCTCCACCAGCTGGCCACCGACGTAGACGTCGACGATCCGACGACACGCGGCCGGGACGTCACCGGAGGCATCTCCGTCGAGAAGGACGACGTCGGCGTCATAGTCGGCCCGGAGCTTGCCTTTCCGGTCGCCGAGTCCGCAGACCTCCGCCGCGCGTGCCGTTGCCGCGGCGAGGATCTGGCCGCTGGTCAGCCCCGCCTCCGACAACAGATCGAGTGCGGCGGGCAGATTTCCATGCGCCAGCCAGGGGTTGAGGCCGGCATCGAGTCCGGTTACCACCGTTACCCCTGCCTCATGAAGCCGAGCGATCATCTGAGCGCGTAACTCGCGTATCCGGTCCATGGACAATCCCGTCAGCGCGAAGAAATCGCGTATGGCAGGCAGCGCTTCAGTCAGGTCCATGCCCGGTTTCGGCGGGATGACGCCACTCACGGCCACGCCGTGATCGGCCATTGCAGCGATGAGACGATCAGGGACCACCATGCCCGTGTCGGTCAGACAGCTGCAGTGCTCAACGCCGTCAACGCCAGCGTCCACCGCTTCCTCGACCGCGGGCAGTCCGTGCGCATGCGCCGTCACCGGCAGCCCGGCAGCATGCGCGCTCTCGACGATCAGTCGCAGTTGGCCGCCACTGAATTGCGTCCGCATGACGTCCGTACCCGGAGTCAACATCCCACCACTGGCCATCACCTTCACGACGTCCGCGCCGAGCTCGACACGCTTCCGGATCGCTAGAGCGACATCTCCTTCGGTGTTGCCGATGACGCCGCCCAAGAAGTGGCAGTGACCCCCCGCCACCGTTAGTGGTGGTCCTGACGCGACAATGGTCGGCTCGATCCGGCGTAGACCTGGAGCGGGCTGCGCCCGATAGGCCAGGACATGGAAGTCGATGTCTCCAAGATCACGGACCGTGGTGACGCCAGCCGCAAGTTGACGCGACAGGGATTGAGTGACGATGTCGTGCAACTCGTCAGCACTTGCTTGCGGCACTCGATCCAGCGCGCCTGGGCGGCTGTCACAGGTTAGGTGCACATGGGTGTCGATCAGGCCAGGCACCGCAGTGGCAGTCCGATAGTCGATCACCTGCCACGGTTCCGCCATTTCGGGATGTCCGGACTCCACCCCGACGACCCGACCGGCGTCCAGCAAGACAGTCGCCGGTCCAGCGCTGAACCGCTCCCCATCGAAGACCTGAGCACATCTGAGGGCCAACACACAAGCGTCCTATCCCACCCGTGCCGACGCGTCAAACATGACCCCAGCATCAGCCATGACGAACTGACCCTGGACCTTCTACGATCCGGCTACGTCGATGACAACCTTGTGCGCTGAGGGATCGGATGCGAGCGCGTGCAACGCGTTCCCATAGTCGTCCAGCGAGAAGCGGTGGCTGATGATCCCGTCAGTGCGTACCCGTCCGGTGCGCAATGCGGCGACCGCGGCGCCAAAGGACGTCATCTCCGCGTACGAGCCCTTGATCGTTATCTCGCGGCGGAAGAGCTCGAACGGGCTGATCGAGAGCCGCTCGTCCGGCCGGGTGACGCCATAGATCAACACAGTCCCGCCGTCGCGAACCAGCGGAACGCAGATATTGCCAACGGCCGGAACGCCGGTTGCCTCTACGACAACGTCAAAGCCGTCACCGCCAGGCGAGGCGTCGCGTAAGAGATCGATATTCTCCGCCGCGTCCCGCGTGATCGAGACCGTCGAATCAACACCGAGCGCCGCCGCCGTCCTCAGCTTGAACGGGACAATGTCAGCGACAGTGACTGATGTGGCTCCGCCACTCCCGATGAGCTGAGCGAGCAGTAGTCCAGTTGGCCCCGCGCCGATCACCAGCGCGCTGTCGCCAGGGCGCAGATTGAGAGTTTCGAGTCCATGCATCGCGCAAGCAGTCGGTTCGGCGAACACAGCTGTCTCGGGCTCGAGCCCGTCCACCGAGAAAACCTGTCGGTGGTCGACAGTGGCGTACTCGGCGAAGAAGCCTGGCCGGTGGACCCCCATGCCCTCCGTATTGGCGCATCGGCCTAGCTGCCCGGCAAGGCAATACGCGCACTCGCCGCAATAGATGTTGGGGTTGACCGTTACCCATTGCCCATGTCGGAAGCGCGTCACCTCTGCGCCGACCTCATCGATCTCGCCGATCGTCTCGTGACCCGGGGTGAGCGGATAGACGCCGATATAGGTCCCGTGATGCAGGTGCAGGTCCGTGCCGCAAAGGCCGCTCTGCTGGATCTTGATGCGCACATCGTGCGGCCCGACTGGCGGTATCGGCATATCGGTGACTGCGAAGTCTCCCGGCGCCTCGTAGCGGACGGCCTTCATGATTCGGCCAATGTGATGACGAGATCGGCTCGCGGCAAACTCTGCAGGGTGAGAGCCGCGTTGTTCTGGTCAGTGCTACGGGCCCAGTTGTCAGCCTCTTCATGGCTCATCCCGTGCAGCTGATGCCGGTACGTCAGCCGCATCAGTCGAGTCGAGTCGTCCGTCTGCAGGTACCAGCTCTCGTCCAGCAAAGGCGCAACGCCGGCCCACCCACCTACGTCACTCAACAGGTAATTCCCCTCCGTCACGATGAGAGGTACCTCACGCCGGATCGGCAGAGCGGAGCCGATGGATTCATCGACATCGCGGTCGAAGTCCGGAGCGTGCACGATCCCCTCCTGTTGATTGCGCAGCCGGCGCAGCAGTTGCACGTAACCGTCAGCATCAAACGTGTCCCAGGCGCCCTTGCGATCGCGACGGCCCAAACCGATCAGGGTGTGATTACTCAGGTGGAAGCCGTCCATCGGAACGAACGCGGCCAGATCGGGGCCCAGCTTGTCGACGATGTCCCGGGCAACCTTGGTCTTTCCGGCACCCGGGGCACCGGTGATGCCGAGCAGGTGCCGTTGGCCGGGCACAGCCAATGATCGGGCCCGCTCGATGAGATCAGTGACACCCATCTGGACCTCTTGGGGACCGCCAGCCGGACGCGCATCGAGATCGCGGCGGCGTGGCGGGTCGGCCCCAGCCCGCGTACAGGTATCGGCTGCGACCAAGCAGGCCACCTGCAACAGCTCGCTGAGAGCGGAGGTGTCCAACGTCCGCAGGGCTTCTCGAGACATCAGGCCCCGCTGATGCAGATGGGCGAGCGCGCCCGACGTGAACGCGTCGCCGGCGCCGACGGTATCCACCACCGCTACAACCGGCGCCCCGCAAGTCGCCGACCCTGACGGCGTACTGGCCACAGCGCCATGCTCGCCCCGCGTCACGACCACGAGCGCGACCCCCGCCGCATGCCAGGCCGCAATGACCTCATCTTGAGGAAGGTGGGGGTAGAGCCACGACAGGTCTTCCTCGCTCACCTTCACGATGTCGACCAACCCCATCCAGCCCGCGAAGCGGTCCAGGTACATCACACGATCCCGGATCAGACCGGGCCGTACATTCGGATCGAGGCTCACAACTCGACTCCCGGACTCGCGCAGCAGCAGCCACTCAAGAGTCGAGGCCACTGGCTCAAGCATCAAGGCGATGGAACCCAGATGCAGGGCGGCTCCGGCGGACAGCGGCCTGAGGTGCTCCGGCAGCAGTCCCCGATCGGCCGCGTTCTCCGCATGAAAGGAGTACGTCGGCTGGCCGCGAGTCAGATGAACGGCGGCCAGGGTGGTGAGATCGTCGGTATCGACGACATAGTCCAGCTGTACGCCGGAGTCAGCCAGCTGCGCGCGCAGCATTTGGCCAAAGGCATCGCTAGACAGCCGCGCGAGGAAGGCCGTTGGTACGCCGAGGCGGCCCAGACCGACGGCCACATTGAAGCATGATCCGCCTGGGTGAGGCTCGTACGCCAGATGCCCGCGGACGGTCCTGGTCGGCGTGAGATCGATGAGGGCATCGCCCGCTACGACGACCGCGGGGTCTGGTTCGGCAGTCATACCGAGGTCTCGCGAACCGCGTCTTCGAACGTACGCGCCGCCTCGGCGGTCGTCGGATCGGTGAAGAACTGTTCCGCCACCGCCGGCGCCATCGTGAAGCAATCGACGCCATGCCGAGCGAGTGCGACCATGTCAGGAACGCTTCGAATGCTGGCCAACAGCACCTTCGTCGTACTGCCGGTTGCGACGAGTACCTCATGCATGGCGATCACCTCGGCTATGCCCTGCCGGCCGGCGTCATTCAATCGTCCTAGGTAGGGAGCGATGTACGTCGCCCCAGCGGCGGCCGCGACAATCGCCTGCCCCGGGTCGTAGATGGCGGTGAGGAGCGTGGGTACACCCTGACGCGCCAGCGCTGCACAGGCCGTTGCACCCTCTCTGGTGGCGACGAACTTCACGACCACCTCCCGACCAAGATCACGCAGCCACTGCCCGCGCTCGATCAACGTCGCGGCGTCGGTGCCCCACGCTTGAAAGAAGACCTCGCGAGCCCCCGCGTCAATTGCCCAGCAATAGATGTCGCTCAGATCAGCCACGCCCTTGGATGCACGTTGCAAGATCGTGGGATTAGTGGTGACGCCGGTGAAGAGGCCGGTCGCCAGCAACGATTCGGCAGCGGCGCGATCCGCTGTATCCACGTAGAGCTTCATTTTCGCTACCTCCAGGTTTGCGCTGCGTCGCTTCGGGTCACGAAAACCACATTCCGCCGTCGACGACAATGGACTGTCCGGTGATGTAGCCCGCCTCCGGTGAGGCGAGAAAGGCCACCACGGCGGCTACGTCGGCGGGTGTCTCGAGGCGCCCCAGCGGAATTCCGGCCACCATGCCGGCCATTTCCGAGCCGAGCTGCGTACCCCTGCGCTGGGTCAGTTCCGCATCGATGGCATCCCACATCGGCGTATGCACTACGCCCGGGCTGTAGACGTTGACCGTGATCTGGTGATCTGCCAGCTCCTGGGCGACCGATTGACTCATGCCACGTACCGCGAACTTTGAGGCGGAGTAGACGCTCTGCCACTTTCCTCCCCGATGCGCCGCGACCGAGGCGGCGCCGATGAGCCGGCCGCCGCGGCCTTGAGCGATCATCTGCCGCGCGGCCGACTGGTAGCAGTGCAGCACACCCTTGACATTGACATCCATGGTGAGTTGCCACTGCTCAGCAGTGGTCTCGAGCAGCGGAGCGGTCACGGCGATACCCGCGTTGGCGACCATGACGTCCAAGCCCCCGAAGTGCCTCACATGTGCGGCTACTGCTGCTTCGACGCTAGCCGCTTCGGTCACGTCAACACTCAAGCCGAGGGCTACGTCAGGGCCGTCAAAGGTCGCCACGACCGCTTCGACGAGATCCAGAGACGAGGGCAAGTCTGCGACAGAGACCCCGAGCCCGTCAGCCACTAGACGTTCGGCTATGGCTCTGCCTATTCCGCGCGCGCCACCAGTCACCAAAGCCGACCGGCCGCGTCGCATTGCCCAATCCTGTCAAGGGTTCGGTCAGAGGGTTCCGGCAGGGGCTCCGGCGGGCGGGGGGTCGACCTCCAGCAACGGCCAGGAACAACGGCAACGAAGGAGCGGCAAAGTCGGTCGCTCGCCCTAGGCTGTGGGCGTGAGTGCGCCGAGCGATCCTGAGGGCGCCTCCGATCGCTTCGAGTCGGCGCCTGGCACACTCAGCCGGCCACGTCGAGCGTGGCACGTGATCACAGCAACTGCCGCCACCTGTGTGCGTTATCGGGTGTCCGGACTCGCTGCTGAGGCGGCCTTCTTCGGAGTCCTCTCGCTGCCACCGCTGATCTTCGGGCTCGCCGGTGCCGTCGGCTTTGTGACCAGCGCGTTGGACATCCGGACCATCGCGGGGTTTCGTGAGCAGCTGCTCGAATTGTCCGCCCGCGTTCTGACCCCGGACGTGGTACAGAGCGTGATCCAACCGACGATCGACGATGTGCTGTCCCGCGGCCAAGCAGCAGTGATCTCGATCGGTTTCCTGCTGGCCCTGTGGTCAGGCTCGCGGGCACTCAATGTCTTCATCGACACCACAACGATCATGTACGGCATGGCCGGCAGGCGCGGCATTGTGCGGACCCGGGCCCTGTCCTTCGTTCTCTACCTGATCTTTCTCCTTGCCGGGATCATCTTGCTACCGCTGATCCTTGTTGGACCCACGCTCGTCAATCGGGTACTGCCGCTCAGCTTGCGGACAATCGGGTACTTGTACTGGCCAGTCGTGCTGCTCGGTTCGGTCTGCCTGTTGGCCAGCCTCTATCACCTATCCGTTCCAGCCCGTACCCGATGGCGAGCCGATCTTCCCGGAGCCGCGGTCAGCGTCGCCATGTGGGTCGGGGGTAGCGTGCTGTTGCGCTTCGTGCTCATCAAATCTGTCGGCAGTACCACGATCTACGGCCCCCTGGCGGCTCCCATCGCGTTCCTGATCTGGCTGTACGTGATTTCCATAGCTGTCCTCATCGGTGCGGCCCTCAATTCCAGCATCGACGACATCTTCCCGAAGCTGTCTGGAATTGATCACAGCCGAGTCGATCGCAGGTCAACTGACCGCAATGCGCTCGACCACAACGGATCCGACACCGACACGTCCGATACTGACGCTTCCGGCACCGACGCTTCCGGCACCGACGGCGCTGCTCCTGCAACCCAAAACTCGCTGCGCCGTACGCTTGCCGCCGCACGTGCCCGTCGACGCGTAAAATCTCAGTAGTCGGACACCATTCTCACATTCTGAGAAACGATTTGATTCGATCACCGCGACTAGCGGAGTGTGGGTCCGTGCGCATCGCTCCGAAACCCCTGCATGCGTGGCTGCCGCCGGTAGGACCGGCGTTCTCGCCTGCTCGTCGGACCTTCGATCTGACCGCGCGACGCTTCGTCGATCTTGGCCGGACGAAGTCGATGATGTGTCACTGCTGCGCTGCCTGATCTTACTGGCCCGCAGCATCCGCCTGGCACCGCTTGCCCGCCTCAGCCAGATCGGCTCGTGCTGCTCTTAGGAGAACGAGGACCCATGACGACCGAGACCGCTGCCGAGAGGGCCGGCCGGAACCGCACCGCAACGGCGCCGCGTGCCAGGGCGGCCAATCCGCCCAAGGCGACCAAGCCACGTCGTAAAAAGGGCGAAGGACAGTGGGCGCTGGGGTACCGGGAGCCGCTTAATCCCAACGAGCAGTCCAAGAAGGACGACAACCCGCTCAACGTCCGGGCGCGGATCGAGAACATCTACGCCAAGGGCGGCTTCGCCTCCATCGATCCGAGCGACCTGCGGGGCCGCTTTCGGTGGTACGGGCTGTATACCCAACGCCGACCGGGTATCGACGGCGGCAAGACCGCGACTCTTGAGCCGTGGGAGCTCGATGACGAGTACTTCATGCTGCGTATTCGCATTGATGGCGGCGCTCTCAGCACCGAGCAGCTCCGGGTGATCGGCCAGATTTCCGTCGAGTTCGCCCGCGACACCGCAGATGTGACCGACCGGCAGAACGTGCAGTTGCACTGGATTCGCATCGAAGACGTTCCCGAGATCTGGCGCCGCCTCGAGGCGGTCGGCCTGGAAACCACCGAGGCCTGCGGTGACTGCCCGCGCGTCATCCTCGGCTCGCCCGTTGCTGGCATTGCCGATGAGGAGATCATTGATCCCACCCCCGCCATCCGCGACATCGTCGACCGATACATCGGCGACCCGGAGTACGCCAATCTGCCGCGGAAGTTCAAAACCGCACTGACCGGTCATCCGGTGCACGACGTCGCCCCCGAGGTCAACGACGTCGCCTTCGTCGGAGTCGTGCATCCCGAGTACGGACCTGGCTTCGATCTGTGGGTAGGCGGCGGCCTGTCGACCAATCCGATGCTCGCCGTACGCCTCGGCACGTGGGTGCCGCGTGAGGAGGTGGCCGAGGTCTGGGCCGGCGTGGTCGCTGTGTTCCGCGACTACGGCTATCGGCGGCTGCGGACCCGCGCCCGCATCAAGTTCCTCATCGCCGACTGGGGTGCCGAGAAGTTCCGCGACGTGCTCGAGACGGAATACCTCAAGCGACCGCTGATCGATGGCCCTGCCCCAGCAGTGCCGAGCGAGCCTGGCGACCATGTCGGAGTCCACCGTCAAAAGGACGGCAAGTACTTTGTCGGGCTGTCACCGGTTGCCGGGCGGATCAGCGGCAGCAACCTGCTCCGGCTGGCCGACCTGGCGGAAGCCCACGGCTCTCAGCGCATTCGGACGACTCCCTTGCAGAAGCTGCTGGTGCTTGATCTAGAGAAGGCGCAGGTGGACTCGCTCAAAGTCAGTGTCGAAGAGTGCGGCCTGTCTGCACGCCGGGATGCCTGGCGTCGTTCGGTGATGGCGTGCACCGGCATCGAGTTCTGCAAACTCGCCATTGTCGAGACCAAGGCTCAGGCGGCGCGTGTAGTCGATGAGCTTGAGCGTCGGCTAGGCGCACTGGACTCCCCCATCAGCGTCCACATCAACGGCTGCCCGAACTCCTGTGCCCGAATCCAGGTCGCCGATATCGGTCTCAAGGGCCAGCTTGTGGTGGGTCCGGAAGGCAATCAGGTCGAGGGCTACCAGGTCCACCTGGGCGGTGGCCTCGGGCTCGATGCGGGATTCGGTCGCAAGCTACGGGGCCACAAGGTGACAGCCGCCGAGCTACCGGACTACGTAGAACGGCTGGCTCGCAACTTCGTCGCTGACAGACGCGACGGAGAGCGGTTCGCCCAGTGGGTCGCACGCGCCGATGAGGTGGTGCTGGCGTGAGCGCGGAGACCTCGCACGCCACCCGGCAGGCGGTGCTCTATTGCCCTTACTGCGCCGAGGAGACTCTCTTCCCCCTTCAGACGGGTGGTTGGGAGTGCCGCAGCTGCATGCGGGCGTTCTCGGTGACGTTCCTCGGCCTGGCCTCCCGCGGCAGCATCGAAGGATCGGCGACGGCCGGCCAGGAGTCCACGTGAGCACAACGGTGGATCTATCGCATCTCGCCGCTCAAGCCAATCGTGATCTTGAGGGTGCCTCGCCGCTGCAGATCTTGACCTGGGCCCATGAGGAGTTCGGTGCCAAGCTCGTGGTTGCCTCATCGATGGCCGACACCGTGATGATCCATCTGGCTGAGCAGGTCGCTCCAGGTATTGACGTGATCTTTCTTGACACCGGCTATCACTTCGTCGAGACCATCGGCACCCGTGACGCCGTCCAGCTCGTACACAACGTCAACGTGATCAGCGTGACGCCCGAACAGACCGTGGCCGAGCAGGACGCGACCTGGGGCAAGGATCTGTTCGCCCGCAACCCTGACCAGTGCTGCGCGCTCCGCAAAGTCGCGCCCCTCGGCAAGGCACTCGAACCGTACGCGGCGTGGGCCACCGGAGTGCGACGCGCCGACTCACCGGCTCGCGCCAGCACCCCGCTGGTGTCGTGGGACGGGACCCGGAAGTTGATCAGGATCGCTCCACTCGCTGCGTGGAGCGATGAGGATGTAGCACGATACATCGAGATCAATGCGCTCATGATCAATCCCTTGCTCGAGGACGGCTATACCTCCGTCGGCTGCGAGCCCTGCACCACCAAGGCCTCCAAGGACGATCCGCGGGCGGGCCGATGGGCTGGATTCGCCAAGACCGAATGCGGGATCAACCTGTGACCGCCAGGACCGCACTTGCCGCGGCGGCAAGCCGGAGCGATCAGGCCGAGGTGACGCGGCTACATCCCGCCCGAAGAGGCGCAACACTGTGGTTCACCGGGCTTCCGTCGGCCGGGAAATCAACCATCGCCCATGCCCTGGCTCGCGAGCTGCATGGTGCCGGCGAGCGGGTGCAGGTGCTGGACGGCGACGAGGTGCGACCGCACCTCTCCGCCGGCCTGGGCTTCAGCCGCGAGGACCGCGACGTGAACGTGACCCGGATTGGCTGGGTGGCGCGGATGCTTGCCTCGCATGGGGTCATCGTGCTCGTACCGGTGATCGCTCCGTACGCCGACGCCCGCGACGCCGTTCGAGATGATCATGGCCGGGTCGCGGTGCCGTTCGCCGAGGTGCACGTCGCCACATCGCTCGAGATCGCCGAGGCTCGCGACGTCAAAGGTCTTTACGCTCGAGCACGCCGTGGAGAGCTGAGAGGTCTGACCGGTGTCGATGACCCGTATGAGGTGCCGGCCCAGGCTGAGCTCGTAGTCGATACCGCGAGTGTCGATCTGGAAACCGCAGTCCAGATGTCGAAGGCCCTGCTTTCGGTGATCGTGGAGAGGGACTTCGGGTGACCACTGATCAGCTACGACCATTGAGCGAGCTCCAGGCGCTGGAGTCCGAGTCGATTCACATCATCCGTGAGGTTGCGGCCACCTTTGCTTCGCCGATCATGCTCTTCTCCGGCGGCAAGGATTCAGTCGTCATGCTGCACCTGGCGGCGAAGGCGTTCTGGCCTGCTCCGATTCCCTTCGGGCTGCTGCATGTTGACACTGGACACAACTTTCCCGAGGTGCTGCAGTTTCGCGATGAGGCTGTCGACTTCTACGGGGCGTCCATCAAGGTCGCAGCAGTGCAGGACTACATCGATGACGGCCGGCTCCGTGAGCGACCGGACGGTACTCGTAACCCACTTCAGACCCTGCCGCTGCTGGATGCGATCAGTGAGGGCCGGCACGATGCCGTTTTCGGTGGTGGCCGCCGCGACGAAGAGCGAGCCCGCGCCAAGGAGCGGGTCTTCAGCATGCGGGATGGATTCGGTCAGTGGGATCCGCGTAACCAGCGTCCGGAGCTGTGGTCGCTCTACAACGGGCGCCACCTACCCGGTGAGCACGTCCGCGTCTTTCCGCTTTCCAACTGGACCGAGCTCGACGTCTGGGACTACATCGCGGCGCAGAAGATCAGCGTGCCGACGATCTACTACGCCCATGAACGTGAAGTCGCCTTTCGGGATGGCATGTGGATCGCGATCACCGACGTCACGCCGGCCCGGACGAGCGAAGCGGTAGAGGTGCACTCCGTCCGTTACCGCACGGTCGGCGATATGTCGTGCACCGCAGCCGTACTCTCTGCCGCCAGCACCGTGCACGACGTGATCACCGAGGTCGGGCTTAGCCAGCTGACCGAGCGTGGCGCGACACGTGCCGACGACCGGCTGTCCGAAGCCGCCATGGAAGATCGCAAACGGGAGGGCTACTTCTGATGCAACAGCGCTCCCCCGTCTTGTCTCCCGCCACCAAACTCACCGGTGGTCGTACCCTGCTCCGGCTGGCGACCGCCGGGTCGGTTGACGACGGCAAGTCGACCCTGGTCGGTCGGCTGCTCTTCGACACCAACTCGGTGTTTGCGGACACTCTTGATCATGTCGAGCAGGTCAGCAAGCGCAAGGGGTTGGATCGAACTGATCTTGCTCTGCTGACCGACGGCCTGCGCGCCGAACGTGAGCAGGGCATCACCATCGATGTCGCATACCGCTACTTCGCAACGCCAGCAAGGAAATTCATTCTTGCCGATTGCCCTGGGCACGTGCAGTACACCCGGAACACCGCGACCGGCTCCTCCACCGCGGATGTGATCGTGCTGCTGGTCGATGCGCGCAACGGCGTGGTCGAACAGACTCGCCGACACCTGGCCGTGGCATCCCTACTACGCGTGCCGCATGTCGTGCTGGTGGTGAACAAGATCGACTTGGTGAACTACTCCGAGGACGCCTTCACAGCAATCGCCACCGACTTTGCCCTGCTGGCTCGCAGCCTCGGCGTCTTGGAGACTCACTGCATTCCGGTCTCAGCGACCGAGGGTGACAACGTGGTGACACGATCACACCGCACTCCCTGGTACGACGGCCCGACCCTGCTCGGCCATCTGGAGAACATCGACGACACCCGGCTCGCAGTAGGCGCCGATCTCCGGTTCCCAGTGCAACATGTGATCCGACCCCAGTCCGCGGCTCACGCCCCATGGGCGGCTCGTGCTCCGGAGGTGGACGGGGATTACCGGGGGTACGCGGGCAAGATCGAGTCCGGCCGGGTACGCCCCGGCGACGAGGTCGTCGTCCTGCCTCGAGGTTCGCATGCCGTCATCGAGGCTATCGACACACCCGACGGACCCCTTGACCTCGCGGTGGCGGGACAATCCGTGGTGATGCGGTTGAACACCGACATCGACGTATCCCGGGGCGACATTCTCGCGGCCACCGACGCACCGCCAGCGCCGACTCGCGATCTCCCAGCGACAGTGTGCTGGCTCGCCGAGCGCGAACTTACAGTAGGCGCCCGGGTACTCGTCCAACACGGCACCTCGCTCACCAAGGCCCTGGTGAAGTCCATCGACGGCGTGCTCGATCTCGACTTCGAGTCCGGAACCGTGCCGTGCTGGCGGCCGACCGTCTCACTTGCTCTGAACGATATCGGCCGCATCCGGCTGACTCTGGCCTCGCCATTGCCGATCGACTCCTACCGCGAGCACCGCGCCACCGGAGCGTTCATTCTCGTCGACGACGCCGACGGCTGGACACTCGGCGCCGGACTCGCCGGCTCCACTCCCCTTAGCGCCAAGACCACAGACAATATGCGCCCTGAGCCTGTCGAAAGGCACGCTTCGACCAGCTCAGCACGCATGACTCCTAGCACTGATCTGCACCACACAGCACAACAAGGAAAGCCATCATGACCGCTCCATCACTGATCCTCCTCGGCCACGGAAGCAACGACCCTCAGGTGCCGCAGGTCAGTCATCAGATCCGAGAGGGTCTGCTGACTATCCGGCCTGAGCTCGACATCCACGTCGCCTTCCTGGATCACTGCACACCAAGTGGCATGCAGGTCGTCAACAAACTGGTCAGCCGCGGGGTCGAGGAAATCGTCTTCGTGCCGCTGCTGCTGTCGGATGCCTTCCATGTCCAAGCCGACGTACCAGCCCTGCTCGCCCAAGTGCAGGCCAGCTTCCCCGAGCTGCGGGTCATTGCCTCCCGGCCCATTGGACCCGAGGCTCAACTGCTGTCGATCATCGATCGGCGGCTTCGTGCCGCGTTGCGCGCTCGGCACGTTGCGGAGCTGGACGGGCTGGTGTTTGCGGCCACCGGCAGCTGCGACATCCGGAGCAATGCGCTCGTTGCGCGACGGGCCAGGCAATGGGCGACACATCACCGGCTGCCCTGCGTGACGGCCTTTGCCACCGGCTCGGGACCCTCGACATCCGAAGCGATTCGTACCCTCCGCGGCCAAGGTAGGCGGCACATCGCCGTCGGTAGCTGGTTCCTCGCACCAGGTCTGCACTACACCCGGCAAGCCGACCTCGCTTTGCAGGCCGGCGCGGTCGCGGTCTCCGCTCCGATGGGTGGCGAGCCGGAGATCGCTGAGGTCGCCTTGATCCGTTATGTGATCGCCGCGATGGATCTTGTTGATCTTCACGAACTCGAGACGGCGGATCACGAGCCGGCTCCGGTACGCCACCTGTCGGTGGTCAGCGCGTAGCTCTTAGCTCGCAGCGACTCGGGCTGTCTCCTTTTCGACGTCGAACTCGGCTGGCGGCCAGCGAAGATCGAGCGCTCGCAGGTGCTCGACGAGCAACTGCGCGACGGCCCAGTTCCGGTACCACTTGCGGTCGGCCGGGATGACGTACCAGGGTGCATGCTCGGGGTTGCACCGCTCCAGCACAGCTTGGTAGGCCTGCATATAGACGGGCCACTTGGCGCGCTCGTCGACGTCGCCCGGGTTGTACTTCCAATGCTTGGTCGGGTCGTCCAGCCGGGCTATCAGCCGGGCTTTCTGCTCGGCCGATGAGATGTTGAGAAAGCATTTGATCAATACCGTGCCTTGGTCGACCAAGCCCTGCTCCCAAGCGTTGATCTCGTCGTAGCGCTTGCGCCACACCGATTCGTCGACGAGGTTGTGAACCCGTACCACCAGAACATCCTCGTAGTGGGATCGGTCGAAAATGCCGATCAAGCCCGGCAGCGGCAGCTCACGCTCGATACGCCAGAGGTACGGATGGGCGCGCTCCTCTTCGGTCGGGGCTTTGAAGGCCTTGATCTTCACGCCTTGCGGGTCGACCATGCCGATGGCATGCCGGATGACTCCACCCTTGCCCGAGGTGTCCATGCCCTGCAACACGACCAAGATCTTTGGACCGCCGTCCGCGACGCGGCCCAGGGCGAACAGACGTTCCTGAAGATCGCTGAGCGCGGGCGCAAGAGACTCAGTGATCGCCGGCGCATCGTCCTTGTCGCCTGGGAAGCCTGCCGTACCGGCCGGATCGAGCAACTCCATGGCAACCGGACCGGCGGGCAGCCGAAGCAGCGTGCTCAGCGGCTCGGTGATCAGCGATCCGTCGTCCTGCTTGGTCTTCTTCCCCATGGGCCGATTGTGCCGCATGTACGCCTCCGGATGGATCGGTTTCGCTGCCCGACGTGCGACGATGGTGCCGTGCAGTTGATCTTCAGTCCCGACGGTGGGACACCTCGGACTGTCGATGAGGCTGACCTGATCGAGCTGTACCGGCTGCCTGCTCCTGAGGGCCGTGGCTGGCTACGGAGCAACTTCGTGATGTCGCTCGACGGTTCGGTACAAGGTCCCGATGGGCGCTCCGGCACCATCAACACCGCAAGCGATCGTCATGTCTTCGCATTGCAGCGCGCGTTGGCCGATGCGGTGCTGGTCGGAGCCAACACGGCTCGTTATGAGGGCTACCGCGCTATCGATCTTGAACCTTGGCAGCTCCAGATCCGCGAGCAGGAAGGTCTCGCCCCGTATCCTGTCCTAGTGATCATCTCGGCGAGTGTCGATCTTGATCCAGTGATCGCGACACCCGCCGAGGGGACCGGCGGCGGCGTCATGATCATCACTACTGCCGGCAAGCCAGAGGGTGATCTTGAGCCGCTGAGAGCTGCGGGGATCACCGTACTGGAGGGGGAAGGCAGTGCACTCGATGTGGCCATGATCATTGATCAGCTGGCAGGCACTGGCCTGCCACGGCTGCTCTGCGAGGGTGGTCCCCGTTTGCACAACCACCTGCTTGCTGCCGGGGTCGTCGACGAGGTCGCCCTCACCCTCGCTCCCGTTGTCGTGGGGGGTCAGGGCTTGCGATCCACCAGTGGCGCTGCACTACCCGTACCCAGCTCATTCCAGCTTCACCATGCCTTGTACGCCGACGACGGCGCGCTGTTCACCAACTATCGACTGAACAGAGCGGAGCCACACGAGGGCGCGCCCAGCGGCTGAACGGCCCAGCATCGTCAGGCAAAGTCGGGATTGTCCGAACGCGCCCGGCTCGGCTGAACCCGAGACGGCTCGCCGGGCATTTTCGGATAGTCCGGTGGGTATGGCATCTCCGCACCGCCGTACTTGCCGGTGCCCAGCTCACGCTCGTCGCGGGCGTACATCTCGAGCGCACCATCGATGCTGCGCGGCTTCGTTGCATAGAAGGAGTGCCACGCATCGCCGACCTCGGCAAATCGCGCGGGCATGGAGCTGACGGTGAAGTCGTGGGGGGCGACATCACTCAGCTCGTCCCACGTCAACGGCGCCGAGACCAACGCGGTCGGCGTAGGCCGAATGGAGTAAGCAGACGCGATGGTCCGGTCGCGAGCCATCTGGTTGAAGTCGACGAAGATGCGGGCTCCCCGCTCCTCCTTCCACCAGCTCACCGTGACGTGGTCGGGCATCCGCCGGGACAGCTCGCGACCGAGTGCGATCACTGCGTGCCGGGCTTCGATGAAGCCGTACGCCGGCTCGATCGGCACGAAGACGTGTACGCCGCGGCCGCCGCTGGTCTTGGGGAAACCCACCAAACCGGCGTCCTCCAGTACCGAGCGCAGCTCGTGTGCCGCGCGCGCCGCATCGGAGAAATCAGTGCCAGGCTGCGGATCAAGATCAATACGCAGCTGATCGACCTTCTCGGTATCCGCCCTGGTCACCGGCCACGGGTGGTAGCGGAGGGTGCCGAGGTTCGCCATCCAGGCGATCGTTGCCAGTTCGGTCGCGCAGACCTCGTCCGCCGTGCGCCCCGACGGAAACGTGATGGTCACTGTCTCGACCCAGTCGGGCATGCCCTTGGTAGGGGCACGTTTTTGGTAGAACGCCTCGCCGTGCGAATCGCTCCGGGTGCTGAGCTTCACATCCGGCCGGTAGCCGCCCGGCCATCGCTCCATGGTGACCGGGCGATCCTTGAGCGCGGAGAAGATGCCCTCCCCCACGGCGATCACATAAGACACGATGTCGAGCTTGGTCAGCCCGACGTCTGGAAAATAGATCTTGTCCGGGCTAGTGACTCTTACGTGGCGGTTACCGACCTCGAGCTCAACCGCTGGCACCGGCATGGCGTCAGCATAGGTGAGTACTGTCGGGAACAGACACACCGCGTGGGTGGTTGACAGACATGCCGGCAGCGAGAGGCAGACATGACCGACACACAGAACAATCCGGCCGCTCAGGTAGGCCCAGCCGCTCAGGTAGGCAAAGTCATCAAGTCCGAGGCTGAGTGGCGCGCCCAGCTGAGCCGACAGGAGTATCACGTCCTGCGCGAGGCAGGAACCGAGCGGCCCTTCACCGGCGAATACACCGACACCAAGACCGAGGGCGTCTACCGCTGCCGGGCGTGCGGTGCCGAGCTTTTCCGAAGTGACCAGAAATTCGAGTCACACTGCGGCTGGCCCTCCTTCTTCGCACCGCTGGCCGAAGATCGGGTGCGCTACATCGAGGACAAGTCGCTCTTCATGAAGCGCGTCGAGGTGCGCTGTGCGCGCTGCGACTCACACCTCGGCCATGTGTTTTCCGGCGAAGGCTACGACACCCCGACCGACCTGCGGTATTGCGTCAATTCGGTCTCGCTCTCCCTCGAGCCCGCCAAGTCCTAACGGCCTCGTCGGGCAGGCAAGCCTCACCACAAGGCCAGAATGGCGCTCAGCTCACGTCGGCGGCCGGTGTAGAAGGGAACTTCTTCGCGAGTGTGGCGGCGTGCTGTGGCCGCCCGCAGGGCTCGCATCAGATCGACGATGCGGTGCAGATCGTCGGCCTCGAACGCCAGCATCCACTCGTAGTCACCCAGCGCGAAGGACGACACAGTGTTGGCTCGTACGTCGGGATAGGGCCGCGCCAGCATGCCGTGCTCGGTGAGCATGGCACGCCGTTCCTCCTCCGGTAGCAGATACCACTCGTAGGAACGTACGAAGGGATAGACGCAGAGGTATGCCTTGGCCTCCTCGTCCTGCATGAACGCCGGCACGTGGCCTTTGTTGAACTCCGCCGGACGATGCAGCGCCAGCTGTGACCAGACCGGCACCAGGTGAGCGCCAAGATCGGAGCGCCGCAGCGCGTGATAGGCGTCTTGCAACGCATCTGAGCCCGGCGCGTGCCACCAGACCATCAGGTCGGCGTCGGCACGCAAGCCCGCGATGTCGTACCAGCCGCGGATCACCAGATCGCCGTCTTGAGTGGCACCACTAATCGCGCGCACCGCAGCGTCGGCCGTCTCCAGCGGCGGATCGTCCAGCTGACCAACTCTTTTGAACACCGACCACATCGTGTAGCGAATCGTCGAGTTGATCTCGCGCGCCTTCATGTCCCGCTCTCCTCGAGTTGATCCTCACCCTTGATCATGTTCTCGCGGCCCAACCCGAAATCAGCCGCAAGGACGTCGACGGCAGCCCGCGCCGAGGCGACGCAAGCCGCGATTCCCACCCCGTCCAACGCTGCACCAGCCACCGCAAGCCCCGGCCTGCCCATCACCTCTGAGCGCAGTTGCGCGACAAGATCTCGATGTCCGACCTGATACTGCGGCAAGGCGCCACCCCAGCGGTTCACCACCCCATGGACGAGCGTGCCCGTCTTCCATCCGGGGATGGTCAAGACCTCACGGAAGGTGCGATCGATGAGATCTCGGTCACTGAACTGGAGACTCGTCGGATCCCCATGGCGTCCGATGCTCACTCGGACGATCTCGACCCCCGAGCCCCAGGCGCGACGCGCTTGGGAGGCAACCCAGGGCCACTTGATCGACGAATACGTCAATGCCTTGATCGTGGGCAGTTCGGCGGGCGGCACCAGCAGCCCGGAGGCGTCGGATCGCACCCCCCGCACCGCCAGGGTGATGACCGCCACTGACGCGTACGGCACGCGAGCAAACTCCTGCGCCGAGTCCACCAATCCCCAGAGAAGTCGCCCAGTCGCCGTCGCTGGTGCGGTCAGCAACACGCCGTCTGCCATGATCATCTCTGGCGTGCCGGCACCTCCGATGATCAGCTGATATCCCCCGGCCACATGATCAAGCGCCCGGACGGCCGCACCCGACCGCAACGTCACCCCACGCCGGCCAAGATCATCAACAAGCGCGTCGACCATGATCGACAGGCCGCCACGCAGCCCGGCGAACACCGGACCGTCCGATCTCTGCTGGGCGATTGCCTGCGCGTGCTGGAGCAGTGAGCCACCGCCCTTGGCACGCGTAAACAGCTCGTGGGCCACGGCATCGAAGGACAGCCGTCGTGCGTAACCGGCGTAGACCCCGCCCAGGAGCGGCTCCAGTAGACGATCGGTCACCTCTGTGCCGAACCGCTCATCGACATAACGGCCGACGGCGACGTCACGATCAAAGGTGGGCGCCGGCCGTTCCGGCTCGGACGCCGCCGTCCGCCAGCCCTCGGCTGACAGCAGACCGGCCAGTTGGGAAACATCGGTTGGTACGCCGAGCAACGACGCCGGCATCGGATGCAGGTGACCGCCCACCAGCAGTTGGGGTTTGTTGTCGGTCGGATGCACCAGGCGAGAGCCGAGGGCCAGGTCACTGATCAGCTGAAGTCCCTCGGGGCGGCGCGCCAGGATCGATTCCGCGCCACCGTCCAGCCGTACGCCGTTGATCGCGGCCGGCGCCAGCTTGCCGCCCCATCGGCTGCCGGCCTCGAGGACAATGACGTTGACACCGTGTAGGGCAAGCAGGCGCGCGGCGCTGAGCCCAGTGATTCCGCCGCCAACGACAGCAACGCTGGTCATCGGCCGGCCGCCGCGGATAGCGCTAACTGTTCCCGAGCCTCACGACGCAGCTGAGCACCCTCGGTATGCACCAGCTCGACGATCATGGCGAGCACCGCAGGATCTGTCTCCGGGGGCACGCCATGCCCGAGATTGAAGATGTGGCCAGGCGCGACGGCACCCGAGGTGACGACCTCGCGGACCCGCTCGGACAGCACCCGCCACGGAGCCGACAGCAGTGCAGGATCGAGATTTCCCTGTAGCGCATAGCGCTGCCCGACCCGGCGACTCGCGTCCGCAAGTGGCAACCTCCAGTCCACCCCGATGACCTCGGCGCCGGCAGCGCCCATCAGCTCGAGCAGCTCAGCCGTACCCACGCCGAAGTGAATCCGCGGCACTCCGGTATGAGCCAGCGCCTCCAGTACACGGGCCGAGTAGGGCTGAGCGTACCGCCGGTAGTCTGCCGCGCTCAGGCTGCCAGCCCAGGAGTCGAACAGCTGCACGATCGTGGCTCCCGCTTCGACCTGGGTCTGGAGGAAAACCGCGGACAGATCGGCCAGCCGCGTACACATCTCGTGCCACAGCGACGGCTCACTGATCATCAAGGCCTTCGTCGCGGCGTAGTCACGACTCGGACCGCCCTCGACGAGATAGCTGGCGAGAGTGAAGGGTGCACCGGCAAAGCCGATCAGCGGGACATTGCCGAGGTCGTCGATGATCAGCCCGACCGCATCCGTGACGTACCACAAAGCTGCCGGATCGAGCGGTTGAACCTGCTCCAGATCGGCCGCCGAGCGGACGGGATCCGCGATCACGGGACCGCGACCAGAGACAATGTCCAGGTCCACCCCGGCCGCCTTGAGCGGCAGCATGATGTCGGAGTAGAGAATCGCCGCGTCGACCCCGTAGCGGCGTACGGGCTGAAGGGTGATCTCGGCCACCAGCTCCGGACGCATGCAGCTTTCGAGCATGCCGATGCCCTCCCGGCTCGCTCGATACTCCGGCAGCGAACGCCCGGCTTGTCGCATGAACCACACCGGTACCCGGTCGTCCGGGTGCATCTTGCGGCATACGGCTATCAGCAGAGGCATATCGGGAGCCAGAGCGGGCACTCGTGAATCTTTTCACGGTCAGGGAAGTCGGCGCGTCGAATGAGTCGCCTACGGGCAGCCGAATACGCTCGACGGATGGCAGCGAAAAGCGACGCGGCTGGTGGAAACGTCACGGGCGCCCCCGACGCGTTTCATCGGGCCGTCGAGGACCTGACGTCGGCACCGTGGCGCTCGGAGTTGCATGTCGAGGAACTCCCTGCCCCACAGCGCATAGCGCCATATTCGGCGGCGGTAACCGCTGACGTGCTGGTGAACGGCGAAGAGCTGGGCAGCGGTCGATTCGTCCTGCTGCACGATCCGGCCGGCAATACGGCCTGGCAGGGCACGTTTCGCTGCGTCACCTTCGCGCGTGCCGATATCGACCCGGAGATGGTCACAGATTCGTTGCTTCCCAGCGTGGGCTGGTCGTGGCTAGTCGATGCGCTGGAGAGCAACAACGCTGATTACGACGCACCGAGTGGGACTGTGACGTCGGTCTCCAGCGACTCCTTCGGAGGAATGGCGTCAGAGCCATCGCGAGCCGAGATCGAGATCCGTGCCTCCTGGACTCCCAAGCTGCTTGCCGACGGAACCGGACTGAGCCCTCACCTGGCTGGCTGGGCTGAACTACTCTGTACGCTAGCGGGTCTGCCACCGCTGCCCGCCGGGGTGGTGATGATGCCTTCTCGGCGCAAACCGCCGAGCCGAAGTTCCCGGAGACATTGACCGAAGTACCGCTTACCGCGCCTGATCTTGATCAGGAAGCGGAGCTGCTCACCACGCCTGCGGAGGGCGTGCCAGCGATCCTCACCACTCCGGAAGCCTTGCATCACACCATTGCTGCCCTCCGCACCGGAACCGGGCCAATTGCGGTGGACGCCGAACGCGCGCACGGGTTTCGCTACAGCCAGCGCGCCTATCTCATTCAACTGCGCCGCGCCGGATCGGGCACGCATCTGCTCGATCCGATCGCGTTCGGGCAGCCAGCCGACCTCTCCGCGCTCGGTGATGCACTGTCCGACGCGGAGTGGGTCATCCACGCAGCCAGTCAGGACTTGCCGTGTTTGTACGAGGTCGGCCTCGTTCCGACCACGCTGTTCGACACCGAGCTCGCCGCCCGGCTGCTTAATTACCCTCGGGTGGCCCTGGGCACCATGATCGAAGAGCTGCTCGGCGTACGGCTGCTGAAGGAGCACTCGGCATCGGACTGGTCGCGCAGACCGCTGCCGGAAGAATGGCTGATCTACGCCGCCCTGGACGTCGAGCTCTTGATTGAACTGCGTGACCGGCTGGAGGTCCGGCTCGCCGAAACCGGAAAGTGGTCATGGGCCGAGCAGGAGTTCGCGGCACTGGTGGCAAGTGCTGGAATCAGCCCTGAACCGCGACGTGATCCCTGGCGACGCACGTCTGGCATCCATCACATACACAGCCGTCGTGGCCTCGCGTACGTCGCGGAGCTGTGGTACGCCCGTGACGCGATAGCCCAGCGGCTGGACCGGGCACCGAGCAAGATCCTGCCAGACATAGCGATCACCGAATTGGCCGCCACCAAGCACCCGGATCGCGCCACGCTCCGTCAGATTCCCGCATTCTCACGCCGCCAGGCCAAGCGAGCCGAGATCAGCTGGCTGGATGCGCTCGGCGTCGCAGCGCGGTTGCCCGAGAGCGCGCTCCCGCCTATGCATATTCCCAACCATGGGCCACCCCAGTCGCGGCTCTGGCCGGCAAAGAATCCTGGCGCGGCCTCCCGGCTGGCCGCCGTACGTGCCGCGCTGTTGACCATTGCCGAGCGGTACGAGCTGCCGGTGGAAAATCTCATCACACCCGAACATCTACGCCGTTTGGCATGGCGTCCGCCGACGCCAGCGACCGAGGATTCAGTCGAACAGGCGTTGGCCGATCTTGGTGCGCGGCCCTGGCAGCGCGAGCTGACCGTGGCAGCCATTACTCCCCTGCTGGCTGCAAGTCCCGATAGGACTCAGCCAACAAGCTGACGCCCTGCTCGATCGCGCGGACCGGAGTTGCTGCATAACCGAGTACCAAGCCCGGCTGGTGCGGCGTTTGACAGTGCCAGGACAGCGGCTGCACCTTGACACCGCGGCCGAAGGCTGCAGCTGCAAGATCAACATCAGAAAGCCCGTCGGTGAAGTTGATCATGAGATGTAAGCCCGCGGCGGCACCCTGGAGTCGCGCCTCGGGCAGCTCACGCCGTAAGGCGGCGATCATGGCGTCGCGCCGACGCCGGTGACGTCGTCGCACCAGGCGCAGATGTCGATCGAGATCACCCGACTCCATCAGGTGCGCTAGCACCAGCTGAGGCAACACGGCGTTGCCAAGGTCGGCGTCGCGCTTTGCCAGAACGGCTGCCCGGTGGTAGCGGGACGGCACCAGCAGCCAGCCCACTCGCAGCGCAGGTGCCAGGAGCTTCGAGACACTGCCCGCGTAACAGACCCGCTCCGGCGCCACCGCGCGGAGCGAGGCCACTGGCGCGCGGTCGTAGCGGTGCTCCGCGTCGTAGTCGTCCTCGATGATCAAGCCACCGTCCTCCGCCCAGCCGAGCAGTTCCCGGCGGCGCTCGCCCGAAAGCACGACGCCGGTCGGAAACTGATGGGCGGGCGTCATCAGCACCGCCGATGCAGCGCTGCGGCGCAAGTGCTCGACAACCAGTCCGGCATCGTCGACCAGCACTGGCGGAGTGTCCACACCCCACGCCCGTAACTGTTCCCGGGCACCCAGGGAGCCGGGATCCTCCACGGCAATCCGAGTGATCCCGGCCTGGCCGAGTACCCGGGCCAGCACAGCCAGCGCCTGCGCCACACCCGCCACGATGATCACCTCAGCAGGATCGGCCTGAATGCCGCGGTTTCTGGCCAACCATCGAGTGACCGCGAGGCGGAAGGCCGGAGCACCGCTCGGATCCCCGTAGCCGAGGTCCGCAGCAGCGAAGTCCGCCAGCACCGTACGCTCGGCGCGAAGCCATGCGCTTCGTGGAAACGTGGTCAGGTCTGGCAGCCCAGGAAAAAGATCAATGGCCGCCGGCGCCGATCGGAGGAGGTCGAAGGTAGCGGCGCCCGGCGCCGGCTCGAAGAGATCAGCCGCTTCAGGGGCCGCCTTCGATGCCGGGCGATCTTCTTGGCCGGGTGCAGGGACCGCCGCTATGACCGTTCCCGCTCGCGCGTGGCCGACGACTTGCCCGTTCTCGCTGAGTCGCTGGTACGCCTCGGTCACCACCCCGCGGGATACCTGCAACTCCGCCGCCAGTACCCGACTGGCGGGAAGTCGGCTGCCGGTCGGCAGCCGCCCGTCGGCTATCGCGCCGCGCACCTCCCCGACCAACCAATCGGAAAGCCCGCCCGCCCGAGCCCGAGATGGATCGAGCTGCAAGAAGTCCGAGAAGCCTCTTTTGGCCCTTTCATTTATGGCCTCAATGGACCTGTTCATTAGTCCATCGTTGCAGCAGGGTGGAACTCGTGCCAAGCACCCCTGAGACGCGACGTTTTTCCACGGGATTCGTTCTCGGGCTCTTCGCCATGACGCTGGTGGGCGGAAGCGTGGCCGTCTCCGGTGCCTTGGGCGACGCTCCGTTGTTCACCGCCCAGGCCATTCGATATGCGATAGCCGCTGGGCTGCTGGCGCTCATCGCGCGCATGGCGCGGGTGCGAGTCGTTCGCCCACGCGGAGCCGAATGGCTGTGGTTGACCGGTATCGCTGCGACTGGGCTGGTGTTGTTCAACGTCGCCGTGATCCGCGGCGTCGCTCATGCGGAGCCGGCAACGATCGCGGTCGCAGTCGCCTGCGTACCTGTCGTCATCGGGTTGGTCGGGCCATTGCTCGATGGGCAGCGCCCGGCTCGCCGGGTGATCCTTGCGGCTGTCGTCGTCACCCTGGGCGGCGTCATTGTCGAAGGCGCCGGCCGTACTGACGCTGCTGGCGTTGCCTGGGCCGTGGTCGCGCTGCTGTGCGAGGCAGCGTTCACGCTCCTGGCGGTTCCGGTGTTGCGTCGTCAGGGCGCCTGGGGCGTCTCCCTGCACACCGTGTGGATCGGCACAGTCATGCTTGTGCTGCTCGCCATGCTGGCCGAGGGACCCCAGTCCGCCCTCCGGCTCCACTCCGACGATTGGGTTGCCATCGGCTATCTGGCTTTGATGGTCACGGCCGTCGCCTTCCTGTGCTGGTACAGCTGCGTCGCGATCATCGGTTCCGGTCGGGCCGGCCTCCTCACTGGCGTAGCACCACCGGCCGCGGCCTTCGCTGGCGCGGCGACTATCCGCCAGCTTCCGGCGCTGCCCGTTTGGCTGGGCATCGGCGTGGTCTGCATCGGCCTGGCGATCGGCCTCGGCTTTCGACGTACACGATCATCCAGTGAGACCGAAAGTCCGCACACAAAGCGCCACAAGCGGCTGCGCCCTTCATCAGCCGTCATAGTTACTGATGAGTAATATTTTGGTATGGCTCGTGAGAATCGGGATGTCGTCTTTGTCGACGGCGTGCGTACCCCCTTCGGCAAGGCCGGCTCCATGTACGCCGAGACGAGAGCGGACGATCTCGTCGTCGATTGCATTCGAGAGCTGTTGCGGCGCCATCCGGAGCTGCCACCGGAACGCGTCGACGATGTCGCGATCGCGGCTACCACCCAGACCGGCGACCAGGGCCTGACCATTGGGCGTTCGGCGGCGTTGCTTGCCGGACTTCCGCGTTCAGTACCCGGCTTTGCGATCGACCGGATGTGCGCAGGCGCTATGACCGCAGTAACGACGACAGCCTCAGGAATCGCCTTCGGCGCGTACGACGTCGCCATCGCCGGAGGCGTGGAGCACATGGGCCGGCATCCCATGGGTCAGGGCATCGACCCGAATCCCAGGATCGTCACCGAGAAGCTGGTCGACCAGTCCGCGTTGATCATGGGATCCACCGCGGAGAATCTCCATGATCGTTTTCCGGGGATCACGAAGGACCGGGCCGACGCCTTCGCAGCGCTCAGCCAGCAGCGCGTACAGAGTGCGTATGACGCGGGCGTGATACAGGAGTCGCTTGTTGCTGTCGCGACGCCGAGCTCCGAGCTTGGTTGGGGGCTGGCGGTAACAGATGAGCAGCCGCGACCAGGCACCACCGTGGAGGCGTTGGCGGCTCTTCGCACTCCCTTCCGCCCCCACGGGCGCGTCACAGCCGGCAACGCGGCAGGCCTCAACGATGGAGCGACTGCCTGCCTGCTGGCAGCCGAGACTGTCGCCGCCGAGTTGGGTCTACCAGTAGCCATGAGACTGGTCTCGTTCGCGTTCGCCGGTGTGGATCCCGAGGTCATGGGAGTCGGGCCGATCCCGGCAACGGAGAAGGCATTGAAGAAGGCTGGGCTGTCGATCAATGACATCGGCGCCTTCGAGATCAACGAAGCGTTCGCAGTCCAGGTACTCGCTTTCTGTGATCATTTCGGACTCGCCGCAGATGATCAGCGGATCAATCCGTACGGCGGTGCGATCGCCCTCGGCCATCCGCTCGCCAGCTCCGGGGTCCGACTCATGATCCACCTGGCGCGGGCGTTCCGGGAGCACCCGGAAGTCCGCTATGGGATCACTACGATGTGCATCGGTCTCGGCATGGGCGGCACCGTGATCTGGGAGAATCCCCACTTCGGCTCCGAGGTCGAGGCGGCAGCGTGAGAACCGATGAGCTCGATGAATTGATCGCCGCGGCTTCGGCTAGCAGCGAGGCCGAGGTCGTGACCCGTGCCCTGAGCCGAGATATCATCCTGCCCCGCACAGCCGGAACAGCGGTGTTGATCACACTGGACAACGGGCGTGGTCCCTCTCGGCCGAATACCTTGGGTGCGGGTGGTCTCGGTGAGTTGAATCGAGCACTCGATGCGGCACTCGCGCGCAGTGACGTAGCCGCGATCGCGATCACCGGAAAGCCCTTCATGCTGGCCGCAGGCGCCGACCTCACCGGATTTGCCAAGATCGTCAACCGCCAGCAGGCGCTGGCCATCGCCAGGATCGGGCATGCCGTTTTCGACAAGCTGGCTACGTCCCCGGTGCCGACATTCGCCTTTCTCAACGGGCTCGCGCTGGGCGGTGGTCTGGAGCTCACCCTGCACTGCCACTACCGGACGGTCTCCGCTGCCGCCTCGGGAATCGCTCTACCGGAAACGTCACTAAGCCTAGTTCCGGGTTGGGGCGGGGCGTACATCGTGCCCAACCTGATCGGTGCCGACCGGGCCGTTCAGCTGATCATCGAGAATCCACTCAACCAGAACAGGATGCTGAGCGGCGCTCAGGCGTACGAGCTCGGCCTGGCGGACGCCATCTTCGATGGCGCCGACTTCCTAGCTCGCTCGCTGGACTGGGCGGGTCACATCGTCGCAGGCTCGCAGACCGTGTCACGACCCGACATCGATCGCGGGACGGCCTGGGATGCGGCGCTTGCAGCAGCTCGCAGCTTCGTTGACAGCAAAGTCTCCGGCGCCTCCCCAGGGCCGTATCGGGCGCTTGAGTTGATGGCGGCCGCAAAGACCGCAGACCGGGCTGCGGCGTACGCCGCCGAGGACCAAGCGCTCGCGGATCTGATCATGAGTCCGGAACTGCGAGCCAGCCTGTACGCGTTCGATCTTGTTCAGAAGCGGGCCAGGAAACCAGCAGGTGCTCCTGATGCGACACTGGCCCGACCGGTGACCAAGATCGGAGTCGTCGGCGCCGGCTTGATGGCCAGCCAGCTCGCCGTGCTCTTCCTGCGCCGGCTGCAGGTACCGGTGGTGATCACTGATCTTGATCAAGAGCGGGTCGACAAAGGCCTGGGCTATGTCACGGCCGAGATCGACAAACTACGTGCCAAACGGCGAATCTCCTCCGATGCGGCAAACCGGCTGCAGGCGCTGATATCGGGCACCACCGAGCTGATCGACTTCGCCGACTGCGACTTCGTCATCGAGGCGGTCTTCGAGGAGATGTCGATCAAAAAGCAAGTGCTCGCCGATCTTGAAAAGCATGTCTCCAATAATTGCGTACTGGCTACTAACACGTCCTCGCTATCCGTCGCAGAGATGGCCGCCGATCTTGATCATCGCGAGCGGGTCGTCGGCTTCCACTTCTTCAACCCCGTGGCGGTCATGCCGCTGGTTGAGATCGTCCGCGGTCCCGCGACCGAGGAGGACACTCTGGCGACGGCATTGGACGTCGCGAAGGCGCTGAAGAAGACTGCCGTGGTCGTCAAGGATGCGGCCGGTTTCGTGGTGAACCGGATCCTGCTCCGGTTGATGGCTGAGATCTTCGCGACCGTCGACGAGGGAACCCCGGTCGAAGTGGCCGATGTCGCGCTGCGACCGCTCGGCCTGCCCATGCCGCCGTACGTCCTGCTTCAGCTGGTCGGTCCGGCTGTTGCCCTGCACGTGGTGGAGAATCTGCAGGCAGCCTTTGGCGATCGCTTCCCGATCTCGCAGAATCTGCAGGCATTGGTGGCCTCCGGAAGGCCCGGCATCTACGACTGGACCGCCGACGGCCAGCCCTATGTGAGCAAGGAGACGGCCGAGCTGTTCGTCGTCGGCGACCGGCCAAGCACCGCAGGGCAGGTTCGCGAGCGGGCTCTGCACGCCGTGGCATCCGAGATCGGCCTGATGTTGGACGAGGATGTTGTTGCCGCGCCTATGGATATCGATCTATGCCTGATTCTGGGCGCCGGCTGGCCCTTCCACCTCGGCGGCATCACGCCGTATCTCGACCGGGAGGGCATCTCGGAACGGATACTGGGCCGCCGCTTCCTGCCACTCGGAGTCGCCTCAGTGCCTATTGGCTCCTAGTGCGTTGCACACGCGAGTGTGCACTACGATCGTATTCATGAATGTCGATCGCTTGTCCGTCGCCGTCCCAGCTGAGCTGGGTTCGGCAGTCCGCGAAGCCGCCACAAAGAGAGGCGTTAGCGTCTCGACTTGGATGAGCGAGGCAGCTGAGGCGATGTTGCGTAACCAACTGCTCGGCGAGGCGCTGGACGCGTGGCAAGCGGAGAACGGGGCATTTACCGAGGAAGAGCTCGAGGCTGCGGCCGCCATCTTGCATGGACAAGGTTCAACCAAGCGTCGTGCAGGCTGAGGTGGCGCTCATCCTGGATGCAGGCGCGCTGCTGGCGGTCGACCGTCGAAACCGGATGGTCGGAGCGGTGTTGGAAGAGGCTCGCAGAGATCAATTAACCATCTCCACAAGCGCTGCTGCTCTCGCGCAGGTTTGGCGCAATGGAGCCCGCCAGGCGAACCTGCTCCCAGTTCTTCGTGGGATTGCAATCGCTTCGCTCGACCGCCTGGCGGCTCAACGCGTCGGTGAGCTTTTGGGAACAAGTAGAACTCGTGACGTGGTCGATGCTCACGTCGCCTTGCTCGTTGATCCCGGCGACACAATCTTGACCAGCGAGGCGGCCGACCTCACCCGTCTCCTGCACACTCGCCACGTACGGGCATCCGTGGTCCAGGTTTGACACCGATCCGTCAGAATCGCACCGAGCTCAACTCAACTGGGTTCTGACATGTCGGCGCGAGTGGGCTGCTGGTCGAAAGGTTCCTCCGATCGCACGACGGCCTCGACCGCGTACCGGGCGATGTTCTGCGGCGTCAGCCCAGCTTCCTCCAATAACTCCGAGCGGCCGCCGTGGGGTATGAACTCCTGCGGGAGGCCGAACTCCCGTATCGGTGTCTCAACTCTTGCAAAGCGCAACTGCTGCGCGAGCCGTGCGCCGTAACCGCCGACGACGCCGTTGTCCTCGATCGTGATCACCAGCTCATGATCGGCGGCGAGCGCAGTCAGTGCGGGATTGATTGGTAGTGCCCATACCGGGTCCAGAACCGTCACGCCGATGCCCTGATCCGAGAGTCGCCGCCCGACTGCGACAGCTGTCTCGGCCAGCGGGCCGATGCCGACCACGAGCACCCTCGGCTGCTCAGTCCTCAGGAGTACGTCCATTCCATCCAGCTGATCAACCGCTGGTAGGTCGGCCGCAACGGAACCCTTGGGAAAGCGGATCACGCTGGGGCCATCGTCAATCGTCAGCGATTCGGCCAGCGCCGCGCGTAGCCGAGTGCCGTCGCGCGGTGCGGCCAGCTGCATGCCAGGCACCACCTGCAAGATCGACATATCCCACATGCCGTGATGGCTGGCTCCATCCGGCCCGGTGATACCGGCCCTGTCGAGCACGAAGGTGACTCCGCACCCGTGTAGCGCCACGTCCATCAGCACTTGATCAAAGGCGCGATTCACGAATGTCGAATACACCGCGACGACTGGGTGCAACCCACCCATCGCCAGACCGGCCGCCGACGTCACGGCGTGTTGCTCGGCGATGCCCACATCGAAGCAGCGATCCGGGAACGCCTGCGCAAAACGGTGCAGCCCCGTGGGATAGACCATGGCCGCGGTGATGGCGACCACGCGCTCATCGCTGCTACCCAACCGAAGCAGCTCGTCGGAGAACAGATTGGTCCACGTCTGTCGGTCCGCACCTCCCAGCGCCTCGCCGGTTGTCGCATTGATCTTGCCAACAGCGTGGAAGCGATCTTCCTCATGGTTCTCGGCGGCCTTGAAGCCGTTGCCCTTGCGGGTCGAGCAGTGCACCAGGACCGGCCCCCGGAACTGCTTGGCTTGCTGCAGGGCGCGTTCCACCGCGAGGATGTCGTGGCCATCGATCGGCCCGATGTACTTCAGACCCAGGTCGGAAAACATGCCCTGCGGGGCGAGAACATCCTTCAGCCCGATCTTGATGCCGTGCAGGATGTCATAAGCGACGTTGCCCAGCAGCGGCGCGCGGCTCACATTGCGCTTGACGAGGTCGAGAACTTGCTCGTAGCGGGGATTGGTACGCAGCCCGGTCAAGTATCGCGCCAGGCCGCCAACGGTGGGTGTGTAGGACCGGCCATTGTCGTTCACCACGATCACCAATGGCAGGTCCTCAGAGGCGGCGATGTTGTTCAAGGCCTCCCATGCCATCCCGCCAGTGAGCGAGCCGTCGCCCACGAACGCCACAACGGTCCCGCCCTTGCCCTGCAACCGAATAGCCTTCGCCAGCCCGTCGGCGTAGGAGAGCGCGGGTGATGCGTGCGAGTTCGCCACCCAGTCGTGTTCGGACTCGCTGGGACTGGGATACCCCGAGAGTCCATGCCGCTGCCGCAGCGTAGGAAATTGATCTTGCCGGCCGGTCAAGATCTTGTGCACATAACTCTGGTGTCCGGTGTCGAAGATGATCGGATCTCGCGGCGACTCGAAAACGCGATGCAGCGCGAGTGTCAGCTCGATGACGCCTAGATTCGGTCCGAGGTGCCCCCCGGTCTGAGACACCTGCTCAATCAGAAACGAGCGGATCTCCAGGCTCAGCTCCTGGAGCTGATCTTCGGTCAAGTTCCGTAGGTCTTGTGGGCTATGGATCGAGCTCAACAGTCCGTACGGGGCGGCCGACATGGGCTTGAGTTTACGTGTTCGGCCGCCGCGCGATGCCAAGTGTGGCCCAGCACACGTCGCGGGTTCGCCGCCTCAAAGCTTGCGAACGAAGACCCGGCCGCGCAGCGCCTCAGCCAACAGACTCACGGACCGGCGGGTCCGGGCCAGCCGGGCCCCTTGCTCCAGCCAGGCCTCGGTAGCAGCATCCACGACGTCAGGCTCGACGTAGTCGGACAGGCTCGTGCGCACCTCCGCCAGTGCTCGCTGCGACGCGTCGTGCTGGCCTTCGACGAAGTGACTGGCGAATTGTGCGAGCACCACAGGATGGTTGCGGAGCACACGATAGGCACGAAAGTCTGCTGGGCAGCAATCCAACAGATACGCGATAGCCGTCGCTTCCCAGCCTGATACTCCTGGCGGTCGCACCTCGCTCGGCCACCCGGGCGGGACGTAGGCGGCACTGGTCACATGTGGAGCGTATTAGAAATCTTGTTCGATAGCCAGCTTGAATGGCCGATTCCGGACCTGTGGCGGGATGGGATCGCCCTCGTTTGTTGTCGGGCACGGTATGGGTGGATCGAAGACCATGCGGACCGGCAGTACGCCGGCCCAGCGACCACCGGCGGCGATGTCGTCGGCGTCATCGCTAGGCGGCCCGGTGCGAACCTTCACGCTGGCCTCGGCCAAGCTCAACGCGACCACTGCGGTAGCGGCAAGTTCCCGCTGATTCGGTTGTCGCGTGTAGGTCCACGATCCTGGAGCGAGGTGTTCCACGATCGCCTCAAGTGCGGCCCACTTCTCATCAGGGTCCGTGACGTCACGAGCCAAACCGTGCACGACTGCGCTGCGGTAGTTCATCGAATGGTGAAACACCGAGCGGGCATAAACGATCCCGTCGAGGTGTGTCACGGTCACGCAGACCGGCGCACCGTCCACAACCCGCAGATATCCCGCCCCCGTCGAGCCATGGAGATAGATGGTGTCAGCGACACGCGCATATCCCGTGGGAACGACCACTGGCGAGCCGTCCCGCAGCAGTCCCAAATGGCAGATCAGGCCGGCGTCCAGCACGGCGTACAAGTCTGCGACGTCGGTGCGGGCCCGTTCACGGAGACGGGTCAGGGTGCTACGGGGAGTACTGGACAGGCTCACACCTTCCAGCATGCAGGAGTGAGACCTGACAGCGAACCCAATTACTGCCTGCACAGCTCGCGGACACTAATCTCGTGCCGGTGAGCGATGTGATTTGCCAGATCGTCAGCGGGAAGCTCGACGCGGCGGTTGTAACGCGGAACGAGCACGTCATCGCCTTCCTCGATCACCGGCCGGTGTTCAAAGGTCATGTCCTGGTAGCTCCGGTTCGCCATGTCGAGACGCTCCTGGACCTGCCGGAGAGCCTCATACCGCCTCTCATGATCGGCGTGCAACGGGTCGCCCGCGCCGTGCTCGACGCTCTCGGAGCACAGGGAACATTCGTCGCCATCAACAACGTCGTCAGCCAGTCCATCCCCCACCTCCATGTGCATGTAGTGCCGAGAACCAAGGGCGATGGCCTACGCGGCTTCTTCTGGCCTCGAACTCACTACGGATCGGGGGAGATCGACGAGTACGCGGCCAAGATCAAGAACGCGATCGAGATCGGCTGACCGCGCGACTATCATCACCGGGCTGGACTCGACCCTGGTGGAACTACTCCCGCGCTACCAGAAGTGATGGGACTTGGGGGAAAGCGACATGTGGCTTTGGGTGAACGATCCCATCGTGACCGCGCTCGAATGACGCCCCGTTCTCGCCAAGATCACGAAGGATCGGGACGCCGGCGGCCGTCGCATCACAGCTGCGTGCACAAGCCTCACCCAGCCCGCAGGGCCCGACCCCGGTACAGGTAGCTGAAGGGCCGCGGGCCGTCGCCGTATCCCGTTTCCAAGTCGCCGATCATCAGCCCGGAGCGAGTGATCAACTCCTCGATCGGCCGGTCCAGATGGCAACCGCCCGCGATGCGGCTGTGGAGCGGATGGAGCCGATGCTGCCAACGGCGGACGGACTCCGTAGGAGCCCTGCCGTGCTCCAGGAAATGCAACGCACCGTCCGGCTTGAGCACGCGATGGACCTCTTGAAGTGCCGCATCCACATCGGCAATCGTGCACAACGTGTACGTCGACAACACACAATCCACCGAGCCGTCGGGCAGATCGAGCCGGGCACCGTCAAGGCCGACATGATCGACTGGCGCGGATACTGCTGCCTTACGCGGTTCCGCAAGCCGTAGCGCAGAGGTCGAGGGCTCGACGACAAGGATTTCGCTCACCCCTGCCGGGTAGTGACTAAGGTTGAGGCCGGTTCCGAAGCCGATCTCCAGGACGCGGCCGTGCAATCCCCGACATACCTTGACACGCCGCGCATTCACCTCCGGCGTACGCAGCACCCGATCCATCAGATGCGGTAACGCATGGTCGGTCCATAGGCCCACGGATCCAGGCTAGTGTCGCGCTGATCAGACGCCGAAAGCGTCCTCCAGCATCGCGGTCAGCGCGTGGAACTCCAGCTGCCGCTGCGGAAACCCGCAATCAGGTCCCTCGACGGCGGGCTCCGTGTCGACATGCAACCGGTAGTCTGCCTGCGAAGTACAGGGTGCGACAGGCTTTTCGATCACGCGCGCCACGAGCAGGCGTACGGTGTCGCGTTGCTGTACCGACAACGAGTGCCACTCAGACGTACGGCCGGAAATCATGATCATGGCGCGTCCGGCGGCGTCGACCTTGATCGCATAAGCCGGTCGATCTTGGAACTGGGTACGCTGCAGCGACATCGGCAACAGCCGCGGCTCAGCTGTGTCGGCCGGTCCGTCGAAGTTGCCCCGCAGCGCCGGAGCGACCATGCTCGTGATCTCGTCGAACGCCGGCGTGGGCTCAGATTTCTCGCGACATGGATCACTACGGCTCATCGACAGACTCCCCATGGTCACCTCAGTCGTGATCTGGTCGGCGCAGACGGGCACGGGCGCTCGCTTCTTTCGCTCCGCGTCTCTTGCCACTTCCTGCCGGAACTGATCCGACGTCAGCAGGGTCCGAAGCCGGCCCAGCGTTTGATTGCTTAGCCGGCCGGCAGCGGGCTGCGGAGAAACCAGCAGAGCAACTCCGTCCGCACGGACATACAAGATGTTCTGACGGCCGTCGATGCCACCGAACTCCCCCACAACAAAGTCGCCAAATGGCTCGGACGGTACGGCCAGCGGACCGATCAGCGAGCAACCCGTGAGAACCAGCAGGGCGGCCGCCCCGATTATCGCGAGCGCCCGCCGCATCGCCTTACTTCTTGATCAACGAACGCAGCACGAACTGCATGATTCCACCGTTGCGGTAGTAGTCGGCCTCACCCGGAGTGTCGATGCGCACCGGTGCGTCGAAGCTCACATCACCGGCGTTGACCTTGACCGTCTTCGGGATCCGGTCTTCGTTCAGCCCGGTGATCCCGACGATGTCGAAGGTCTCCTCGCCGGTCAGACCTAGAGAGCTGAGACTTTCGCCCTCGGGGAACTGCAGCGGCAGCACGCCCATGCCGATCAGGTTGGATCGGTGAATTCGCTCGTACGACTCGGCGATGACAGCTTTCACGCCGAGCAAGGCCGTGCCCTTCGCCGCCCAGTCACGTGAGGAGCCCGAGCCGTACTCCTTGCCGGCAAGGATCACCAGCGGGGTGTCTGCGGCGAGGTAGTGCTCGGACGCTTCGTAGACGGTTGTGATTGGCTCGTCCGACGCCGTGAAGTCCTTGGTGAATCCGCCCTCGGTATCCGGTGCGAGCTGATTGCGGAGCCGAATGTTAGCGAAGGTTCCCCTGATCATGACCTCGTGATTGCCCCGCCGCGACCCATAGGAATTGAAATCCCGGCGCTCCACGCCATGGTCGGACAGGTACCGCCCCGCCGGCGAGTCCGGCTTGATCGAGCCAGCCGGAGAAATGTGATCGGTGGTGATCGAATCACCCAGTTTGAGCAAGACCCGCGCTCCCGCAATGTCAGTAACCGGTGCCGGCTCGGCAGGCATGCCATCGAAGTAGGGCGCCTTGCGGACGTAGGTCGAGTCGGGATCCCAGGCGAAGATCTCGCCCTCCGGCGTCGGCAGGGACTGCCATTGCTCGTCACCTGCGAACACATCCGCGTACGACTCGGTGAACATCTCGGCCCCGATGGCCGCGGAGATGATCTCATCAATCTCTGCCTCGGTCGGCCAGATGTCGGCGAGGTATACCTCGTTGCCTCGCCCGTCGGTGCCGAGCGAGTCGTTCATCAGGTCGATGTCCATGGTGCCGGCCAGCGCGTATGCCACTACCAGCGGCGGCGACGCCAGGTAGTTCATCTTGACGTCCGGGTTGATCCTGCCCTCGAAGTTCCGGTTGCCCGACAGCACCGAGACCACAGCAAGATCATGTTCCTGGACGGCAGCACTGACCTCCGGGATGAGAGGCCCGGAGTTGCCGATACAGGTCGTGCAGCCGTAACCGACCAGGTTGAAACCGAGCTTGTCCAGGTAGGGCGTCAGACCGGAGCGGTCGTAATAGTCGCTGACCACCTTGGACCCCGGCGCGAGGGTCGTCTTGACCCAGGGCTTGCGATTCAGCCCCCGCTCGACCGCCTTCTTGGCGACCAGCGCGGCTCCGATCATCACGGTGGGGTTGGAGGTATTCGTGCACGACGTGATCGCTGCGATCACCACCGCACCGTGGTCGAGCTCGAATGAGGTACCTTCGCTCAGCGTCACGGCCACGTTCTTGCTCGGCCGGTCGATATCGGCGGCCTCTTCGCCGTATTCGTGCGGCGCAGTTGACTCGTTGCCACCCCCGCGACTCGGCGAATCAGATGCCGGGAACGATTCATCCACCGACTCGTCGTAGCCGGTCAGCTCTTCGGGAGAAACGTAATCGCGAAGCGCTTCGCGAAATCCCTGCTTCGCGTGAGCGACCAGTACCCGATCCTGGGGACGCTTGGGTCCCGCGATGCTGGGCACGACGGTGTCCAGGTCAAGCTCCAGATACTCCGAATACCTCGGTTCGCTGTCGTCGCTGTGCCACAGCCCCTGCGTTTTCGCGTAGGTCTCCACGAGCGCGATCTGCTGCTCGCTGCGACCAGTCAGTTTGAGGTACTCCGTCGTCTTGCCGTCGATCGGAAAGATCGCGATGGTCGAGCCGTACTCCGGACTCATGTTGCCGATCGTTGCCCGGTTCGCCACCGGCACGTGGGAGACGCCGGGACCGTAGAACTCGACGAACTTGCCCACTACCTTGTGCTGCCGCAGCATCTCGGTGATCGTCAGCACCAGATCAGTTGCGGTCGTCCCCTCGCGCAACGCACCTGAGAGCTTGAAGCCAACGACCCGAGGAATGAGCATCGAGACCGGCTGGCCGAGCATCGCTGCTTCGGCCTCGATCCCGCCCACTCCCCAGCCGACCACGCCAAGTCCATTGACCATCGTGGTGTGGGAGTCGGTGCCGACGCACGTGTCCGGATAGGCGTACACCTCGGCCTTGCCGTCGGCCTCGACCTCCCGGGAGAAGATCACCCGCGCCAGATGCTCGATATTGACCTGATGCACGATGCCAGTGCCGGGTGGCACCACTTTGAAATCGTCGAATGCAGTCTGACCCCAGCGCAAGAACTGATAGCGCTCGTGGTTCCGGCTGTATTCGATCTCGACGTTCTTGACAAAGGCGTCCGCTGTGCCGAACACGTCCGCGATCACCGAGTGATCGATCACCATCTCGGCCGGCGCGAGCGGGTTGATCTTGGAAGGGTCGCCGTCCATCTCTGCCATCGCTTCACGCATCGTCGCCAGATCGACCACACACGGCACACCCGTGAAGTCCTGCATGATCACTCGCGCGGGCGTGAACTGGATCTCTTCGCTCGGTTCGGCGTTCGGATCCCAGCCGGCCAGCGCGCGGATGTCGTCGGCAGTGATGTTGGCGCCGTCCTCGGTGCGCAGCAGATTCTCCAGCAAGATCTTGAGGCTGTACGGCAGCGAGTCCGACCCGTCGACGGCGTCGAGCCGGAAGATCTGGTAGGACTCCTCCCCCACCTGGAGGGTTGTCTTTGCGCCGAAGCTGTTCACACTCATGAGCCCTCCATCAGCCATTACCAAATTATCTTGACGTCAAGATAACACGGTCCTTTTTTGGGCGCGGCTCGCGCATCGCGCTTGGAATCCGCCTACTTCGTCGTCGCTGGCAGAGCAAAGGACGCATCTGCTCCCTCCTCGCACATTTGCTAGCTCCGCTCGCTGAGGCTGGCGCTCATTAGCCGGTGTACAGGTGGCGGCGGGCGTTTTCCTGAGCTGTCTCGCGCTCGATCCGTTGTTCCGCCTTGGTGGAGGAGGCGAGGTGGAAAGGCACAGACGTCACCATGACTCCCGGAGTGAAGAGCAGCCGGCCCTTGAGGCGTAATGCGCTTTGGTTGTGCAGGATCTGCTCCCACCAGTGGCCGACCACGTACTCCGGGATATACACCGTCACCACGTCCCGCGGGCTCTCTCGGCGAAGGTTCTTGACGTAATCGATGATCGGATTGGTCACTTCCCGGTAGGGCGAGGCAATGACCTTGAGCGGGACCCCGGTGTCGGCCTCCTCCCAGACCTTGACCAGGCGCGCCGTCTCATCGGTATCAACCGAGACCGTGAGCGCTTCCAGGGTGCTCGGCCGGGCGGCCTTGGCAAACGCGATCGCCCGCAGCGTTGGTTTGTGCAGCTTGCTGACCAGCACCACGGCTCGTACTCGGCTCGGCAGCGTCAGATCCTCACCCTCGACAAGCGCGGTCTCCTGATTCACGGCTTCGTAGTGCCGCCTGATCAACTTCATCAAGACGAAGATCACCGCCATCGCGATGATCGCGATATAGGCGCCCTTGGTGAACTTGGAGATCAACACGATGACCAGCACCGTTGCCGTCATCGTCAGACCAATGGCGTTGATCACGCGGGAACGGATCATTCGGCCACGGACCGCCGGATCCTTCTCGATTCTGAGGTGCCGGGTCCAATGGCGCAACATGCCCAGCTGGCTAATTGTGAACGAGACGAAGACACCAACGACATAAAGCTGGATCAATGCAGTGACGTCAGCTTTGAACGCAATGATCAACACAACGGCGAGAAAGGCCAGCACCACGATTCCGTTGCTGTACGCCAGCCGGTCGCCCCGGGTGTGCAACTGGCGCGGAAGATAGCCATCTCGGGCCAAGATCGATCCCAAAACCGGGAAGCCGTTGAAAGCGGTGTTCGCAGCCAAGAACAAGATCAACATTGTGGCGGCGACTGTGAAGTAGAAGGCGGGCTTGAAGTCAGCGAAGACCGCCTGCGAGAGCTGGCCGATGGCTGTCTGCTCGACGACCTCGACTCGCTGACCGTTGAGCGTGTAGTGCGACCGGCCCTGGTCGATCAGCTTGAGTCCTGTCAGGTTGGCCAGCATGACAACGCCGAGCAGCATCGACACCGCGATGACGCCGAGCCACAACAAGGTCGTTGCTGCGTTCTTGCTCTTGGGCTTGCGAAATGCCGGAACTCCGTTGGAGATCGCCTCCACGCCGGTCAGCGCGGCGCATCCCGAAGAGAAGGTGCGGGCCAGCAAAGCGATCATCGCAAAGCCGGCGAAGGCGGCGTAGCTCGGATCCGGCTCGATACCGTACTGAGCGCTGTCCACCTGGATCTGGTCGCCGAGCACCAGGATCCGAAACAGGCCGAAAATCACCATGCTCAAGATGGCAAACATGAAGCAGTAGGTAGGAATGGCGAACAAGGTGCCCGACTCTCGTACGCCCCGCAGATTGAGTGCCATCAATACGACGGTGACCGTGGCAGCTACCCACGGCTCGTGCCCGTCGATGATCGGAAAGGCCGACTTGGCATTCTGCACCCCGGAGGATATGGAGACTGCGACGGTCAGGACATAGTCCACCAGGAGCGCCGAAGCGACGGTGATGCCCGCGTTACCGCCCAGGTTGACGGTGGCGACCTCGTAGTCGCCGCCGCCTGACGGATAGGCATGCACGTTCTGCCGATAGGACGCGACGACCACCAGCATCACGATGGCAACCAGGATGGCGATCTTCCAGGAGTAGGAATAAGCCACCAGCCCTGCCAGCGACAAGGTCAAGAAGATCTCGTCGGGCGCGTACGCGACCGAGGACAAAGCGTCTGAGGCGAAGACCGGCAGAGCGATGCGCTTGGAGAGCAGCGTCTCGGAGAGCTGGGTGCTGCGAAGCTTCCGGCCCAACAGCAGCCGCTTGCCAATGTCGGCCACATTCACCACATTGCAACCCTAGTGGAGCTATCGCGATCAACCACCGATCAGCCGTGACCATTGGTGACCAGCGTCACAGGTTTCGCAGCGGGGTTCACTAGACTCAGTACGTGCACATCGTGATCATGGGATGCGGCCGGGTGGGGTCCCGTCTGGCGAGGAGTCTGGAGAAGCGAGGGCACACTGTCGCTGTGATCGACCTCGAATCCGAGGCCTTCCGGCGACTAGGCCCTGACTTCGCCGGCAAGACCGTCAGGGGCGTGGGCTTCGATCGTGAGGTGCTCCTCGAAGCCGGTATTGAGGACGCCGAAGGATTTGCCGCAGTCTCAAGCGGCGACAACTCCAACATCTTGTCCGCCCGCGTCGTACGGGAGACCTTCGGCGTGGACAACGTGGTCGCTCGGATCTACGACCCCGGTCGCGCCGAGGTGTACGAGCGGCTCGGGATTCCCACGGTAGCGACGGTCCGCTGGACCTCAGATCAGATATTGCGGCGGTTGTTGCCCAGTGGTTCGGAGCCACAGTGGCGGGACCCCTCGGGTTCGGTGCGTCTGATGGAAGTACATGTCGATCGCGCCTGGGTCGGTCGGAGCATCGAGCAGATCGAGGAGGCCACCGGCGCCCGCGTTCCGTTCGTGTTCCGGATGGGCTCGGGAATTGTGCCTAAACGCACCGGCATCTTTCAGGATGGAGATCTGTTGTATGCGGCCGTTGCCGACGCCAAGCTTGCGTCGGTCGAAGCCATCCTCGGTTCTCCGCCGAGGGGGGTCTGACGATGCGCGTGGCGATTGCCGGGGCCGGAAATGTCGGGCGGTCCATCGCGGCCGAGTTGATCGAAAACGGTCACGAGGTGCTGCTGATCGACAAGGACCCTCACGCAATCAAGGCCGAGACGCTGACCGAAGCCGAGTGGCTGCTGGCTGATGCGTGCGAACTGTCCTCACTTGAAGAGGCGGGACTCGACACCTGCGATGTGGCCATCGCTGCCACCGGCGACGACAAGGTGAATCTCGTGATGTCCTTGTTGGCGAAGACTGAGTTCGGCGTGCCGCGTACTGTCGGCCGGGTCAACCACCCCAAGAACGAGTGGCTGTTCAACGAGGTGTGGGGGGTTGATGTCTCGGTCTCAACGCCGCGGCTGATGTCAGCGCTGGTTGAGGAGGCCGTCACGGTTGGCGATCTTGTCAGGTTGCTGACCTTCCATGAGGGTGCCACGAACCTGGTTGAGATGACGTTGCCCACCAGCAGCCCCTGCGTCGGTGCGCGGATCGGCGACCTGAGCTGGCCGGGCGACGTGGTCTTGGTCGCGATCATCAGAGACGGGCACGCCCGACCGCCGGACAGTGACGGCTCCCTCGAGGCTGGCGACGAATTGCTGTTCGTGACCGCACAGGATTTCGAGAAAGAACTTGCCCAGATGCTCGCTCCGCGCGACGGATCGATCAGCATCTCGAAGACGCCGACGCCGCGCGTACAGGCGATCTAACCTCGACGCCCGGGCTCCTCGAGCCCTAAAACTGACTCCGCCAAAGCCGAATCCTCCATCGGCGTCCTGCCCTTGGAGAGCATGAACCCGATCACGGTCAGAGCGGCGATCAGCATGGGCCAGCCGAGAACGACCTTGGCAATGCCGAGCAGGACCACCTGTCCGGCCAGAAATAGCGGCAGCTGGATGACGAACCGAGTGACGTAGGGCACCGCGAGCACCAGCGTCAGCTTCGACGTCATCCTCACCAGCCCGCGATCTCGCGTCCAGCCGGTGGGGTCACCCACCGCAGCGCCGATAAGAAAACCGACCAGCGGCTTGCCAACCAGGACCGTCAGCAAGGAGATCACGGCGAGGGCGCCGTTGTAGAGAATGCCCGGCAGGAAGACATCCTGAGCCCGGCCGGTGCGCGTTGCGATCAGCACGGCGATGGCCGTCGGGATGACCGCCTGGACGACGTACTTGATCGACTGACGCTGGACAAGGCGGATCACCGCCATCAGCAACGCAACTCCGACAGCGGCGGCGATGGCTGGATAAAGCTGCCTGGCTACCACCCAAGCGATGGTGAAGGCGATGAACGGCAGAGCTGATTCGATCATGCCGCGGGCGCCGCCGAGGGATTTGCTGAGCTGATAGCGAACGAATTCTTCGACGTAGCGGAACTGCGGCGTCGCCGCGTCCGCTTTCACCGATGGTGCGTCCTGCGGACCTGCCTGCTGTTCTGCTGGCGGCCCACTCATCTGCCAGGCACCGCGCCAACCTCGATCACGCGGCGGGCGCCTCCATCAGCTCATAACGCGGGTTGTAGATCAGCCGCTTCCCCTCGTGGCAGCTGATCCGGCCCCAGATCTTGAGGGTCCGACCGGGATCGATGCCCGGGATCTGCCGTCGACCGAGCCAGACCAGGGTTACCGCCCCCGAGCCGTCACGCAGCTCGACCTCGAGGGCCGGATGCCCGGCCCGAGGAGTGATGGTCACCGTTGACACCGTGCCCGTGAGCTGGACGCGCTGACGGTCCTCACAGTTCAGAATGGGTACTGCGCCCTCTTCGCGAACCTTGCGTTGCAGCTCCTCGGACTCGAGCTCCGCATTCGATGATGCGAGCCGACGTAGTGCTCGCTGCAGCATGTTTTCTCTAGCCATCGCGTACCACCTCCGCTCTCCAAGCATCCCATGGCGGTCAATGTTTGGCGTCTGCGCGCGCCCGAGCCCCCACTCAACAGCGCCGGCGCTATTCCACGCTCGCGGCCAGCGGCTTGTGTTCTGTAGCGCCCCTCACCGCGGCTAGCTGTCTGCTCCCTCCGGCGGCTCACGGCTGACATCGGTCGGCATGGTCAGTGGCAGTAGATCGCCCGGTGCCATGGCCTCGTCGCCGCGCCGCACGATGACTTGACGGAACGCGAACAGCACATCCGCCACAACCGGGGACTCGGCGTCGTCTTCGATAGCAGCCTGGCCGTACACGATGCCGCGCAGCAGCCAGCGAGGTCCCTCCGCCACCCACATCCGAGAGGGTTGATACCCCTCGTCACCGTCAGGTGTCGTCACCGGTATCAACCGCCTCAGCTCGACGCCGAACGGGCCCTCACCGAGCGATGCCGTGCCCCCCGCCTCTGTCGCGTTTCGGGAAATCTCATCCCGCAGCTCCGCCCAGAGACCGCCGCTGCGCGGAGCGGCGTACGCGCCTAGCTCCAGCGCCGAGGAATAGGTCTGAGGCTTCTGGTTTGCACTGGCGGGTGGCTCAACGATGGTCTCGATGACCAGCATCGCCGAGACGATTTCACCAGTTTCCTCGGCCACCTGAAGCCGCAGCTCTGAGCCCGGCACCGCGGTAAGGATCAAGCTGCCGAGATCGATCTTGGGACTTTCCTCCGTGCTCTCGATGTCCTCGACTTCACCGATGTCGTATGGCCCGGAGCTTCGCCACTCGAGCTCCTCCAGCGCCGCCAGGTCCTCGCCCTCCAGATTCTCAGCAGGTGAGCCGTCACTCTCTGCTTCCGCAGCATCATCCAGCTCGTCGAGGCTCGCGTCCTCGGTCGATTCCTCGACTGCGGACTCGCTGCCGCGTTTCCTGCTCCTCTTGAAGATCATCCGCGTTCCCTTGGCACACTCATGCTTCCATCCCCTCGCTGGGTGGCCGCTGGCTCGTTGGCACCGCTCACTATTCCTCCGGTTGACCCATATCCGCTAATTCCGCGCGCGGAACTGGGCAGCTCGGTCACGGCCATGAAAACCGCCGTGCTGACCGGTTGGATGACCAGCTGAGCGATCCTGTCGCCACGAGCAATGCTCACCGGCTGTCTCTGGTCGGTGTTGATCAGGCAGACCTTGATCTCGCCGCGATAGCCCTCATCCACGGTGCCCGGAGCGTTCACAATGCTGATGCCGTGCCGAGCGGCCAATCCGGAGCGCGGGTGCACGAAGGCCGCGTAGCCGGACGGCAACGAGATGGCCACACCGGTTCCGACCAGCCGCCGCTCTCCTGGCCGGAGCTCGAAATTTTCTCGGCTGCGCAGATCCGCCCCCGCATCACCGGGGTGGGCATATGACGGCAGTTCCAGCTCCGGATCGAGCTGAACAAGCAGCACCTCGACTGCGGTCATGACTCACTCACCCGGTCAGCGTAGACGAGGCAGCGTCCTGTAGGGCGGCTGCCAGTTGTTGCGGACGGCGGGTTGAGACCAACCAATAAGGCACTGGATCATCGGGATCGTCGAGCGTGATCTCCACCGCCGTCTTCACGTACGGCCGGAGCACCAAGTGAGCCCTGGCATCGGCCTCCACGCCAGCCCGCTGACGGGTCTGCTCAGCAGTGAGCGCTCGACAAGAAGAGATATAGCCATGCTCGATGCTGGCCCGGCCGATCCGGATTTCACGCGCGTCGACGCTGATCACAATTGCGGCCGAAACGAAGATCGCGGCAGCTACCAGCATGGTGGCGAGCGCGGTCCCAATGCCCCATACCGGGCCGAGGTAAGCGCCCACCGCGAGCAGCACCGACAGCGCGAACAGGCCCGCAAGCACCCACCAGATGATGGGAACAGCGAGCCGCTCGCGGAACAGCATGGAGGTAACTTACGCGCCCGGATCCGAACCTCACCGCGACCGCGTTCACCTCGCCGGTGCGCATTAAGATGCGAACACGCAGCCGGGAATCCGTACTCCGGACGCAACATGGAAGGTTGACCCGATGGGACCGACGCAAAAACTGCTCTGGAAGCTCTACGTCGGAGTGATCGGCGCGGTCACCACCGTGGTGGCCCAGCGACTCGTCAAGGCGGCCTGGAAGCTTGCGACAGGCAACGAACCGCCATCTCCGACCGATCCTGACACTCCCGTGCTCGAAGCGATGAGCTGGGCGTTGGCCAGCGGCATTGGCGTAGGCGTCACTCAGTTACTCACTCAGCGCATGGCCGCCCGGCACTGGGAAGAAGAGATCGGCAGCGATACGCCTAGTGCCGGCAAGATCAAATTCAACATCTGAGGTTTGAAGAAGCACCACCCCGCGCCCCGTTCGGGGGCGCAAGGTGGTGTTCTGTCCGGACTGACTGCCCCCAATCAGCCCGGCACATCGTGTGCACCTACCGTTGTCGCGACCCCGGCCACACAACAACCGACCGTCTTCATAACGGCCCCGCTGCGCGTACGCGTTCAATGGCTCAAGCCTAAGTGATCATGCAGCCGTCAGCTAGATCTCGTGCATAGCGGATCACGAGTTCTCACTCATCCGGCGCAGTCGTAGCAGTACGCCTCCCCATTGGGACCTTCCTCGGCGATCTGGCTGCGATGCCGTACCAGAAAACAGCTCGCACAAGTGAACTCATCGGACTGCCGTGGCAGCACCCGAACGGTCAGCTCTTCGTGAGAGAGATCCGCGCCAGGAAGCTCGAATGCTTCCGCCGCCTCGGCCTCGTCTTCGTCAACCTTCCCGGAGTTCTTATCGTTGCGGCGAGTCTTCAGTTCTTCAATGCTGTCTTCGCTGAGTTCTTCATCGGTCTTGCGAGGGGCGTCATAATCGGTCGCCATCTTTGCCTTCCCGGGCCCTAAAGCCCAGATCATGATCTGACTCGTGCGCAGTCTTACCACACGAATCAACCGATATGCGTGCTGTGGGAGCTCGCGCCCGCTATAACGTCCTCGCGTGTCTAAAATTCCCGCTCCAGAGCGGATTCTGGCCCTCCCCGTACGGCCAATCCACCGCCATCAGATACCCCCGTGATCCAGGGTAAAAACCGACTCAACCTGCCACTTCACACAACGTCGGTCGACCGGGTTCACGCAGGTTGGGACAGCAGTCGGTCCAGCATTCGTACCAGCCAACCTTTCCCGCATTCACTACAGGCCGGGCCGGCTGCTCTCCACGGGCTACTGCGGCACGCTCCACCATGAGATCAACCAGTCCGCTGACGAACGCGGGATGATCGCCGGCGCTGGCGGCACGGGCAAAAGCCAGGCCGCACTCCTCCGCCGTCGCTGCTGCTTCGGTATCCAGGTCGTAGACGACCTCCATATGGTCGGACACGAAGCCGATCGGCACTACGACCACAGCCGGTACGCCATCGGCCGCAAGCTGGCGCAGATGATCGTTGATATCTGGCTCCAGCCACCTCTGATTGGGAGGACCGGACCGTGAGCAGTAGACCAGGTCACTCTCGTAGCGCCGGCCTCGGTGCTCGCTGACGCGATCGGTTATCTCCGCTGCGACCACGGTGTGCCAGTCCACGTATCCACCAGTGGGGCTGCGCGGCATCGGCCCTGCGGTTTGGGCCATCGTTAGGGGGATGGAATGGGTGACGAAGACCAAGCGGGCATCATCCGCGAGATCCCCCAAGGTCTGCAGTGCCGTCAGCGAGGCATCGACCGATGCCGCAACGAAGCCCGGGTGGTTGGCATAGTGCCGAATTCGGTCGATCTGAACCTCGGTGTCTTGCGCGGCGTCGAACAAATTCTCCCGGTACTGGCGGCAAGAGGAATATGACGGATAGGCGCTGGTCACCACGGCCAGCACCCGGCGATGGCCGTCTCGGTGAATAGCCCGCAACTCGTCATCGAGATAAGGGTTCCAGTTTCGGTTTCCCCAATAGAGCGGCAGCTCGATCCCACGGTTGCGTAATTCGTTGGTCAGGGCCGAGAGCAGGCTGCGACACTGATCGTTGATCGGGCTCCTGCCACCGAACAACAGATAGTGCTGACTGACCTCGACAAGCCTTTCGGTGGGAATGCCACGACCCCGGGTGACGTTCTGCAGGAACGGCATCACGTCCTCCGGCCGTTCGGGGCCACCGAAGGACACCAGCAGGACTGCCTCGTATGGCGAAAGTGCGCTGCCTAGCTGGCTGACTGATGCGTCAACAGAAGTTGCAAAGTGATCACCCACGAACGTGATCTTTGCCTATCAGGAGGACACTCGTGGCCACGGGGCTGCTGATGGTTCGAAGGAGGCGTCCTCCTTGTTGAACCTTCGCGCGTACCAACAGGTGTTGTCGGATCGCCGGGCCGTGGCATTCAGCATGGCCGGCTTCGTGGCCAGGCTGCCGCTCTCCATGACCGGCATCGGGATCGTCTTGCTGGTGTCGCTGACCACCGGCTCGTTCGGCCAAGCTGGCCTGCTTACCGCCGCAGCCACGCTGACTGGTGCCGTCGTGGCGCCGCTGTGGGGCCGGGCGACCGATCGTGTCGGCCAAGCTCGGGTCCTGCTCATCGCCGTTGTGATCAACGTCGTCAGCGTGGCATTCCTGGTCACAGCGATCGAACTATCGTGGCCAGTGGCGGTGAGCCTGGCGGCGGCCGTCGGAGTGGGGATTGGATTCAGCCTGGCTGGATCGGCGGTACGGGCACGTTGGACGCTCCGGCTCGACGGTTCTCCCCTGCTCAACACGGCGTTCGCCCTTGAGGCCATGCTCGACGAGGTGGTCTTCATCATCGGGCCGGTCCTGGTTACCTTTCTTGCGACGGCTCTGCATCCGGCACTCGGCATCAGTGTCAGCGCTGTTGTCGGGCTGATCGGTGCTGTTGGGTTGGCCGCTCAACGGAGCAGCCAGCCGCCGATTCGCTCCGCGGCGCGCGACCACGAAGGATCGGCTCGGTTGCCCTGGCATGTCTTGGTGCCCATTGCCATCGCCTGCGTCGCCCTCGGCATGGTGTTCGGCGGCATGGAGGTCAACATCGTCGCGTTCGCGAAGGAGGCCGGCGTGCTGTCATACGCCGGCCTGATCTTGATGGCGTGGTCGTTCGGTTCGCTGGTCGCCGGTGCCGTGACCGGCGCGATCATCTGGCGGGTCTCACCGGCCAGGCGGTTCCGAGTCGGCGCGACCCTGCTCGCGCTCTCCCTGCTGCCGTTGCCGTTCGTCGGCCACCCGGTGGGCGTCGCCCTGCTGCTCATCGTCAGCGGAATGGCCATCGCACCAACTCTGATCGCATCCGTGGCAGTCACCCAGTCCGCGGTCGATCAGACTCGGCTGACCGAAGCACTTGCCTGGATCTCGACAGGCCTGGCAGCGGGGCTAGCCGCGGGCGCGGCTGTCGTTGGTCAGCTGATCGACAGCTCAGGTGCCCAGGCGGGTTTCGTAGCCGTCGCGATCGCCGGGTTGTTTCTCGCTGTTGGCGCGATCTTCGTGCGTGGCCCGAGCCTCAGCGCCGAGCCCACTCCCGACAAGATCGAGGCGGTGCCTAATCCATCCTCGACAGGTATGCCTGCAGCTCAGTCGTCGCATCCGCAGGTTGGAACCCGGAGCTGATGATCTTGTCCAGACTCAGTGTGCTGTGCGGTGGCCGAGGGGCGAGTGCCTTGCCCGTGGCGTATTCGGTGGTCGTCACACTGCGGACTGCCGTTGCATCCCGGCCGCGCGCCTGAAACACCGCCCGCGCGATGCCGGCCCACGTCATGGTCTTGCCGTCATTGCTGAGGTTGTAGGTGCCGTACGGCGCCTCAACCTGCAGTAGATGGCGGACAGCGCGGCTGATCTCGGTCGCGAACGCGAGTCGGCCGAATTGATCATCCACGACGTCGGGACTCATTCCGCGGTCGGCTAGAGAGGCCATGGTGCGGACGAAGTTGGGTCCGTCCCCGATCACCCAGCTGGTCCTCAGCAGGTAGTGCGCCGGAAGCGATCCGACCAGCGCGTCGCCGGCCGCTTTGGTTTGACCGTAAACACCCAGCGGCGAGAAGGGCTCGGTTTCGGTGTGGAGCTGCTGCGAGCCGTCGAAGACGTAATCCGAGGAAATGTGCACTAGTGTCAAGCGGTGCTTCCGCGCTGCCTCCACCAGGGCAGCAACGCCGGCAACGTTCACGGCCCAGGCCTCGCGCCGGCCCGTCTCGGTTTCCGCGGCGTCGACCTTCGTGTATGCCGCCGCGTTGATCAGCACAGCGTACGGCGCGAAGTCGAAGTTCTTGATCGACTCGGGGCTCGCCAGGTCCACCATTGCACGGGTGATCGGCACCGCTGCCGGAATTCTCTTGATCAGCGCTCGCCCCAGCTGACCACCAGCCCCGATAACCAAGATCTTCTTCGGCTCCACCGGCGTAACGTCGACGAGCCTTGGATGAGACTTGTCGGCTTCGGAGAGTTCGGCCTGCTCCAGCGGAATCGGCCAGTTGATCGCCAGTGACTCGTCCGCAAGATTGACGAAGGTGTAGGACTCCTTTGCCGGCGGTTTCCAATGATCATTGACCAGATAGGAATACGCCGTTCCGTCGGCCAGAGTCTGAAAGGCGTTGCCGACTCCGCGCGGCACGAAGACCGCGGTCTCGGGGCCCATCTCGACGGTGAAGCAGCGACCGAAGCCGGCGCCGGCGCGTAAGTCGACCCAGGCACCGAAGATTCGCCCGGTCGCGAGGGAGACCAGCTTGTCCCACGGCTCGGCATGGATCCCCCGGGTTGCCCCGACGCGGTCGTTGAACGAGACGTTGTCTTGCACCGGCGCGAAGTCGGGCAAACCCCGAGCCACCATCTTCTCGCGCTGCCAGTTCTCCTTGAACCAGCCGCGGTTGTCACGTCGCACGTCCAAGGAGACGACGAGCAGACCGGGGATGGGAGTCTGGCTGATTGCCTGCTCAGCCATCGGCTACTGGCCCTGGAGCGCGTACTTGTCCTCGGTCTTCGCCTTCTGCGGGCGCCACCATGCTTGGTTGGCTTGGTACCACTCGATCGTGGCCGCGAGGCCCGCCTCGAAGTCGGAGAAGATCGGCTGCCAGCCCAGTTCCAGCCTCAGCTTGGTGGAGTCGATCGCATAGCGCAGGTCGTGGCCGGCGCGATCGGTAACGTGATCATAAGCATCGTGCGGCTGACCCATCAGCTCCAAGATCGTTTCCACGACCTGCCTGTTGGTCCGCTCGCCATCGGCACCGATCAAGTACGTCTCGCCGATCTTCCCCTCGGCCGTGATCAACAACACGGCGGCGCTGTGATCGTCGACATGAATCCAGTCCCGGACGTTGAGGCCTGCCCCGTAAACCTTCGGCCGGTCGCCGTTCAAGACGTTGGTGATCTGGCGAGGAATGAACTTCTCGACGTGCTGGTAAGGACCGTAGTTGTTGGAGCAGTTGCTGAGTGTGGCCTGTACGTCGAACGAACGCACCCAGGCACGGACCAGGTGATCTGAGCCGGCCTTGGTCGCGGAGTACGGGCTGGAGGGATTGTACGCGGTGGCCTCGGTGAAGCGTTCGGGCTCGTCGAGGCGAAGATCGCCGTACACCTCGTCGGTGGAGATGTGGTGATACCGGGTGCCATAGCGGCGTACGGCCTCAAGAAGCGTCGCGGTGCCGATCAGGTTGGTCGTAATGAACGCCGATGGGTCGCGCAGTGAGTTGTCGTTGTGGGATTCGGCGGCGAAATGCACCACGAGGTCATGGGCACGCACCAGCTCGTGAACCAAGCTCCCATTGCACACGTCGCCCTGCACGAATGTGAAGCGATCCTTGGGCAAGCCCCGCAGCGACGCCCGATTGCCGGCGTAGGTCAGCTTGTCCAAGACCGTGACCGAAGCATCGGTGTTGTCGAGCACATAACGGACGAAGTTGGATCCGATGAATCCTGCCCCGCCAGTCACCAGGAATTTCGTCATGCGAGACATCTTAAGGAGCAAGTGCCGGTCGCGGATCGCCGTTCACTCGCCGAACATCGCACCGAGCCGAGCCATCAAATAGAGCGAGCTTGGCGACCGGAGCAATCACTGCAGATCGCCCGCGATGTTCGCGCCGCCGATCTGCAGGAGGAGCTGACGAAACGCGTCGAGAGCAGAGCTGATTTCCATCGAGGTCGTTTCGTCGGATTCGACGAAGACGGCGGCTTCCCAGCGAACATTGCAGCGAGCGATGCGAGCGGTCAGGCACAGCGAGCCATCCGAGCGGAGCAATCAACCTGCGAGACTGAGCGCCATGCGAGGCATCATTCTGGCCGGCGGATCCGGCACGCGGCTGCATCCGGTCACGCTCGGCGTGAGCAAGCAGCTGGTCCCGGTCTACGACAAGCCGATGATCTACTATCCCTTGTCGACGTTGATCTTCGCCGGGATCCGCGACGTGTTGGTGATCACCACGCCACACGATGCGGCTGCCTTTCATCGGTTGTTGGGAGACGGCTCCCAGTTCGGCATAGCGATCAGCTATGCCGAGCAACCTTCGCCGGATGGACTGGCGCAGGCCTTTGTCATCGGCGCCGACTTCGTCGGTTCGCAGAAGGTAGCGCTGGTGCTCGGCGACAACATCTTCTACGGCCCCGGCTTGGGCACCCAACTGCGACGATTCGCCGATGTCGAGGGTGGTGCTGTCTTCGCCTATTGGGTCGCCGAGCCCGGGGCGTACGGCGTCGTCGAATTCGACGCGGAAGGCCGCGCCATCTCGTTGCAGGAGAAGCCTGCTCATCCGCGGTCGAACTACGCCGTTCCCGGACTGTACTTCTACGACAACGACGTCATTGAGATCGCCGCCCAACTCCGTCCGTCCGCGCGCGGCGAGTACGAGATCACCGACGTGAACCGCCACTACCTCGAGGCTGGAAAGCTACAGGTGGGCGTTCTGCCGCGCGGTACGGCCTGGCTGGACACCGGGACGTTCGAGTCCATGAACGACGCCTGCAACTTCGTACGCACCATCGAGGCTCGGCAGGGACTCAAGATCGGGGCTCCTGAGGAAGCGGCCTGGCGGCAAGGCTTCTTGACCGACGATGAGCTTGAACAGCGGGCTCACGCTTTGCTGAAGTCGGGCTACGGGACCTACCTTGCCGACATCTTGGAGCGACAGCGGCACAGCGCGATGAACGTCGTGCGCTGAGCAGGTCCAGGCCTCATCGGCGGCCACGGCGGACCCTCAGATAGTCGGCCACCACGTACTCCCCGAGGCGAGAGATGTCCGGCGTAAACACCCGACCTCCGGCGCGCCGGGCGAGCGCATCGACAAAGCGGGCAAGGCCCGGATCGTCGCCAAGCATGAAGGTGTTGATGGTTGCGCCGTAGCGAGCGAGCTCATCCACCTCCCCGATGGTGGCCCGCAGCGTTTCAGAGGTCGTCGGCCAACGGAAATAAGCGTCTCCACCACCAGTCAGGTGAGCCGTGGGTTCACCGTCGGTAACGACGAGCACGACAGGCTCCGCATCCGGATGACGCCTTACGTGCCGCAAGGCGAGCAGCAACGCATGCTGCAGGTTGGTGCCCTGCGTCCACTCCGGCTCCGCTTCGGCCAACTCGACCGGCGTCAGTCGGCGCGCCAGCCGGTTGAACCCGATGACCTGAAGTGCGTCCTGCCGAAATCGAGTCTCAATGAGCTGATTGAGCGCGAGTGCGGTTTGCTTCATCGGTCCCCAGCGTCCGTCATGCACCATGGAGAACGACAGGTCCACGCACAGTGCCACCGCAGCGCTGGTTCGCCGCTCGGTTTCGGTGACCTCGAAATCATCGACTTCCAGATTCACACCGTTTGATCCCAGTCCCGATCTGCGCAGCGCATTGGACACCGTACGCGGGGCGTCGATCGGCAACTCGTCACCGAAGACCCAGCGCCGGGTCATGCCGGTGGGCTCGTCAGCCGCGCCAGTCTGGTGCTCGTCGTGATCGCCGTTGCTCGAGCCGTCGAGCTGCGCGAACACTCGGCGGAGCGCAGTCTGACCCAGCCGTCGTACGGCACGCGGAGTCAGCCGCAGCCCGTCCTCACCGCGGGTCAGGTAGCCCTGCCGCTCCAGCTCTTGCTCAAGATCACGCAGCGCCTGTAGGTCACTCACGGCCTCGCGGCCGAGGTGCTTGGCCAGCAGGTCGACGTCCACATCGTCCAGCGTCGACACGTGCTCGCCCTGGGCAAGCTGCGCCTGCAGCTCCTCCAGATCGGCAAGGTCGGCGACCGCCTCCACGGCCGCGCTGTAACCGAGCGGCTCACCACCCGGCCGCATGCCCGACGGCTGATCCCGATCAAGGTCCGGCCGCAATGCGCGCAGATTGTCCGCCAGCTGCGCCATCTCCGCGGCAAGATCTGCCTCCGCTAACGCCTGGCTCATCAGTTGGCCGAGCTGCTCGCGCTGCTCGGGACTGAGCGAAGCCATCAGCCTCATGGCGGCTGCCTCGCGCCGAGCCAGCGCGTCGATCAGCTCCTCCACAGTTTCCGGCTGCTCGGGGAAGAACTCGCCATGCCGCTCCATGAACTCGGCAAACTGGTCGGTCGTATCCTCCTGCCGGGCGTGTGCCGCCAGCAACGCATTGAGATCGGCCAACATGTCTTTCACGCGTTGCATGGCTTCGGGATCCGGCGACTCGAGCGCCTGTTTGATGCCCGCGAACTGGGCGTCCAGTACCTCCCGCTGCAGCATGTTCTTGATCGCCTCGAAGATCTCGCGGGCTTCTTGGGATCGCCACGGGTAGTGATCAAGGCCCCGGACAGCACCGGCAACATCGTCGGGCAGGGTGTCCAGCTCCAGCTCCGCCAGCCGTGCCTCCTGCGAGTTATCGGCTGCGAGGGTATCCCGCTCTGCCGCAAGCGCTTGATCGAGCGCTGCCCGGACCTGATCCATGACCCCACCCAGATCGCCACGACGCCGCGTCTGCGCGCGCAGCTTCCTGATCTTCTCGGCAAGCCGGTCCAGGCCACGACCGTCGATACCGCGGCGCATCAGATCTCGCAGCGCATCCCGGAGCGTCCCAGCAGAAAGCACGTCCTGACCGATCCGGTCGATGGCCTCGCGTACGTCGAACGGCGGCTTGAGCGGATCCGGGCCGCCACGCCAGGCTCCGTAGCGGAAACGGTGATGGGCCCGGTCCGGTCCCTCACTGTCTGGGTGATCGCGATCGCTGTTACCGGAAACCATGATTATTCCTGTCAGGCTGCTCCGTAGATCGCCCGCCCGTTGACGATCTCCTTCTCGATCCGACGGGTCAAATGCAAACCCTCCAAGGTGAACTCGGCTGCGGCCGCCACCTGTCCACGTCCGGCGGAATCGTCGTAGCCGAGCCGGGATAACACTTTGAACAATCCAGGCACCGCGCCGAGTTGGGACAACAGGTCCGATGCCGGGACAAGATCACCGGTCTCGACCAAGCCACCTTGGGCGAAGACCTCGGTGAAACCGGACAGATCCAGGCCGGAGAGCCGATCCCGGAACGTCCCCGCAACGGCGAGCCGCAACAGGTGTTCGAGGACGGCCCGCTCTCGACCTTCCTCGCCCATCTCGAACTCGATTTTGCCGAGCAGGGTAGGCAGCACTACAGCAAGATCACAGGTCCGCGCGACAGCTGTTTCGTGATCACGATTTCGTGCGGCACGGCGCAAGGCCGAGGCCGCAACCCCTTCCGCTGCTGCGATCGCAAAGCGGGCTGAAATACCCGAGCGCTGATCGACCGAGCTGGATTCGCGGAGGTTACGGGTGAGCCGCGCCAGCACCTCCAGCAGATGATCACCGACCTCGGCAACCAGGTTGGTCTCCTGGCGGATCAGCGTCACCTCGTCGGCGAGTTCGGTGAGGTAGTGGGTCCGGAGCTCAGCGCCGAAACGGTCCTTCAATGGAGTGATGATGCGGCCCCGATTTGTGTAGTCCTCCGGGTTTGCTGTGGCGATGAGAAAGACGTCCAGCGGGAGTCGCAGCGAGTAACCGCGTACCTGGATGTCCCGCTCTTCCAAGACATTGAACAAGGCGACCTGAATGCGCTCGGCCAGATCGGGCAGCTCGTTGAGACCGAACACACCTCGGTTGGTACGCGGCACGAGTCCGTAATGCACCGTCTCCGGATTGCCGAGAGTGCGGCCCTGGGCAACCTTGACGGGATCGACATCACCGATCAAGTCACCGACCGAGGTATCAGGCGTCGCCAGCTTCTCGGTGTATCGCTCGTCGCGGTGTCGCCACTCGATAGGCAGTTCGTCGCCTAACTCAGCAGCCAACGCCCGACACCGGAGGCACACCGGCGCGTACGGGTCATCGTGGATCTCGCAGCCGGCGACCTCTGGGCTCCACTCATCAAGCAACCCGGCTATCGTCCGCATCAGTCGAGTCTTGCCCTGCCCACGCTCACCGAGCAGCACCAGATCATGGCCGGCGAGAATCGCACTCTCCAGCTCCGGCAGCACGGTCAGATCGAAACCAACGATGCCGGGAAACGCCGCTGCCTCGGAGCGGAGGCGGTGCAGCAGGTTGTCGCGAAGCTCAGCCTTGATGCGGCGGCTCCGATATCCAGATGCCCAGAGCTGGCCTCGAGTGGCTGGCTCCGGGTGCGAAGGCTCACGCATGCAGAAGACAGTACGACGCCACCCAAGGTCGGCTCGTTCCCCAGCTTGATTGCTCCGCTCCGCTCCGCGCGGACCGCGCTCACTCGCGGGGCCGAGCGCCTCCCGCATTTCGTGCCGGAGGCAGAGTAAGTTGAAGAGAACAATGCCGCACGAGGAGCCGCCGCGACGGATGCGCAGCGCACGACTGGTGGGACTCAGCCCGGACGGGAAGTCCCTGATCGTGGTCACCGAGAGCGGTGAGGAATTGATCATCGAGGCGGACGAAAGACTCCGCGCAGCGGTGCGGGGCGACCGACCGCGGCTCGGACAACTGGAGATCGAGATGCAAACCTCACTCACCCCCCGTGATATTCAAGCCCGGATCCGGGCCGGCGAGAGCCTCGAGGATGTGGCCGGCGTCGCAGGACTTCCACTGGACCGAGTCGAGCGCTTCGCGGCGCCCGTCCTTGCTGAGCGCGAACATGTGGCATCCATGGCAATGTCGTCTTCGGTACGCCGCCGTGGTGAGCCGTCGGGCCACCGTAGCTTGCGCATAACCGTCACTGAGCGGCTCCTCGGGCGGGGAGTCGACATCGACGCGATCAGCTGGGACTCCTATCGACTGGACGACGGACGCTGGGCCGTTACGGCGGACTATCGGGCCGGAGAGGCAAGCCGGCACGCAGCCTTCTTCTACGACCTTCGGGGACGGTTCTCCGTCGCCGGAAACGACGAGGCTCAGTGGTTGCTCGGTGATCAGCAGTCCTCAGTCACAGGCCTGCATTCACCCCGGCCGCGGCTCGCGGAATCGGGCGAGGGTGGCGACAACGAGCCCACCCTCGATCTAAGCGAAAGGCTTGCGGCAACGAAGCGGCCCCATCCCGTGTCGCAGCCGCCAGTTGCTGAGGAGGCGGGCGAGGAGGAGGAGCCGACAGTGGCTGTCTCGCGGGTGCTGCATCCGGTGCCGTCTCGCTCAGGTCCAGTGGACATGCCCGTCCCGAGCGGCGCGGACAATGATGAGACAGGCCAGTCGCCAATCGGAACGCTCTACGAGGTGCTGGGCGGCGACGGCTACAGCGAGGACTCGCCCCGGGTGTACGCGGGGCTGAGCGATGCCACTGCGGTGCCGGAAACCGGTACGACCACCGACGGCGGCTGGGAGCCAGCGATCGTGATCAACTATCCCGTTGAACCGAGCATCCACGAGGACTCCGCACTTGATGTTCCGGAAACCGTGGGGCACCCACCACGGCTCTCACGGGAGGCCGGCGGACCGGAGTTGCCGGGCACCGACGAGCCCGGACCGCCGGATCCCACGGTAAATCTGGCCGATCGGACCGACGAAGCACACGAGTTCGAGATGGAGTCTTTGGCGCACCCCGACACGCAGCCTCAGCGCACGAGCATGAAACGCAAGCGGGCGTCGGTACCGAGCTGGGACGAGATCATGTTCGGCGGCCCCAAACGGCAGAGCTAGTCAGGGATGACGTCCGATCGCAATAGGGCGCCTCGCATCAGTGATCCAATCGCTCCAGGAACCTGGATAGATCGCAGCCGTCAGGCCGGCCGACTCCAGCGCCAACAGGCTCTGAGCCGCAGTGATTCCTGAGCCGCAGTAGAGCACAGCGTTGTCGATGCCGCCTACTGCCTCGTACAACCCCGCTATCTGGGCGGGCGGTAGGAACCGGCCGTCCGGATAGGCATGCGCCGAGGACGGCAGACTGACCGCCCCCGGGATATGACCGGCGACTGGGTCGATCGGCTCGATTTCCCCTGCGAAGCGCTCGGTAGTTCGCACGTCGACCAGCGTGGGAGCGTCCGGTCGTCCCAGCTGTCCCGCGATCTCCGCGGCGCTCAGCTGTCGGCGTCGGCCTGGCCGAGCAACGAAGTCACCCGGAGTTGGCAGGGCCGACGGGCCCGATGCGGTCGGGAGGCCGGCTGCAGTCCAGGCGGCGAGACCGCCATTGAGGACCCTCACGTGATCGTGCCCGGCGTCGGTCAACAGCCACCACAAACGGGCCGCCGCCTGGGACGTTGCAGCGTCGTAGGCAACGACCAGCAAATCCTGGCGTACGCCGATGTCCCGCATCGCCTGCTCGAAGACGGCGACTGGTGGGAGCGGATGACGGCCACCGGCGCCCGGCGGCCCGGCGAGGTGGGCATCCAGATCCACCCAGAGCGCGCCGGGTATGTGGCCCGCTTCGAAGTCCGACCTACCGGATGGTCCACCAAGTGTCCAGCGCACGTCGGCGACGATGGGCGGCTGATCCGAGCCGAGCAGCTCGGCGAGCTCTGCCGGCGACATCAACACGGATTCAGAGCTCATCATCGACTGCTCCAACATCCCCAAGCGGAAGCGGTTCGGAGAAGCTCGCCTGCGCCACTGCCCGGGTCACTCGACGGCGGTGATGCCGCCGGCACAACACCTCGTACGCGACCTTCTTCCCAACTTCACGACCGTCTGCATCAGAAGGGGGCATAGTGTCGCCGATCACCACCTGGTCACCCTCCAGCACCATCGAGCCGTTGACGGTTCGCGCATTATGTGTTGCCCGCTCCCCACACCAGCACAGAGCGCGCACCTGGAGGACCTCGATCCGATCGCAGAGCTCGACGAGCCGTTGTGAGCCGGGGAACAGCCGAGTCGCAAAGTCGGTGAGGAGTCCGATGGCGAATACGTCGATCTGCAGCTCGTCGACGAGTCGGGCGAGCTGATCAATATGTTTCGCCGAGTAGAACTGCGTCTCATCGCAGACCAGGTAGTCGATCCGCTGACCGCTGGTCAACTGGGCGACCACGTAGTTCCAGAAGTCGAAACCCCAGCTGACCTCGATCGCCGCCCGAGCCAGGCCAAGACGTGAGGAGATCGTCGACTCACCGGCACGATCACGGCTGGTGAAGAGCCGACCCTTCCGTCCTGCCACGGCTTGGGTGTAGTCCAGCTGCAAAGCCAGCGTTGACTTGCCGCAATCCATGGGTCCGGTGAAGTAGCACAACTCAGCCACGGCGGAGTCCTCCTCATCCCACCATTCAGGCCACGATGAGCGGCACCAGCATCTCGGCTGGTGTCAATGACCCATGCATGCCGACCAGCGTGAATTCCCGAGGAAACGCCCTCGTCATGATCGCCCAGTCGTCGCGGAGGGCGACCAGCACGTGTCCCCAACGATCACGTAGTTGATCATCGATCGCAGCGAACCAGCCTTCCTCGATGGCCTCCTCACGGGTCCGCACCCAGGCCAGCTCACCGAGTCGTGCACGCCAGCGATCCGCCACCCGCTGCGGCGATTCATGATCAACATACAGCTGCCGGAAGCGACCCTCTCCGGCCAGCGCCGAGACGCCGCTCATCAGAGCAGGATCATCCTCAGCCACGATGCGCTGGCCCGGCGGGATGTCGATCATTCCATGATCAGCAGTAACGATCACCGTTACCTCGGGAGGTAGCGCCGCGCGCAGCCGCTCGCACATGGCGTCGATCCGCGCCAGCTGCTCGAGCCAGGTAACCGAACTGCAGCCGTGTACGTGCCCGCAATGATCGAGTTCTCGTTCGTAGGCGTACACCACGCTGCGATCACCGCGTAGGGCTGCTTCCGCGATCAGTGCAATCCGAAGGTCCTCGGCACTGTCTTCGGTGAACGGTACAAAGTCCGCTCCGCGCAGTGCCGCCTCGGTCAATCCAGTGCCCCGGAACCGCGTCAAAGCGACCGATGTCACCGCAATTCCGCTTCTCGCGGCGCGCTCGAAGAATGTCGGCTTGGACTGGTAGACCGTCGGAGCCGGGTCGGTCTCCCAGGTCAGGGCGTTCAGGATCTCGCCGGTGGCGGGCACCCGTGAGGTGTAACCGACCAGACCGTGCTGGCCCGGCGGCAGACCTGTGCCCAGGCTGGCGAGGCTGGTCACCGTCGTACTTGGCACCGCCGAGGTAATCGGCTGCGCACTGCCGAGCAGCGACGCAAGATACGGCGCCTCGCGTACGGCGCGCCGGAGCAAGTTCCAGCCGAGCCCGTCGATCAGTACCACGACGTAGCGAGCAGACTGCGGCAGCCGGAAGGCGTCCTCGCTGAACTCTGGTATCCGCAGGTGCGCACCGATGCTTGGAAGGAGTTCCCCGAGGGTGGCGGAGTTGTACGGCGGAACAACCATCGCGGGTAGTGACTTACTCGACGCCACCTCTGGCGAAGATCTCCGCACCAAAGGTGAGGTCATACCGGCGCCGCTCGCTGAAGCGAGCTGGCGAACCGCACCAGGCGCGCAACTCGATCCGGGCCATCAGCCGCCGCGCTCATCCGTACCGTCAGGTCGTCACCGACCAACGTCCCGGTGTAACCGTGATCTGCCTCGCATTGCGGATCACTACACGTCGCCAACTCGAGGTCGATCCGGCGTACCGCTCCCCAACCGACCGTCAGCCAGGTCTCGAAGACATCCTCCGAACCGGCCTGGTAGGCCTCCGGCTGGGTGACAACGCGGGTGAGGGCGACGGTGTTGATCTTGCTCAGCGCCACCGACTCGGTGGAGGAGGCAGCGTAGATCCCTGGTGTCGGAGGCTCGGCAGGCTGGTCATCGGTATGCCCGATCACCAGCCGAGTCGGTGTCAAGGCGAGTACGGTCACGTGACGGTGGATCTCGTCGTGGTTGAACGTCGGCTCATGGTGCACCACAAAGTCCAGTAACTCCTCGTCGGCGATGGCAAGCATGACCGCATCCTCGACGAGTTCCGGAAAGTATCCGCACGCATCAATTTCGGCGCGTAGCTCCTTCCTGGTAGAGCCAATCCGCATGTCGATCATCCTGCCATGCACCACCGACAGTCGCGCGATTCCTTGTGCCCTGCTTGCGCATCACTTGTGAAGTCCGCCTATAGGACTCGAGCCAGCGGGTCGCGTTGGTTGGCGGTCGGTGCGACGAAAACCCGCCCGCCCAGAACCGAGATCGAATTGACCGAAGCCACGCATGGCCGCAGCGTCACCGAGGCTAACTGGGGAATGGCATCGGACAGCTGCGCCATCCGATGCAGCAGATCCTCGATCGCTGCGATGTCGACTCCCGGCACGCCGTGGTGACCGAGCAGCGTCGGAGCGGCCTTGAGCTCTTTCACCATCTCGGCGGCATCGACCGTTGTCAGTGGCGGGACTCGATAGACGATGTCGCCGAGCAGGTCGCTGGGGATCCCATCCAGGCCGAGCGAGACGATCGGCCCGAACGCAGCATCCTCGCGGCTGGCGATGATCAGCGCCACACCTGGCGGCGCCATGGCCTGGACGACTGGCTTGGCCGGCGAGAGATCCTCATCGTCGGGGAGCCCGATCTCGGCCACCCACTGACGCAGGTCCTTCCACGCTTCAGCCATCTCAGCGGGGTTGTCGATGTTGCGGTGCACGTTTGCAAGATCAGGCCGACCGCGTACGGCGGCCGTCGTGGCTTTCAGTACGACGTTCCAGCCAAGCCGCTCGGCAGCATCAATCGCGTCGGTCAAGCCGGCGACCGCGAACTGTGGCACCAGGTTGATTCCATAGCTGCCCAGCAGCTCGGCCGTCTCGGTGGCATCCAGCTCGCGGCCCTCAGGCTGCTGAGCCAGGATGCGATTCACGACCCGCCGGGCCGCCTGAGTGTCCACCTGCAGCATGGGGGTCGCTCCAGGGTCTCGAGCGCACCACTGCGCATGCGCGGTGAGTGCCGCGAGCGCCTGAATGGCGTCGACCGAGCCGTCAAACCTCGGCAACGATCCAGGGCCGTCCGGGTCGTCGCTGCTCCCGAGCGGCGGATGGAAGTCCAGGAAGACTCCGACCAACGGCTTCGCCGCCTCGGCAGCGACCTGCTCAAGGGCCAGAATGACCTCTTCGGTGCCGTCATCGAACGCATTGACCGCGGCACAGACCACGGAGTCATAGCGGTGGTCGGCCAGCGCCACCCGCGCGGATCGGGCAAAGGCGTCTGCGCTCGCAGCCGCCCCGAGCAGCTCAGGCTCCGGGTCGCGGATCAGGCCGACCGAATCCATCTTCTGCACCATCTGGTGGGCAAGCGGAAGGGAATTGGTGATGATCCGGACCCGCGGGCCTGACGGCGATGGCTGACGCGTGGCGATCTTGGCGATGTCGATCATCTCGCCGCGGTTGTGCACCACCATGATGCCCGCCTGTCGGAAGAGGGCATCGACTGCCTCATCCGGAGCGTGCCCAAGCCCGCCTCGTACCCCAACATGATCTTGACGGCGGGTGCGCCCGGGGGCGAAGACGACGACCGGCTTCTTCCGAGCCAGCCGCCGGGCGATCCGTGAGAACTTCCTGGGATTACCGATGGAATCGAGGGTCAGCAGGCAAACCCGGGTTGGTTCGTCCACCTCCCAGTACTGCATGACGTCGTTTGCGGTGACGTCGGCGTAGTCTCCTGTGCTCACGAAGGTAGACAATCCCAGGTCGTGACGTACGGCGTGGTTGAGCAGAGCGACACCAACAGCTGCTGACTGGCAGAACAACCCCACTCCCCCGACGCGCGGCATCGGTCCCGGTGTGGCGTTCAGTTGCACGGTGGGAAGAGTGTTGATCACTCCGAGAGCATCAGGACCGAGGGCTCGGATACCGTACGCCCGCGCCAAGTTGATGATCTGGAGGCTGTCCCCAGCGGCGTAGTCCGTCCCCGTCAGCACAACAATGCCGTGTACGCCCTTGTGCGCCGCATCGATCACAACCCCGCCAAGCTGACTGGTCGGCACCGAGACGATCGCCAGGTCCAGCCGGCCCGGCAGCGCGGCGATCGACGCAGCATTGCTGGTGTTTTTCACGTCGTGGCCATCGACGGCGACCGCCGCCACCTCGCCGCGAAAGCCACCGCGCAGCATGGAATTGATCAAACCCTGCACACGATCACTGTCGCCGTACACCACAATCCGCTCCGGGGTCAGCAGCCGCCGTACGGAGGCACTCTCGGCCCGGTGCTCACGACGCTCCATGACACCGACCGAGGTGTCAGTGGGCGAAATCGGGAATTCCACGGCGAGCACACCATCCTCGATGCCCTTGGAGACGCGATAGCCGGCGTCCGCGAACACCTTGGCCATCCGCCGGTTCTCTGGCAACACCTCCGCAACGAAGCGAGCGATCCCGCGCTCCCGAGCGGCCTGGGCCAGATGCTCCAACAGCAGCTGGGCGATCCCCCGGCCCTGATGAGCGTCCTCGATGAGAAACGCCACTTCAGCATGATCATCTTCGATCCGGTCGTAACGCCCGACCGCGATCATCTCATCGCCGAGGGTGAGGATGAATGCCACTCGATCCACATAATCGACCTCCGTGAATCGCTTGATATCACGATCACTCAGCCGCGGATACGCAGCAAAGAAGCGGAGATACTTCGACTCCGGTGAGACGCGATCGTAGAACGCAACGAGTCGCTCCGCGTCGGACGGCCGGATCGGCCGCAGGTGCGCGACGCCGCCGTCTGAGAGCAGCACGTCGGCCTCCCACTCTCGTGGGTATCCGGGAGGCTCACCTTGATCCGACACTGCCTGGCTTACGGACACGGCCAAAGCCTAATATCGTCAGCTCCATGGCCGACTTCGTCGCTGCAATCGACCAAGGTACGACAAGCACCCGCTGCATGATCTTCGATCACTCGGGACGCGAGGTCGGCAGGTACCAGCTCGAGCACGCCCAGATCCTGCCCAGGGCCGGATGGGTGGAGCATGATCCGGTCGAGATCTGGCAACGCGCTCAGGAGGTCGTGAAGCAAGCGCTGCGAACTCGCGGTTTGGTGGCTGCTGATCTTGCAGGTCTCGGCATCACCAATCAACGTGAAACGACGGTGGTATGGGATCCGATCACCGGCGAGCCCTACTGCAACGCGATTGTCTGGCAAGACACCCGAACCGACAAGATCGCCGCCGCTCTTGACCGCGATGGTCGAGGTGATGTGATCAGGCACCGGGCCGGCTTGCCGCCCGCCACCTACTTCTCCGCCGGCAAGCTGCAGTGGATCTTAGAAAACGTCGACGGTGTACGCGCTGCTGCCGGACGTGGCCGCGCGCTCTTCGGCACCACCGACAGCTGGCTGTTGTGGAACTTGACCGGGGGGGTCGACGGTGGTCAGCACATCACCGACGTCACCAACGCCAGCCGCACTATGTTGATGGATCTGGAAACCCTGGACTGGGATCCGGAGTTGTTGAGCTTCTTCGGAATTCCGCAGTCGATGTTGCCCACCATCGTGCCGTCCTCTCACGCCACGGCCTACCAGCGCACTCGCCCCGACGGACCGTTCGGTGGTGAGGTCACGATCAGTGGGGATCTCGGAGATCAGCAGGCCGCCATGGTTGGACAGGTTTGCCTGTCGGAAGGCGAGGCCAAGAACACCTACGGCACGGGAAACTTCTTGCTACTCAACACCGGCGAGAACCTCTGCCGGTCGTCAAACGGGCTACTCAGCACGGTGTGCTACCAGTTCGGCGATGCCGCACCCGTCTATGCCCTCGAGGGCTCAATCGCCGTCACCGGCTCCGCCGTGCAATGGCTTCGCGATCAACTCCAGATCATTCGTAACGCCGCGGAGATCGAAACCTTGGCACGTCAGGTGGACAGTTCATCACAGGTGTACTTCGTCCCTGCCTTCTCCGGGCTCTTCGCCCCCTATTGGCGCTCTGATGCCCGCGGTGTCATCGTCGGGCTCTCCCGCTTCCACACCCGTGAGCACATCGCCAGGGCAACGCTGGAGGCAATTTGTTATCAGAGCCGCGATGTCGTGGAGGCCATGCAGAAGGATGCGGGCGTCCGATTAGAGGAGCTCAAGGTCGACGGCGGCGTCACCTCGAACGCGCTCTGCATGCAGATCCAGGCCGACACGCTCGGCGTCGAGGTGAGCAAGCCGGTGGTGGCGGAAACAACGGCGCTTGGCGCCGCGTACGCCGCTGGTCTCGCCACCGGCTTCTGGGCCTCCCCGGACGAGCTTCGAGACAACTGGCTCGAAGAGCGGCGCTGGACCCCACAGATCGGCGAGGAGGAGCGAGCCGCCGGTTACCGCGGATGGCAGAAGGCGATAGAACGAACGCTGGACTGGGTCGAGGTCTAGCGGCTAGCGCGACGACAACTGCTGCAGTGCCAACTAGCGCAGGGACGACAAGAGGAGTGGTGGAGATGGCAACAGTGGCTCAGCCCCCGATCCGGGAACGCGTAGGGCCGGATCCTGACCGAAATCTCGCGCTGGAGCTGGTCCGGGCCACCGAAGCGGCCGCGATCAGCTGCTCGCGGTACATGGGCTTTGGTGACAAGAACCAGGTGGATGGCGCCGCCGTGGACGCGATGCGCCCGGTGCTCGGCACAGTTCGGATGAACGGCATCGTGGTGATCGGCGAAGGCGAGAAAGACGAAGCGCCGATGCTCTATAACGGGGAGCGGGTCGGCGATGGTTCAGGTCCGGAATGGGATATCGCGGTCGACCCGGTCGACGGCACCACCCTGACTGCCAAGAGCCTGCCCGACGCCGTCAGCATCATCGGCGTATCTCCCCGCGGCACGATGTTCTCCCCCGGCCCTGCGGTGTACATGCAGAAGCTGGTCGTGCCCGGTCACGCCGCCCATGATGTTGATCTTGATGCGCCGGTCGCCGACAATCTCCTCAGGATCGCCGCGGCAACCGACCGAGCGGTATCTGACCTCACGGTCTGCGTACTCGATCGAGCGCGGCACGCAGAGCTCGTCACAGCCATCCGCGCCGCGGGTGCCAGGATCCGATTCCTGCTCGACGGTGATGTCGCTGGTGCGATCATGGCCGTGACCCCGTCGACCGGAGTCGATCTTCTGGTCGGCGTCGGCGGAACCCCCGAGGGCGTGCTGGCTGCGTGCGCGCTCCGCTGCCTCGGCGGCGAGATGTTCGGCCGGCTCATCGCGCGCAGCGACAGCGAACGGGCGGCGATCCTGGATGCAGGCTTCGACCTTGATCGCACCCTGACCACGACGGATCTGGTCTCCGGCGACAATGTCTTCTTCGCCGCAACAGGCGTTACCGACGGTTCCTTGCTGCGTGGCGTCCGATTCGAAAGTCACCGCATCGTGACCCAGTCGCTGTCGATGCGATCTCGGTCGGGCACAATCCGACTCATTGAGGGCCGGCACGACCCGGAACGATCATTCCTGGTCAACCCCTGACGGCACGGATGTTTTCCACCACCTCGCCGCTCGGCCCTGCGGCTCGCGCGGACACCCTCGACCGACTGGCCAACGACGACCTCGACATTCTCGTCATCGGCGCCGGTGTGACAGGTTGCGGCTGCGCACTCGATGCCGTGACTCGAGGTCTGCGGGTGGGACTGGTTGAGGCCCGCGACTTCGCGGCCGGCACCTCGAGCCGGTCGAGCAAGTTGTTCCACGGCGGGCTTCGCTATCTCGAACAACTCAACTTCGCCTTGGTCTTCGAGGCCCTCAAAGAGCGGTCGCTGGCTCTCAACAAGCTCGCTCCCCACCTGGCCAAGCCTGTACCGTTTCTCTACCCGCTGATGCGGCCCGTGATCGACCGCGGCTATGGCGGCCTCGGCATCGGCGTCTACGACCTGATGGGTGCCGGGCGCGGAGTGCCGCAACATCTACGCCACCTGAGCCGGAAGCGCACGCTGGAGTCCTTTCCGTCCGCGAATCGCGAGACGGTGATCGGCTCCATCAGGTTCTTCGAGGGCTTGGTCGATGACGCTCGGCACACCATGATGATCGGCCGCACCGCCGCTCACTATGGCGCCGCGGTAGCAACCAGCGCCCGAGTCATTGGCTTCCTGCGCGAAGCCGACCACGTCGCCGGTGTCACGGTTCGTGATCTTGAATCCGGCGACACCTTCACCATCCGAGCAAAGCAGACGATCAACGCAGCCGGAGTATGGATCGACGAGCTCCAACAGATGCTCGGCGGTCGAGGACAGTTTCAGGTACGCGCTTCGAAGGGCGTACACCTGGTCGTGCCGCGCAACCGCATCAACTCCAGAACTGGGCTGATCACCCGAACCGAAAAGAGCCTGCTGTTCATCATCCCGTGGGGAAGTCATTGGATCGTCGGCACGACCGACACCGACTGGCAGCTGGACCGGGCCCATCCGGCCGCCAGCCAGGCTGACATCGACTATCTACTCGGACATGCCAACGCCTTGCTGGCCGATCCGCTGACGCGAGACGACGTGATCGGCGTCTACGCCGGTCTGCGCCCCCTGCTGTCGGGCGAATCGGACTCGACGTCAAAGCTTTCCCGAGAGCATGCCGTCGCCTCGCCGGTCCGTGGCCTGGTGATGATTGCTGGCGGCAAGTACACGACCTACCGGGTGATGGCCAAGGATGCCGTTGATGCGGCGGTCCGGGACTTGGATCAAAAGGTGCCCGCATCCTGCACAGAGGATGTGCCGTTGTTGGGAGCCGACGGCTACCACGCCCTGTGGAATGCCCGGCCTCTACTGGTCGACCAGACCGGCCTGCGTGATCTTCAGGTTGAGCACCTGCTGGACCGCTACGGGTCTTTGTTTCCGGAACTGCTGGAGATGATCAAGTCCCGCCCCGAGCTCGCGCATCCCCTCGACGGCGCGGCCGAATATCTCAAGGTCGAGGCGATCTATGCCGCCTCGCACGAGGGTGCTCTACACCTCGATGACATCCTGGCGCGGCGTACCCGCATCTCCATTGAGACCTGGGACCGTGGCCTGGCAGCAGCACCCGAGGTCGCCGCCCTCGTCGCTCCGATTCTCGGCTGGGGACCGGCGGACGTCGATCGCGAGGTCGAGCACTACCAGAAGCGGATTGCCGCTGAACGCGAGTCGCAGCATCAGCCGGACGACCTCTCCGCTGACGCTGCCCGTCTCGGTGCTCCGGACGTCCGAATGGGTCGGGTTCGCTAGTACCTGAACTGCCATTCGGTCAGCACAATCCCACCAAGCGAGGTGCTCGCCGCCGGCCCCAGAAGCGGTTTGCCGACACTTCTCCTAGACGTGCACACGCATTGCGCGCTCGGCGTAAGGTCACGGCATGCTCTACAGGATGACCGCGGCATGAACGACAAATCGGCCACTGCTCGCGATGTCATCGGTGGCTATCTCGTCGAGCAGTGCAGCGTGATCATCGACTCCGAGGCCCAGCTGCGGGCGGGCGAAGAGGTCGTCCACACCACGCGGGTGGCAGTACGCCGGCTGCGCAGCACCCTCCGGGTGTTTGCCGAGCTCTTCGATCCGGGCGAGGCCGGTCGGCTTGAAGAGGAGCTGGTGTGGTGGGCAAACCTGCTCGGTGAGGTGCGCGATCTGGACATCCTGACGCAGCGGCAAGCCGCCCTGCTCGCCGAGGTGCCGCCCGAGCTGATCCTCGGCCCGGTTGCATCGACCATCCAGACTGAGCTTGCCGCCCGGCGCAAGGCGGCGGTGGATGCCATGACCGACACGCTGAATTCCGCGCGTTACCGCAAGTTGGTCGCGCTGATCCATCACTGGCGAGCCGATCCCCCGTTCACGTACGTCGCCGATTCACCCTCAGACGCCCTCGACCCGGCTATCAAGAAGGCGAAGAAGAAAGCGCGCAACCGGCTCGCGACCGCAGTCGAGGTGCGACAGGCTGGAGAGCCGTCGGATGAGATGTTGCATCGCGCGCGCAAGGCGTCGAAGCGCTACCGCTACGCGGTAGAGGCCGCCGCGCCGATCTGGGGAACCAAGGCTGACAAGATCGTTGCGCAGCGCAAGGACCTGCAAGACCTGCTCGGGAATTATCAGGACAGCATCGTGAGTGCTGCCTTCTTGCGCGAGCTTGGCGCCCGGCTCGGAAGCCGGTCAGGCCAGAACGGATTTAGCTACGGCATGCTCTATGTCCGCGAGATTGCTACCGGCGACTCGTTGCTGGAGGACCTCAAGCCTTTCCTCTAAGAACATCGCCGCGGCAACGGAGGAGGATCCGCGTTTCGATGGCCAGAACACCCGCACCACCTGAGGACGACTTCACCGAACGAATCGTCGACATCGACGTGTCCTCAGAGATGCAGACCAGCTTCTTGGAGTACGCGTACTCGGTGATCTACTCGCGGGCGCTGCCTGATGCCCGTGATGGGCTCAAGCCCGTGCAGCGTCGCATCCTGTACTCGATGGACGAGATGGGCGTAGGCCCGGACCGTTCACACGTTAAGTGCGCCCGCGTGGTCGGTCAGGTCATGGGCCAATACCACCCGCACGGCGATACAGCGATTTACGACGCCCTGGTGCGGATGGCCCAGCCCTGGAGCATGCGACTGCCCCTTATCGACGGCCATGGCAATTTCGGGTCGCTCGACGACGGACCGGCAGCCATGCGTTACACAGAGTGCCGGATGGCATCCGCAGCGGCGGCGATGACCGATGGGCTGGACGAAAACACCGTTGACTTCAAACCGAACTATGACGGCAAGGACGTCGAGCCGACGGTACTCCCGGCAGCCTTTCCCAATCTGCTCGTCAACGGAGCGACGGGAATCGCGGTGGGAATGGCCACCAACTGCCCGCCGCACAATCTAGTGGAGGTTGTCCAGGCGCTCCGGCATTTGATCAAGCATCCAGACGCAAACATCGAGGAGCTGATGCGCTTCGTGCCCGGACCCGACCTGCCGAGCGGGGGCAAGATCATCGGATTGGACGGGATTCGGGACGCGTACCACACGGGCAAGGGATCGTTCCGGATCCGCGCAACGACACGCATCGAGCAAGTCCACCCGCGCCGCAAAGGCATCGTGATCACCGAGCTGCCCTATTTGATCGGCCCAGAACGTGTGATCGAACAGATCAAGAACCTTGTCAACGCCCGCAAGCTGCAGGGCATCGCCGACGTCAAGGATCTATCGGACCGGGCCAATGGAACCCGCCTTGTGGTCGAGATCAAAAGCGGTTTCAATCCCGACGCGATCCTGGAACAGCTCTACAAGCTGACCAAGATCGAGGACAACTATGCGATCAACGCCGTCGCTCTGGTCGACGGCCAGCCGCGTACCTTGACGCTGCGTGACCTGCTGCGGGTCTACCTCGAGCACCGTTACGAGGTGACGCGGCGTCGCACCGATTTCGCCCGCAACAAAGCTCAGGACCGCCTGCACCTCGTCGAAGGCCTGTTGATAGCGATTGTCGACATCGACGACGTGATCGCGATCATTCGTACCTCCGATGACACTGCCGAAGCCCGCTCCAGGCTGATGGAGGTGTTCGAGTTGTCGGAGATCCAAACCAACTACATTCTCGAGATGCCGCTCCGCCGGCTTACCCGGTTCAGCAAGATCGAACTCGAGACCGAGCGGGGCAAGTTGGAAGCGACCATCGCCGAGCTAACCGAGATCTTGGAGAACCCAGAGCAGCTGCGCACCCTCGTCAGCAATCAACTTGCCGAGATGGCTCAGCAACATGGCACGCCGCGCCGCACGATCTTGCTCGCAGCCAGTGGTGTTGCGACGATCGCAGCGGCTGCTCCGCTGGAGGTCGCAGACGACCCCTGCTGGGTGCTGCTCTCCTCCGCGGGCTTACTGGCGCGGACTAATCACGCTCAGCCGCTTCCGCCGGTCGGCGCCCGAGCCAACCACGACGTCATCGTGTCCAAGATCATCTCCACAGCGCGTGGCAGCTGTGGTCTGATCACCAGCGCCGGCCGATTGATCAAGATCAGCGCCCTTGATCTGCCCACCGTTCCCAGCACGGCGCACGCACCAAATCTTCAGGGAGGCACCCACGTCACCGAGCTTGCGACCCTCGACGCCGGAGAGAAAGTGCTCTGCCTGACGACGCTGGCCGAGGATTCACTCGGCGTGGCACTTGGCACGGCTCAAGGGGTGGTGAAGCGGGTCAATCCCGAAGTCCTCGGCAAGGACTCGTGGGAAGTGATCCGCATCGAGGCCGGTGACCGGGTCGTCGGCGCCGTCGAGCTCACCACGACCGCAGCCGAGCTGGTCTTCATCACTAACGACGCTCAGCTCCTGCACTTCCCCGCCAACGCCGTGCGGCCGCAGGGCCGCTCAGGCGGCGGAATGGCCGGCATCAAGCTCGGCATCGGAGCACGTGTGGTCCATTTCGGGGCAGTGTCGGCAACAGACGCGGTGGTCGTAACTGTGTCCGGCATGTCCCGTGCGCTACCGGGAACAGATGCCGGCTCGGTCAAGGTCACCGGTTTCGAGCACTATCCAGCCAAAGGTCGAGCAACCGGCGGAGTACGCTGCCATCGGTTCCTCAAAGGCGAGGATGCTCTGCTGCTTGCGTGGGCCGGGCCGGCTCCAGCCATCGCCGCCGCGCCCAGCGGCAGTCCCGTTCCGTTGCCGGCTGCAGACGCCCGGCGTGACGGGTCAGGTACCCCCAGCAGTCAGCCCATCGCGGCAATCGCATCGGACACTGCTGGCAGAGCGCTATGAGGTTGGCATGGAGCACGCATCACAAGAGTGGCCTGACAACCAGGTGGCCAATGAGGCTTTCGACGATCTGCTTGCCAACAACAAGAAGTTCGCTGAGAGCTTTGATCAGCATGGCTTCGACGGGGTGGCCCATGCGGGAGTCCTGGTCGTCACCTGCATGGACTCTCGAATTGTGCCGCTGGAGATGCTGGGGCTGACCTTCGGCGATGCCAAGATCATCAGGACGCCTGGCGGCCGGGTGACAACCTCCGCGCTGGCGGGCTGCATCGCCGGGGTCCATCTGCTCAATGTCAACCGCATCATGATCATCCCGCACAGCCGCTGCGCCATGGCCGCAGCCGACGACGATGTGATCATCGATCGGATCCGCAACGCGAGCGGCGCCGATGCATCCTGGGTGCGATTCGGGGCGTCGGCGGACCAGCGCCGTACCCTGCATCGCGATACCGAGAAGCTCCGGAATCACCCACTGATCGGTGATCGAGCGGTCGTCGGCGGCTTCTACTACGACGTCGACACAGGGCTCTTGGAACGCTGGGACTGACAGGCGGCAGGGGCTCGGGTCAAGTCAGGCGTCGATGGTGGCAGTGTCCAGGGCGTACGCGCCGTCGATGATGAACTCCTTGCGCGGACCGACGTCGTTGCCCATCAGCATCTCGAAGGTGGTCTCAGCGATCAGTCCGTCGTCCACCGTCATGCGGCGCAGCGTACGGTGGCGCGGATTCATCGTTGTGTCGGCTAGTTGGTCGGCGTCCATCTCGCCGAGACCCTTGTAGCGCTGCGGCTCCTTGAAGTGCAGACCCTTCTTGGTCAGCTCAGCTGCCTTCCGCTGATACTCGGCGTCGAAATAGGTGTAGATGTACTTGTCCTGGCCCTTGCGGGGATTTGTCAGCTCGAAGCGATGCAGCGGCGGCACCGCAGTGAAGACCCGACCAGCCTGGACCATCGGACGCATGTATCGGAAGAACAAGGTCGCGAGCAGGCAGCGAATGTGGGCACCGTCTGAGTCGGCATCAGCCATGAAGATGACCTTGCCGTAGCGGGCCGTGTCGATATCGAAGCTGCGACCCGATCCGGCGCCGACGACCTGGATGATCGAGGCACACTCGAAGTTCTTCAGCATGTCGCCGATCGACGCCTTCTGAACGTTGAGGATCTTGCCGCGAATCGGCAGCAACGCCTGGAACTCGGAGTTCCTCGCCAACTTGGCGGTGCCGAGTGCGGAGTCGCCCTCGACGATGAACAGCTCGGAACGGTCGACGTCGCCGTTACGGCAGTCAACGAGCTTCGCCGGCAGTGACGACGACTCGAGGGCGTTCTTCCGGCGCTGAGCCTCGCGATGCTGCCGGGCGGCGACCCGAGCCCGGGCGGCGCCGACGACCTTCTCCAGGAGCGCTCGGGCCTGTGCCCTGGTCGCCGCCTTCGTTGACCCGAGGAACCTGGCGAGCTCGCGTTCCACCGCCTTGGTTACCAGACGCGACACCGCGGGAGTGCCAAGCACCTCTTTGGTCTGGCCTTCGAACTGCGGCTCGGCCAGTCGTACGGTGACGACCGCCGTCATGCCCTCCAGAACATCTTCCTTTGAGACCTCGTCGCCGTTTTTCAGCAGGCGGGTGTTCTGCAGCGCGTTGCCGAACGCCTTGGTCAGTCCCCGTTCGAAGCCGGCAATGTGGGTGCCACCTTTTGGTGTCGCAATGATGTTGACGAACGAGTGGGTACGCGTCTCGTAGCCGTCTCCCCAGCGAAGGGCGATGTCGATCTCGAGGTCTCGCTCGACGTCCGCGGGCTCCATGTGCCCGTCGTCGTCCAGCATTGGAACAGTCTCGGTAAACCGATCGGTGCCGCGCAGCCGGATGACGTCAGTGATGGCTTGATCAGGTGCAAGGAACTCGCAGAACTCAGAGATACCTCCGGTGTGACGATAGGTCTCCTCGGTGGCGTCTGCGCTGCGAGCGTCGTTGACATGGAGCGCGAGCCCGGGCACCAGAAAGCTTGTCTGCCTTGCGCGATCCTGGAGGTCTCGGAGCGACAGCTGAGCGTCATGCAGAAAGATCTGCCGGTCCGGCCAATAGGTAACCCGAGTTCCGGTCACCCCTTTGGCGACCCGGCCGACTTTTCGCAGCGGGCCTCCGGCGGTGAACTTCGCTGTCGGCCCCGGCCCGTCGAATGTCCCCGGAACGCCGCGGCGGAATGACATGGCCCAGGTCGCGGAATTGCGATCAACTTCGACATCGAGCCGACTCGACAAAGCATTGACAACTGAGGAACCTACGCCGTGGAGTCCGCCTGTCGCGTTGTAGGAGCCGGCGCCGAATTTGCCGCCCGCGTGGAGTTTTGTGAAGACCACCTCCACTCCGGGCAGACCGGTTCGCGGTTCGATGTCCACCGGGATGCCGCGACCGTGGTCTCTTACCATGATGCCGCCATCGGCCCGCAGTGTGACAAAGATCTCCTTGCCGTGGTCACCAAGCGCCTCGTCGACAGCGTTATCGATGATCTCCCACAGGCAGTGCATCAGCCCCCTGGTATCAGTGGAGCCGATGTACATCGCAGGCCGTTTCCGGACCGCCTCGAGTCCCTCCAAGACCAGCAGGTGCCGCGCCTCGTAATCGCGGCTTTCTGTTGCTGGGCTGGCAGTTGGCACGGGCTGAGAGTACCTCGCAACACCCGTCTGAGGGTGTCAGGAGCCGCCAATCCACTGCTGTGTCGGACAACGAAACCCTCATAGCATTGAGCCGCCCAAAGCTGCGGCGTCGGCATCGCGCTAGCAGCTCGAGAAACGTCGATTCACAGGATTCGTTACACAACGGTCATTGGCACGAGACGCAGAACCGGAACAATCAGGTACAGGCGAGATGTTGAGGGTGTGCGAGGCGAGTATCAGCAGCACGATGCAAGCCTTGCTCAGAAAGATCATCTGAGAAGAACATCAAATCGTCAGGAAGCGAGGCCCACCGTGAGCACTCCCGTTATCGAAGATCCCGCCTTGAACGCCTCGGATCGTTGCGACCGGTGTGGCGCTCAAGCATTTGTTCGAGTCACCATGGCTAGTGGGTCCGAGCTCCTGTTCTGCTTACACCACAGCAAGGAGCACGCGGACAAGCTCAAGCAGGTGGCGTTGAAGATCCACGACGAGTCGCAACGGATCGGCTAACCGGTCCTAAGGCAACTCAGCCGGCCCTTACCCAGCGTCAGCCTGGGTCGGGGCCGGTTTGCTGTGTGTTACGCATTCGTCTGCCGCTTCTCGGCAAACTTAGATGTGCGTAGGTTGCAGACAAACACCAGCCGCCCGAAGGCAAGCTCCTCGCAGGGTCAACCAGCGTCGGCAACTCGGAATAGCGCCGGCTAGTCCAGATAGTCCCTGAGCACCTGCGAGCGGGAGGGGTGCCGCAGCTTGCTCATGGTCTTGGACTCGATCTGGCGGATCCGTTCCCGAGTCACCCCATACACCTTGCCGATCTCATCGAGCGTCTTGGGCTGCCCATCGGTTAGCCCGAAGCGCATCGACACTACGCCGGCCTCGCGTTCGCTCAGCGTGTCCAACACGTCATGCAACTGCTCCTGCAGCAGCGTGAAGCTCACCGCGTCTGCCGGAACCACTGCCTCTGAGTCCTCGATCAGATCGCCGAACTCGGAGTCGCCGTCTTCGCCCAGCGGTGTGTGCAAGGAGATCGGCTCACGCCCGTACTTCTGAACCTCGACGACCTTCTCCGGCGTCATATCGAGCTCCCGCGCAAGTTCTTCGGGAGTCGGCTCACGGCCCAGATCCTGCAGCATCTGACGCTGCACCCGAGCCAGCTTGTTGATCACCTCGACCATGTGCACCGGGATGCGGATGGTGCGAGCCTGGTCGGCCATCGCTCGGGTGATCGCCTGCCGGATCCACCAAGTCGCGTACGTGGAGAACTTGTAGCCCTTGGTGTAGTCGAACTTCTCGACCGCCCGGATCAACCCGAGGTTCCCCTCCTGGATGAGGTCGAGGAAAAGCATTCCGCGCCCGGTATAGCGCTTGGCAAGAGAGACCACGAGCCGCAGATTGGCCTCTAGAAGGTGGTTCTTGGCGCGGCGGCCGTCCTCGGCGATCCATTCGAAATCGCCGACGTGCGACGTCTTGACCTTGGTGTGCTCCTCGTTGATCTTTTCGTCGGCGAACAGTCCGGCTTCGATCCGCTTTGCTAGCTCGACCTCCTGCTCGGCGTTCAGCAGCGCGACCTTGCCGATCTGCTTCAGATAATCCTTGACGGGGTCAGCCGTGGCGCCGGCCGCCATGACCTGCTGCTCGGGCTCGTCGGCATCGTCGGCCTCCGAGAGCGTGAAGCCCTGGTCCTCGGTCAGCTCTTCCTCGAGCTTCGCCTCCTCGGCCGGCTCGAACGCCGATTCGTCGACGTCGTCCAGACTGCGCTTCTTGCCAACGGTCAGGACGACCTCTTCAGTTTCCAGGTCGACCACGACATCGGCGGTCAGAGGTTCGGCCTCAAGATCGACCTCGATCTGATCGAGAGGAAGTTCCTCAAGCTCGACCTCGTCAGCTCCGGCCGAATCAACAGCCTCACCGATCACGGCCTCAGGCTCCGCTGTCAGGGATTTCTTGGCTGCCAAGGATTTCTCGTCAATGATCACTGGCTCATCGTTGGCTGGCGGCGGTGCTGCTGCAGCCTTCTTCGCCTGGGGACCGTCGACAGACTTCAACGGCGTCTTCTTGGCTGGAGATTTCTTGGCCGGCGCGGCCTTCTTGATCGGAACGCTTTCTTGCCGTGCCCGGCTTGTGGACGCAGCCACCGCGCGGGCTGAGCTGTGCAGTTTGGAGCGGGGTGTCACAAAGAGCCTCTCGGACTGACCTGGCGGAACAAGGGCAAGCAACGCCCATCGGATGTCAATAGGCGCTCCACCCGGTATTCTGACACGAATCTCCAAACCCTCCATCCACTGCGGGCGTGGGTCGCGTGAGCAGTGCTCAGAAAGGCCATCCGACTGCGATGTCGTGTCACCATAGCCGCAGTAGGTCAAGCCTCCTGCTGACGTCGGGCTAGCTGGCGTCCGGTTCAGCCTTCACAGCGAGAACCGGGCAGGCTGCATCGAGCAAGACCCGCTGGGCGTTGCTGCCCAGCAACAACTTGCCGACCGGGGACCGCCGCCGGAGCCCAATGACGATGAAGTCGGCCTCCGTGGTTTTGGCTGTCGTGATCAGTGCCTCGGCGGAATCGTTGACATCTGCGGTCCTGATCTCGTAGCTGATTCCTGAGGCCGTCAACTCGTCAGCGAGATCGGGGGCCTCGAGCTCGGAAGAGCTATTGAGCACCACGAGCGTGGCACCGCGCAATCTTGCCTCACTCAGCGCACGTTCTAGGGCCGCACGCCCCTCTGGCCTCGCGGAATATCCGACGACAATGACCGGCTGGGCCGGCGCCGGCAATGATTGGGCAACCAGCTCAGCTTCTGTTGCACCAGCCCGACCTGAGTCTGACTGGTCTGATGAGAACTGAATCGTCTGTGACATCAGTTCGCCTTCCACGTGTGGACCGGGTCATTGCTATGCATCCGGGGCAGATAGCTATCGAGCATCCCCTGCAACGCTTTCTGCCTCGATGCGCCGGCCTGCTCACGCCGGTCCACCTCGGCCACCTGCCATGTCGCTCCATTGGCTGCATGCAAGCAGCGACGTTCGATGATGTCGAGCAGCCGACCAATCTCGGCCTCGTCGGCCTCCCATTGACGCAGGCCTTCAGCAGCCATCGGCAGCAGCTTCCGAACCACAAGTTCTGCCACTCGCACCTGACCGACCTGAGGCCAGTAGACCTCGGCATTGATGCCTTGCCGGATACCGGATACGAAGTTTTCCTCCGCAGCCTGGAAGGACATTTGCGTCCAGATCGGGCGATCCTCGTCGGCTAAGGCACGTACCAGTCCGGCAAAGAAGGCTGCATTCGCCATGGTGTCCACTACCGTCGGCCCAGCCGGCAACACCCGGTTCTCGACGCGGAGGTGCGGGGTACCACCGCTGACATCGTAGACGGGCCGATTCCAGCGGTAGACCGTGCCGTTGTGAAGCCGCAGCTCGTCCAGATGCGGCACCCCCCCGTTGTCGAGCACGACGACTGGATCCTCGTCGGAGCTAATGGGCAGCAGCGCAGGGAAGTATCGCGAGTTCTCTTCGAACAGATCAAAGATCGAGGTGATCCAGCGCTCCCCGAACCACACCCGGGGGCGTACGCCCTGGGCCTTCAACTCGTCGCTGCGTGTATCGGTGCTCTGCTCGAACAGCGGGATCCGCGATTCGGCGACCAACTGCTTCCCGAAGAGAAACGGCGAGTTGGCGCCGAGCGCGACCTGTACGCCGGCGATCGCCTGCGCCGCATTCCAGTAACCCGCAAAGTCGTCCGGACTCACCTGAAGATGCACCTGGGTGGAAGTGCACGCCGCCTCCGGCATGATCGTGTCGGAGACCATCGCCAGGCGTTCAACGCCGTCGATGATGATCTCCAGATCTTCTCCACGCGCGGCGAAGATCTGCTGGTCGAGCATCGAGTAGCGCGGGTTCTCGCTGACGCTGTCCAGCGTGACATGGTGCGGCATCAAGGTCGGCAGAATGCCGATCATCACCAGCTGAGCACCGATCGCCTTGGCGCGCGGATCTGCATCGTTCAGCGACTTGCGCACCGACTGTTCGAAGTCGGAGAAGCCAAAGTCGGCCACGCGGCGAGGATCGACATTGATCTCGATGTTGAAGCGGCCTAGCTCGGTCTGGAATGAGGGATCGGCTATCGCCCCCAGCACTTCGGCGTTGCGCATGGCCGGCTGGCAATCCATGTCCACCAGGTTGAGCTCGATCTCCAGACCCGTCATCGGCCGCTCGAAGTCGAAGCGGGACTCGGTGAGCATCCGGGCCAGTACATCCAAGCCCTTACGGACCTTGTCGCGATGACGCTTGCGGTCTTCCCGCGTGAACTCTGTGGAGTCGACCTCAGCTCCCATGGAGCTATCCTCACGCATCATCGCCGTTGCGGGAACACTACGCTCGTCCACCATGTGCGCTCACGTTTCCCACGCCTCCCCCGCCCCCATCGCAAAACGGCTGCCGATCACCCGCGTCCACCACGGTGACGCGTTCGTCGACCCCTATGAATGGCTGCGCGACAAGGACGATCCAGAGGTGATCGGCTACTTGGAGGCCGAGAACGCCTACACGGAGGCGCAGACGGCTCACCTGTCGGAGCTCTCGGAAACGATCTTCAGTGAGATCAAGTCTCGTACCAAGGAAACCGACCTCAGTGTGCCGACCTACACCTCTCACCCGGGCGGCGCCGCGTATTGGTACTACGTACGGACGGTTGAAGGGGCGGAGTATCCGATCTACTGCCGAGTTGTCGCCAACGATCGCGCCAAGCTGCCAGACCCCGAACAGCAGATCATCGGCGAAGAGATTCTGCTGGACGGCAACCGTGAGGCCGAAGGGCAGGAGTTCTTTTCCCTCGGCGCGCTCACCGTTTCCCTCGACGGGCGGCTGTTGGCTTACTCGATAGACCTCACGGGCGCCGAGCGGTTCACGATCATGATCAAGGACCTGGTATCAGGTGAGCTGCTCACCGATCAGATCGAGGACACTGCATATGGCGTTGCTTGGGCGAAGAACAGTCACCTCTTCTACACCAGGGCGGACGAGGCATGGCGGCCCTACGTGGTCTTGCGGCATCGCCTAGGTGACGATCCGTCGCAGGACGTCGAGGTCTTGACCGAGTCGGACGAGCGTTTCTGGCTAAGCGTGGACGCGAGTCGAGATGATCGCTGGATCATTATCGGGACCGGGAGCAAGATCACCTCGGAGTTCCGGCTGCTCAGCGTCGATGATCCTGAGGGCGAGCCTCGAATCGTGGCACCGCGACGCCAGGGCGTTGAGTATGACATCGAACCGGCAGGTGATCGATTGCTGATCGTGCACAACGACGGAGCCGAGGACTTCGAGCTCGCGGAGGCTCCGCTCGGTGCCACGAGCCATGCCGACTGGACACCGGTGATCCCGCATCGTCAAGGTGTCCGGATCCTCTCAGTCAGCGCGTACGCCAGCCACGCCGTCGTGTCGTTGCGACGGGATGGCCTGACCGCTCTCCACATCGTCCCCCGGGATGCCGGGGGCGACCTGCTGGTTGGTGCCGACCTTGCCTTCGATGAGCCGCTCTATCTGGTGTACGCACCCGGCGAGTCCGAATACCAAACTCCGACAATCCGGGTTGGTTACGCCTCGATGTTGACTCCTGACTCGATCTACGACTATCACCTAAGAACCGGCGAGCTGACCCTGCTGAAACGCACCCCGGTGCTCGACGACCCTCGGTTCGGCCCTTACCAGCCGGACAACTACCTCCAGGAGCGCGGCTGGGCTACGGCGCCGGACGGCACGCAGGTACCTGTGTCGATCGTGCGTAGGGCCGATATTCCGTTGGACGGGTCGGCGCCCGCGGTGCTTTACGGATACGGCGCGTACGAGGCGTCCATGGACCCGAGCTTCTCGGTGCCTCGACTCTCGCTGCTCGACCGCGGGATCGTCTATGCCATCGCCCACATCCGGGGTGGGGGCGAGCTTGGCCGCACCTGGTACGAGCACGGCAAGACGCTCACCAAGATGAACACCTTCACCGACTTCATCGCCTGCGCGGACTACCTCGTGGAGCAGGGATACACCTCTACCGACCGGCTGGCTGCGCGCGGCGGTAGCGCAGGCGGCCTCCTGATGGGCGCCGTGGCCAACCTCGCTCCGGAGAAGTTCCACGCGATCCATGCGGCGGTACCGTTCGTCGACGCACTGAGCACGATCCTGAATCCGGATCTGCCGCTTACCGTGATCGAATGGGAGGAGTGGGGCGACCCGCTGCACGACCCTCAGGTGTACGCGTACATGAAGTCCTACACCCCTTATGAGAATGTCGGCTCGGTCGACTATCCGGCCATACTGGCGACCACGAGCCTCAACGACACCCGCGTTTTCTACGTCGAACCAGCCAAATGGATTGCTGCGTTGCGGCATATCGCCACCAACGCCGACACAGCTCAGATCCTGCTCAAGACGGAGATGGTGGCCGGCCATGGCGGCGTGAGCGGACGTTACAAGAGCTGGCGGGAACTGGCCTTCGAGTACGCCTGGATCGTCGACCAGATAACCCTCCAAGGCTGAGCGGTTTGGGGAATTTGCAGCCACCTCTGAGCGTTCACTGACAGTTACGAAGCACACGTGTGCATCCGCCTTTCAGCGGGTAATGCATCCACAAACGATCGTTGCTTCGAATCATTAGTGCACGCTGACGAACTCGACTGCGGGGGCGAAACCGCTCGGGGTTACCCCCGAGTAGGTCTCAGGGATTCTTCAGGGCGACTGAGGAATCCAAATCGGTACCTGACGCGTTCTGGATGGTGAAGGTAACGAAAGGGGCCATTGTGGCAACAACTACTCGTTCGCGAGTATCCGAAGGCATCGATGGTAAAGATGCAGTCGGCCTATATCTGGAAGGCATCGCCAAGACTCCGTTGCTGACCGCTGAAGAGGAGGTCGAGCTCGCGAAGACCATCGAAATCGGCCTTTACGCCGAGCACATCCTCTCTGGCGAGGTAACGCTTGCCGAGCGTGGAAAGCGTGCCAAGCGGCCGAGCCAGGCTGAACTGGAGTTTTTGGTTGACGACGGCCGTCGCGCAATGCAGCATTTCGTGACCGCCAACCTTCGTTTGGTGGTTTCTGTCGCTCGCAAGTACGGCCGGTCTCAGATGCCCCTTTTGGATCTGGTGCAAGAAGGCAACACAGGTCTTATCCGCGCGGTTGAGAAGTTCGACTACACCAAGGGCTTCAAGTTCTCCACGTACGGCACCTGGTGGGTACGACAGTCGATCAGCCGCGGGATCGCCCAACAAGGCCGCATTGTTCGACTTCCGGTACATGTAGCCGAGCAGGTCAATCAGGTGGGCGCTGTGCGCAGGACGCTCGAGCGGCGACTCGGTCGCGATCCCGAGATCGAGGAGATCGCTGCCGAAATGGATCTTGAGCCCGAGCGCGTCCTTGACTTGCTGCGCTATGGCCGCGACCACGTCAGCCTCGATGCACCTGTCGAGGAAGGCGGCGACACCGCTCTTGGAGATCTGATCGCCCGTGAGCCGATGCCAGGTCCGGACGAGGTCTTCCTCGACGCGGAAGAGCACGCGCGGCTGGAGGACATGCTGGCCTCCCTGGACGAGCGTTCCGCCGACGTCGTACGGCGCAGATATGGACTCATCGACGGCCGTCAGGCCAAGCTCGCTGACATCGGCGCGATCTGGGGCATTACTGCCGAGCGCGTCCGCCAGATCGAGCGCCATGCCATTGCCAAGCTGCGAGGTAAGTCGGTCCTGGCTGCGTAACCCCGCGCGCCTCGACCTCATACGCTTACCAGCAGCCCACAGGGCGATCCGGTTTCCCCCTCCGGATCGCCCTGCTTTGTTTGCGCTCCGCTCGCGCACGCGGAGCGTCGCTCGGAGCGGTCTCTCGGCCCGATGCTCGGCAGCCTGCGGCGGGGTTAGGGCTTGCGCAGTGGGCGGATGAGGCCTTCCTGGGCGACGTTGGAGACCAGAATGCCGTTCTGGAACAGGCGGGCGGTTGCCAGCCCAAGGCCCTGCGAGGCCGACGGCGAGACTTGGTCGTACAGCAGCCACTCGTCGGCCCGAAATGGCCGATGGAACCACATGGCGTGATCAATGGACGCTGCGTGAACATTCAGCCCGACAAAAACGCCATGAGGCACCGTGGTGGCCCCAAGCAACGTCAGATCGCTGGCATAGGCCAAGGCCGCCTGATGGAGCCGACGGTCGCCTGGCAACCTGCCATTGGTTCGTACCCAGACGCGGGAATGCGCTGGACGTCGCGCATTCACCAGAGCGCCGCCCGGACGCGAGTCACCGACGTAGCGCACGTCGAGGGCTCCCCACTCCCGCTCCCAGAACGACACTGGCCGTCCCGACGCCTCGAAGAGCACCTCCCCCAGCGTCGGGCACTCCTCAGGCGCCGGAACATGCTCCGGCATGGGATCCAGGTGCTCGAAGCCTTCTTCCATCTCGTGAAAAGAACTCGACAGGTAGAAGATCACATTGCCACCCTGCCGGGCAACGACCCGTCGCGAGGAGAACGAACCGCCGTCACGTACCGCCTCGACGTCGTAGACGATGGGGATGTCGGTCCGCCCGGGGAGCAGAAAGTAGGCGTGCAAGGAATGCAGCACACGGGAGACTGGCACGGTCCGTGCGGCGGCAATCAGTGCCTGGGCCAGCACCTCGCCACCAAAGACCCGCTGAAGCTGAGTGTCTGGCTGCCGCGCGCGGAATAGCCCGATCTCAATCTCCTCCAAGTCCAAAAGGTCGATGAGTTCGACAACGGACTGAGGCACAGCAGGAGCCTAGTGGTGGCTACCCGGGCTAGCTCTGGCGCGGGTGAGCTGTAGGCAACGAGCCGATCACGACGGTCGCGTCCAGCTCGTCGGAGATGACCACGTCGGCCGCGAGCCCATGGCGTTCGAAGGCCGCCACAGTTCCGGCGGCCTGGCTGCGACTGGTTTCAACTAGCAGATATCCGTGCGGCGCGAGCCAGCGTGTCGCATCTGCGGCAATTCGCCGCTGTACGTCAAGGCCGTCCGCGCCGCCGTCCAGCGCCACCCGCGGCTCGTAGAGGCGAGCTTCCGGCGGCATCAGCGCAATGGATTCAGTCGGCACGTAGGGCGCGTTGGCGAGCAACAGGTCGACCCGACCGGCCAGCGCCGGTGGCAGTGGCTCATAAAGGTCACCGTGCAGTACACGGGCCGGCGGTGTGAGGTGAGCCAAGTTCCGCTCAGCACATCGGACTGCGGCCCGATCGATGTCCGTGGCGTACAGCTCAACTCCCTCGAGGGTCGTCGCGAGAGCCAGCGAGAGTGCGGCCGAACCGCAACATAGCTCGACGACCACCGGTCGGGGTGGAGCAAGCTGCACGGCGTGTCTTAGCAAGAGCTGGGTGCGCTGTCGCGGCACGAACACGCCAGGTTGGACACCAATCCGCAGTCCGGCGAACTCCGCCCACCCAACGATCTGCTCGAGCGGGAGTCCCGCTACTCGTTGCCGGACCATGTGTTCGAGGTCGACGCGCGTGCTGGCGGTGCTCAGCAAGACATCTGCCTCGTCCTCCGCGAATACGCATCCTGCTTGTCGAAGCCTGCTGACAAGCGCCTCACGGTCAGGTGCGTCGTGCAGCCGCAGGTCAGTCGTCCTTCTCACGGTCAGCGAGAAACTTCTCGAACTCGGCGGCGATTTCCTCAGCACTCGGTACGCGGTCCGGTTGCTCGGCCTGGAGAGCGTCGTATTGCTCCTCCAGGGTTGCCACGAGCTCCTGGACTTCGGTTGAGGTCGACATCTCCTCAGCGATATCGGCCAGGTTGCTGGCCGACGCCTTTTCGAGTGGTTCGATCGGCACCGCCAGGCCGGTCGCTTGGTTGAGGGAGCGGGTCAGGGTGAGGGTGGCTTCGGGAAACGATGCCTGAGCCAGGTAGTGCGGCACGTGGGCGGCGAAACCCATGGCCTTTCGATCGAGCTGGCCGAGCCGAAACTCGAGCAAGCCGGTGAAGCTCGCGGGCACCTCGACGCGGTCGATCCAGCTCCGATAGCCCATAACCAGCGACGGATCGGTGGCATGCGCGGTCAAAGTGATCGGTCGGGTGTGCGGCACCGCCATAGGAATGCCGTGCACACCGACGGTCATCCGTACGCCGAACCGCTCGATCAGCCCGACCATGGCGGCGGCCAGCCGCTCCCACTGCACGTCCGGCTCAGGGCCGCTGAAGAGCAAGAAAACCTCTCCGTGACCGTCTGTGACTCGGTAGATGCGCAGATGGAGGTCGGCGTAGGACTTCCACTGGTTGGTGTCGAAGATCATCGCCGGTCGGCGGCTGCGGTAGTCGTGGAGCTGATCATGATCGAATTCGGCCAGCACCTCGTGCTCGAGGTTGTCCAGCATGTTCGCCGAGAACAGCCGTCCAGCCTGTCCAGCGTCCACAAAGCCATCCAGCTGGTGGAGCAGCACCGGGCGATGCTCCTTGAGCTTGGCGACCACCGCCTCGTTCAAGGTGTACAGCTCTCGGGGATCCATCACGATGACCAATCTACCTTTGACAGTGAGGTGCATTTCGGTGAAAAGCCCGGCGGCGCTGCCATCAGAGGGCTGGTCTCGGCAGGTTTCAGTCGTGGTCGCTGAAGGTGGTTCGGCCGTTGAGTTTGGCGGCAAGTTCGTTGTCGATGCCGTCCGCGACATCGGAGAGAATGCGTGCGGCCTGGCGCAGGTGGGCCGGTACGAAGGGTCGGGAAAGCACCGAAAGGGTGACGAAGACCCGGTCTCTGATCAGCTGAAACTTCACCCAGCGAGCCTCGACATTCAAGTCGTTGAGCACCTCCGCGGCTCGAGATCGCCCGGCAATGTCGTGCACAACGGGGGCGAAGAGCACAATTTCCTGGCCGTCGGCGGAGGTGCGGAGGAAGAGCATCGTCGACCCCACCCTGATGGCCACATCGCCGTCAGCGTCGCGGATCGGAAGATGGCCGTAAATCTCGGCCAGCTCGGCATCCACCAAGTCGTTGAGATGTTGTTGGTTGCGCGGCATGGTCGACTGCAGACCGGTCCCGCCCACGACCAGTTCGTTCGATGAGTCAAGTTCGACGGGCGCCTGCATCGGCTGAAGTGCCTCTGCGAGCTGGTCGGGTGCGAGGAAGACCGGGTGCTGTACGCCGTAGACGTCGCGCAGAGCGGCGACGGCGAGCTCGCTGATGCGATCGGATTCGACCTGCGGCAACTCGATCCAAAGATTTGCCGTCGGCTCATCCGACTGCGTTGCCGATGCTTGCTCCTCACCTACCGTGGGTGGTTGCCATCCGAGCCGTTCCATGGCGCTAAGCAGCTCCGCGGAAAGTTGGAAGTCATCTCCAAGCACCGCGTTGCTGGCCGCCTCACATCTGATCATGCCAGGCTGAGGACTGCTCAGTTTGACGAAAGGAGTCGGGCCATTGCCGCCTGACTCCGTACCGATGGTGAGGTCGGCTGTGTCGTCGATCAAGGTGATGACTTCACTCAACCGGCTCTGGAATTCAGCCCAGGCTTGAGCGGTACTCCGGTCGAGGTCGAAGTCGTCGATATCGGCCATGTGTGCCCCTCCCACCCACGAGAACGACACTAATGCCGAAGGCGTTCAGATGCCCAGCGCCGCTACCACCCGCGATGGCGACGGCCGACCTAGCGCGGTGGCGAGCCATCGGCTGGTGGCCGCCAGCTTCACCAGGTCGACGCCTGTCTCGATGCCGAGCCCGTGCAGCATCCACACCAGGTCCTCAGTGGCCAGATTCCCGGTTGCTGATTTCGCGTACGGGCAGCCGCCCAGTCCTCCGGCCGACGAGTCGAACTCGGCGATGCCAGCCTCGAGGCCGGCCAGCACGTTCGCCAGCGCCTGCCCGTACGTGTCGTGCAGGTGCAGAGCAGTCCGGTCTCGCGGCACTCCTGCTGCTTCCGCCGCGTTGATCACCGCAACGACCTGACCTGCGGTGGCGACCCCGATCGTGTCACCCAGGCTGATGGTCGAGCAGCCGAGCTCGATGAGCTGTGCCGCGACGGCCGCGGGCGCTGCCGGCTCCACCTTCCCCTCCCACGGATCACCGAAGCACATCGAGACATAACCGCGTACTGGAATTCCTCTTCGCTTGGCCGCCGCCACGACCGGCGCGGCCATCTCGATTGCACCGTCAAGGGTCGTACCCAGATTCTGCTTCGCAAAGGTCTCAGTAGCAGACACGAAGATCGCGAGCTCATCGGCGCCGGCTGCCAACGCCCGCTCGAAGCCGCGCTCGTTGGGGACCAGCACCGGATAGCGGACACCAGGACGACGCCGCAGCCCGGCCATCAGGTCGTCGGCATCCGCAAGTTGCGGCACCCATCGGGCGGAAACGAAGCTGGTTGCCTCGATGATGGCGAGCCCAGCCTCGCCGAGCCGGTCGATCAGCTCGAGTTTGACCTGCAGCGGGACCACAGTCTCCTCGGCCTGGAGTCCATCACGAGGTCCGACTTCATAGACGCTGACCCGAGTCGGCAAGCCGGGTCGCGGATGAACTGCCGGCAACCCGTCCATACCGGCGACTGTACGCGGGGCACCGGCTGCCTATCGTTGAGTGATGGACTGGGCTCCGGTAGCGCCGCCGCCCGCTTTGCTACGCCGTCCGCGATCCGCCCTCACCTGGGTCACCATGATCGTTCTCGGAGTGGGTGGCCTGGCCATTGCGATCTTGATCTTTCTGCTGGGCGGCCCCTCCGGAGCGCTCATCGCGACTCTGCTGGCTGCGTTGTCGTTCCCGGTGATGATCTTGATCTGCTTCTGGCTTGATCGCTACGAGCCAGAACCTGCCCGTTATCGACTCGCCGCACTGGGTTGGGGTGCCGTCGCCGCTGTCGCGTTGAGCTTCGTGAGCGAGCAAATCCTCTTCGGGTTGCCCGGCACCAACCAGTTTGTCGATACGGCCGTAGCCGCGCCGCTGATCGAAGAGTCTGCCAAGGGTTTGTTCCTCGTTGCGATCGTGGTCTTCCGACGTTCCCAGGTGCACGGCCTGCTGGACGGCATCATCTACGGCGCCCTGGTTGGGATCGGATTCGCCTTCGTCGAGGACATCGTCTACTACCTGGGGTCGCTGCAATCCGGGCAGCTCGGTGTCACGTTCATCCTGCGCGGCGTCATGGGACCATTCGCGCATCCGCTGTTCACGGCCGCAACCGGCCTCGGCATTGGGATTGCCGTGTCTGCCCGTCGACCGGCAGTCCGCGTCCTCGCCCCAATCCTTGGTTTCGCCGCAGCCGTTGTGATGCATGCAATTTGGAATGGCAGCACCTTCTGGGGTGCAAACGGGTTCTTGACCGCCTACGGCGCGATCATGCTGCCGCTGCTCGTGGTGATAGTGGCCGTCGCCATCTGGGCGCGCAGCCGCGAAGGCAAGATGCTGACCGCTGCCCTGCATCAGGTGGCGCAGATGGGTTGGATAGGGCCCGAGGAGATCCGCTGGATAGCCCGGCTGTCGGATCGGATGTCGGCCCGCGCGTACGCCAAACGCGTCGCCGGCAAGCCTGCGGCGGCAGCCTTGAGGGCATACCAGCAGACGATGACCGAGGTCGCGTTTCTTCATAACCGAGCGGTGAATGGGACAGCTCCAGCTGATCTCAACCAGCGCATGAGCGTCCTGCTGCAGCGGGCGGCCTGGCTGCGGCCTTACGTCGTGTTCCCGCCTCCGCCACGTGCCATGTGGCCGACCCCAGGCCTTCCGGGACCTCAGGTTCAGCCGCCCGTTCACCCGGCTGCTCCGGTGTTTCCCGATCAACGAAGGTAGCCATGAACCACCGCCCGTTCGGCTCGGCCCTCGGCCTGCGACGTGCCGGTCGGCGTACGAATCTGGCGTTACTCGGCACCCTCGTTGCTGCCGCGGTGACCGGTGGCTTCATTTTCGCCGCAGGCACTGATGGACCGGCGAGACTCGCCGCGATCGCTCACGGCCTGTTCGGACTTGCTGTTGTGCTCCTCGCGCCGTGGAAGACCGTGATCATTCGGCGGGCTCCATCCATCCGAGCCGCAAGCCTGATCTTGCTCACATTGGTCGTGATCTGCGTCGGTTCCGGCCTTGTCGAGGTCTTCGGAGAGTACGGCGTGCTGTGGCACATCAGCCCGATACAGGTACACGTTGGCTCCGCCCTACTGCTGGCTCCGCTGCTCGTGTGGCACGTGTTGCGCCACCGGCGGCAACGGCTTCGCCGCCTCGACCTGTCACGCCGCTCGCTGCTGCGCAGCGGCATTTTGGCTGCCGGAGTTGGGGTGGGGTACGCCGCCCTCGAGGGTGTCGGCGGGCTCGTCGGATCTGCATCGGCGAGCAGAATCGCGACCGGGTCCCACAAGGTCGGCGCGAATGCCATTCCGGCGACGAACTGGCTGTTCGACATGGTCCCCTTGATCAGTCCCGAGCATCGCGTTGTTGTTGCCGGATCTTCATACTCGATACCCGACCTCGCCTCGCGATCCACGACCATCGCCGCACGGCTGGACTGCACCAGCGGCTGGTACGCCGACGGAGAGTGGACCGCTGTGAACCTTGGTGACCTTCTTCCTGACCAGCAGCTTGTAGCAGCTGCCAGCATCGAGGTGCGCAGCGTGACTGGCTACCAACGCAGATTCCCTATTGCCGACGCCCGTTCGCTGTGGCTCGCCACCGCATATCTGGGTGAGCCGCTCGAAGCAGGCCATGGCGCGCCCGTACGGCTGGTCGCACCACATCGGCGCGGCTTCTGGTGGGTCAAATGGGTCGCATCTGTTCAGCTCAGCGACACACCAGGGTGGAGTCAGTCACCTTTCCCCTTGCAGTGAGCGGATCGCGCGCCGCCGTGCTGGGGAGGAGGAAGGGGACACGCTTTTCGTCCCCGAGTGACGACGAAGTAGGCGGCCGCCAGGCGCGATCCGCGCGGAGCGAGCGCCAGCGAGGGGAGCAATCAAACAGCGACGGGCGGCTCAGCTGGAGGATTCGGTGAGCTCGCGCGGCACAGCGACAACGTCGACCAGCGCGCCGTTCCGCCAGACCGTGATCTCCACTCGCCGGCCAATGGCGTCCTCCATCATCCTGCGCTGTAGCTCGGTGCTCGAACCCAGCGACGTACCTGCAACCGCGACGACGATGTCACCAGATCTCAGACCCGCAGTGTCAGCGGGGCTTCCGGCAACCACCTGTGCCACACGTAGGCCCTCTCGCCGGCCCAATTTGGCGGCTAGTGCCGGCGGCAACGGCGCCTGGCTACCTGCGATTCCTAGCCAGGCACGTCGTACCCGGCCGGCGGTCATCAAGGCGCTGATGATGCGCTCCGTCGTCTCATTGATCGGCACGGCGAGCCCTACGCCTATGCCAGCCACCGCGGTATTGACTCCGATCATCCGGCCCCGGCTGTCGGCGAGCACACCGCCGCTGTTTCCTGGATTGAGCGCCGCGTCGGTCTGGATCACCTCATCAACTACCCGGCCTTGCCTGGTCGGCAGCGACCGACCCAAGCCCGAGATGATGCCGGCGGTGACGCTTCCGGCCAAACCGAGCGGGTTGCCCACTGCGATCACCAGTTGTCCCACTTGCAGCTTGCTGGCGTCACCCAGCGCGACCGGGCTGGGCACCTCACCTCTCGCACGCAGCACAGCCAAGTCGGAGAACGCATCTCGACCGACCACATCGGCAGTCACCTCGTTGCCGTCTGCGAAGGAGGCCACTACCGTGTTCACGCCCTCGACGACATGCGCGCTGGTCAACAGAAATCCATCTGCGGTCAAGACGCTCGCACTGCCAGCGCCATCTCCCAGCCGGGACCGCACCCGAAGGCTCGCCACGCTTGGCAAGACCTGGTGGACCACCGCTGTCACCGCCTCGGAGTAGGCATCCAACGCCTCACGGTCACGGTCATCAATCATGTTGTGGTAAACGCGTACGGCCCCGAAGTGTTCCCAAACGTCGGTGTACCTGCGCAGCGAGTACGCAGGTACACCGATCTTGAAACTTCGCTTATCTCAGCTGCAGCCGCTGGTAGATCCGCAGCCTTCGCAGACGTAGCAGCTTCCGCTGGGCCGCATTTTGGTGCCGCACGTCAGGCAAAGCGGCGCGTCGATGCTGGTGCCGGTGATTTCTTCGAAGAGCTCCGCTGTCGTGTGCGCGCTGGCAGGAGCCGGCTTGGCAGCGGCTCCATCCATCTCGTCGGTTCGCACCTCGTCGCCTGGGTCATTCTTGAGCGATTCGGCCTCGCTGAGCTCTTCCTCGATCGGCAAGTACGATCCGGTCTCGACCTGCCGTGCCCGTTCCGTGGCGGTATAGATGCCGAGTTCCGCCCGCTCCTCGAAGGACAGGTAGTCCAGCGCCAACCGCCGGAAGATGTAGTCCATGATCGACTGCGCCATCCGAATGTCGGGGTCGTCGGTCAGGCCGGCGGGCTCGAACTTGAGATTGGTGAACTTCTGGACGAAGGTTTCGAGCGGCACCCCGTACTGCAAAGCGATGGACACCGCAATGGAAAACGCGTCCATCACACCCGCCAGAGTCGAGCCCTGCTTGCCGAGCTTGAGGAACACCTCGCCGAGGCCGTCGTCCGGGTAGGAGCCAGATGTCATATAACCCTCGGCCCCGCCGACAGAGAATGACGTTGTACGGCTGGGTCGCGACTTAGGCAGCCGCTTCCGGGTCGGCCGGTACACCACCTTCTCCACGATTTCAGTTTCGACGGCCGACGACTTCTTGTCATCGGTTCTGCTCGCCTTGCCGTCACTGAGTGGCTGGCCCACCTTGCAGTTGTCGCGGTAGACCGCGAGCGCCTTGAGGCCGAGCTTCCAGCCCTGCAGGTAGACGTCGGCGATCTCCTCCACGGTGGCCGTCTCCGGCAGATTCACCGTCTTGGAGATGGCTCCGGACAGGAAGGGCTGGGCAGCCGCCATCATGCGGACATGGCCCATCGGCTTGATTGCCCGCTGCCCCATTGCCGTGTCGAAGACCTCGTAGTGCTCCACCTTCAAGCCGGGCGCGTCGATGACATGGCCGTGTTCGGCGATGTACTCGATAATCGCCTCGGCCGTCTCGTCGGCGTAACCAAGCTTCTTCAGCGCCTTCGGGATCGTCTGGTTGACGATCTGCAGTGAGCCGCCGCCCACCAGCTTCTTGAACTTGACCAGCGAGAAGTCCGGCTCGATACCGGTCGTGTCGCAGTCCATCATGAAGCCGATAGTCCCAGTGGGAGCCAGCACACTTGCCTGCGCGTTGCGGTATCCGTTTGCCTCGCCGATCTTGATCACGTCGGCCCATGCAGCGGTTGCCCGCTGACGAATGTCGGCTTCCATCGCATCGACCGTGCGTAGCGCATCATTCGCAGCCTGGTGCTTGCGCATCACCCTCTTGTGAGCGTCCGCGTTGCGGGCGTAGCCCTCGTATGCGCCGACGATGCCGGCGAGCTCGGCCGACCGGCGATAGGACACGCCCGTCATGACAGAGGTGATCGCTGCGGCAAGTGCGCGACCGCCGTCGGAGTCGTAGCCATGGCCGGTGGCCATCAGCAGTGCACCGAGATTGGCGTAGCCGATGCCAAGCTGCCGGTAGTCGCGAGTCGTGCTACCGATTGCCTCGGTCGGGAAATCGGCGAAGCAGATCGAGATGTCCATCGCGGTGATGATCAACTCGACCGCCCGTTCGAACGCGAGCACATCGAAGGTGTTGTCCTCGCGCAAGAACTTGAGCAGATTGAGGCTCGCCAGATTGCACGAGCTGTTGTCCAGGCTCATGTATTCAGAGCAGTTCGCGACCACGACCCCGCTGACGATGTAGGAGTGATTCCGCGGCTCAGTCAGGTTGAAGGTCGTTTCAAAACCCTTTGAGGTGCGCGACACCATCCGAACCGTCTCACGCACCGCGTAGGAGGAATGTGCGTCGACGACGTGAGTGAGCCGCTCGTGCTTGGCACCGATCGAAAAGTCGATCAAGGCCGCGAACTCGCGCAGCGAGCGCCCCGTGATGCGTAAGTCGTAGGTCGGGCCGTCTGACCCGTAGGAAACAGCCTCACCGCTCTTACGCACGTAGCTGAACGACTCGGTCTTGGTTCCCGTTTGGTAGATGCGGCTGGCAATTCCAAAGGAGGCGAGCAGCTCTTGTACCCCGAGGAGAAGCTCCTCGGATCGGCTCCCGAGTCCGACGTACCGTGTGCCTTTCATCTCGTCGTCAACGACACAGCCATCGGCGTCGAAGAGTCCCTGCAGGAAGGCAAGTACCGCCTCCTCAGGAGCCTCGAAGATCGACTCGGGCACGACCTTCATGCTGGAGCGGCCGTTGCTCACCCCCAGTGCGTGCATGAACCGACGAACGCCGGCTTTGCCCGACCGGAGCTGGACGGTTCCGTTCGGTTGATGGCTCGGCTTGGCGTCAAAGCCGGTCCACCTGCGCAGTAGCGCAGCATGCCGGGGCAAGACGTCAGTTTGATCGGCCGCATTGCCGTACACCGTTGTGACGACCCGGTCAGTGACGCATCCGTCGCCCACGAGCCAGCCGAGGAAGTGGCCTAGATCCTCATCCCACTTTTCGGGCATGGCCAGGCCTCGAGCCAGCCGACCAAACCGAAGCGCCGGCCCGGGAAGTTCTGCGCGCGCCATGGTGCGCGCCGCGTACTCGAAGGAGCGCACTACCTCGTCGGATTCCAGCAGATCCTCGGCGTGCACCCATCCTCGGTTCGAAGTCCAGACTCGGTGTCCCGGAGTGCACCGTAGCCGGGACCCATCGGAAAAGCGGAGCTCCACAATCTCATTGGTCCCGGTGACCATGTAGCGCACCGGACGCGTCGCGACCACCCGGCTGGCCGGGTGATCTTCTGAGGTGACGTCATTTGTGTAGATCTCGGTG
>DATLQP010000292.1:0-4611 GCA_035535155.1 Propionibacteriaceae bacterium
TCCCGGGAATGTCTGACCCGGACGGAAGTTGATCAAGCCCTCAACGAGTTCGGCCCGCCGTACGTGGTCAAGGACGATGGGCTCGCAGCCGGCAAGGGCGTGGTGGTCACCGAGGACCGTCAGCTTGCTGCTGATCACGCCGCGAAGTGCCGTCGGGTGGTGATCGAGGAGTTCCTCGACGGGCCGGAGGTGAGTTTGTTCGGGATTACCGACGGACGCACCGTACGTGCCCTCCAGCCCGCGCAGGACTTCAAGCGGGTTGGCGATGGGGACACCGGCCCCAACACTGGCGGCATGGGCGCATACACGCCGCTGCCATGGGCACCAGATGATCTTGTTGACGAGGTCACGCGTACCGTGTTGCAACCCACCATCGACGAGCTGACGCGGCGCGGCACACCGTTTGCCGGACTGCTTTACGCCGGGCTGGCGTTGACCTCGGACGGCATTCGGGTGGTCGAGTTCAATGCGCGGTTCGGGGATCCGGAAACTCAGCCGCTGCTGGCTCGGCTTGCGACGCCGCTCGGCGGACTGCTGTACGCCGCTGCCACGCGTGATCTTGCTGCGCATCCACCCCTGGAGTGGGGGAGTGGCGCTGCTGTCGGAGTGGTCCTGGCCGCGGGCGGCTATCCCGGTACTCCGACCACCGGCGGAGTGATCACTGGGCTCGAGGACGCAATGGGGAACGGGAGTGTGATCATTCATGCTGGGACCGCGATTGATCCGCAAGGCAACCTGATCAGTGCCGGGGGCCGGATCCTCACGGTCGTCGGGCTCGGTGAGGATATCGAGGCCGCCCGGGCGCGGGCCTATGAGTCCATCGCGGAGATCCAGCTCGAGGGCTCGTTCTACCGCCACGACATTGCTGCGCCGGCGCGTCTGGCGGTGAGCTGAGACGTGCAGATCGGCAACGTTCTGGCAAACCGCTATGCCTCGGTGGCGATGCGCGACGTGTGGTCGGCAGAAAGCAAGATCATCTCCGAACGCCGGCTGTGGCTCGCGGTGCTGTCGGCACAAAATGATCTTGGGGTGGAGTTGGGTGGCGACGACCCAGCTCTAGTGATCAAGGCTTACCAGGGCGCGGTTGAACAGGTTGATCTAGCCAGCATCGCTGAACGGGAGAAGATCACCCGGCATGATGTCAAGGCGCGGATCGAGGAGTTCAATTCGCTGGCTGGCTTCCAGCACGTGCACAAGGGGATGACGTCGCGCGACCTGACCGAGAATGTCGAGCAGTTGCAGATCGTTTCCTCCCTCAAGATCATCCGGGGCCGGACGGTAGCGACACTGGTACAGCTGGCCCAACTCGCAACCCAGTACGCAGATCAGCCGATGGCTGGGCGTACCCACAATGTCGCGGCACAGATCACCACCTTGGGAAAGCGTTTCGCAACCACGGCGAACGAGCTGTTGGTCGCATACCAGCGCGTTGAGGAGCTGCTTGACCGCTATCCGCTGCGTGGCATCAAGGGACCGGTGGGCACCAGCCAGGACATGCTCGACCTGCTAGATGGCGACCCTGACCGGCTGGCGGCGCTCGAGCGTCGGGTCGCTGATCATTTGGGCTTTACCCACATTCTGGTGAGCACCGGACAGGTGTATCCGCGCTCGCTCGACTTCGACATGATCAGCGCACTCGCTCAGGTGGCGGCAGCACCGTCGAACCTGGCGACCTCCATCCGCTTGATGGCCGGGCATGAACTTGTGACTGAGGGCTTCCAACCTGGGCAGGTCGGTTCGAGTGCTATGCCGCACAAGATGAACACCCGCTCCTGCGAGCGAGTCAATGGACTAGCGGTGATCATCAGAGGCTACGTGTCGATGATCGGCGAGCTCGCAGGGGACCAATGGAACGAAGGCGACGTCTCTTGCTCAGTCGTCCGTCGCGTGGCGCTGCCGGACGCATTCTTCGCCCTCGACGGCCTGTTCGAGACCTTCCTCAGCGTGCTCCGGGATTTCGGCGCATTCCCGGCAGTCATCAACGCCGAGTTGCAGCGCTATCTGCCCTTCCTGGCTACGACCAAGGTGCTGATTGCGTCCGTCCGGCATGGGGTGGGTCGAGAGACCGCACACGAAGTGATCTCCGAGCATGCGATCGCGGTCGCGCTGGAGATGCGAGAGACCGGTCGCAGCGACAATGACCTGCTTGACCGCCTGGCTGCCGACCCTCGGCTCGGTGTGTCCCGTGCCGAACTGGATGCCGCACTTGCCGCCCCGATCGAGCTCACTGGCACCGCAGGCCACCAGGTGGCGACGCTAGTCGAGCAGATTCAACAGATTGCCGTAGCTCATCCGTTGGCGGCGGCCTACCAGCCCGGCGCGATCCTCTAGAAAAGCGCAGAATCTCACTCCAGATCAGTGCACCGTCAGTGCAATCAAACACGTATGAGCCTGAAATGGCGGCGGACGACCTCGCTCGGGGGCGATTCTGCGAAAATTCCCGCAGTGCGCACCTACCTGCTGCTCGCCGCGGCAGAGTTCCGGCGGTACAGCACCTACCGACTGGCGATCTTCGCCGGCGTCGTCACCCAGTCGGTCTTCGGGTTCATCCGCGTCGGGGTCCTGTTTGCGGCGATCTCCGCCGCCGGCGGGTCGCTAGCGGGGTATGACCAGCTATCCGCGTCGACCTACGTCTGGCTCGGCCAAGCGCTGCTGGCACCGATCGCGATCTTTGGCTGGATTGAGATCGCCGAACGGGTCAGCAGCGGGGAGATCGCGGTGGACTTCGCCCGACCGGTCGACCTACAACTCGCCTGGTGGGCTCGCGACTTGGGCCGCGCCACATTTCAGCTGCTGTCACGCGGCCTCCCGCCACTGCTGATCGGCGCTGTGACGATTGGCCTCGCGCGGCCACAATCCTGCACCGCTTATCCGCTGGGCCTGGCCAGCCTTATCCTGGGCGTTTCGATCAGCTTCACGGTGCGATTCCTGCTGAACCTCATCGCCTTCTGGACCTTCGACGTACGCGGCTTCGTCGGGCTCTACATCGTCGTAGCCGGCCCGCTCTGCGGGTTATTCGTTCCCGTGCACCTGTTTCCCGAGTGGCTGCGGATTCTCGCCTACGCCACACCCTTTCCCTCGATGCTGCAGACACCCATCGACGTGCTTTCCGGTCGGGTGCTCGATGCGGCCGCCGCGGCCCTGGTGGTCAGTCAGCTCGCTTGGCTCATCGGCCTGGTCGGTCTCGCCCGGCTGATCCAATGGCGAGCCGGACAGCGACTGGTGGTGCAAGGTGGCTGAACTGTCTGCTGTCGAGGCCTATCGGATCCTGCTCGGCTCCCGCATCCGCAGTCAGCTGGCATACCGCACCAGTTTCTGGCTCAATGTCGTCACCTCAGTCGGTGTCGGCATGATCGAGTTCATCGAGATCTACGCCATCCTCAGCAACGTCCCGGTCTTCGGCGGTCTGGACCTGCGGCAGGCCGCGCTGGTTTTCGCCCTCGCGGGCGTCGGTTTTGCACTCGCAGAGATCGTCTTCGGCCAGCTCGACACGATGCCGACATACTTGCGGCTCGGCCGCATAGAAGTGATGCTCGTCCGGCCCATGCCGTTGCTGCTGCAGCTGATCACCTCCGACTTTCAGCTGCGTCGACTAGGCCGGGTTGCTGTCAGCGTGCTGATCATCTGTGTCGTGCTGCCCGGCCTGCACCTGGTGTACACGCCTGCAACGGTCTACCTGCTCGTGATCACGCCGTTCGTCGGCGCGGCAATCTATGCCGCGTTCTTCACGACGGCCGGCGGCTTGCAGTTCTTCCTCATCGACGGTGCGGAGTTCACCGCATCTTTTGTCTACGGTGGCAGCTACGCAGGCCAGCTGCCGGGCAGCGTGTTGATCACGCCGGTGCGGGTGCTTTTCACGTTCGTCTTTCCGGCGACCATAACCGCCTACCTACCGGCGTTGTTGATCATGGGGTTGCCTGGGCCACAGTTCTTGCCAGCCTGGCTGGGCTGGTTCGCACCGTTCTTCGCCGCCTGGGCGTGGCTACTGGCCTGGCTTGCCTGGCGGACCGGCATCCGTCGTTTCACCGGGGCGGGTGGCTGAGGGTGACGGAAGAACCGATTATCGCGCTCGAGGATCTGCGTCGGTCCTTCACAGTGCGGCAGAAGGTCGGCCGGCTGCGTCGGAAAACCAGAGTCGTGCACGCGGTCGACGGGATCAGCGCATCGATCATGGCCGGTGAGGCCGTCGGCTACATCGGGGCCAACGGGGCTGGCAAATCCACCACCATCAAAATGCTGACCGGCATCCTCGTCCCGACCAGTGGGCGGGTGCGTACCTGCGGCTACGATCCCGTCCCGCAGCGGCGCCAGCTTGCTCGCGAGATCGGAGTCGTGTTCGGGCAGCGCAGCCAACTGTGGTGGGATCTGCCACTGCGCGACTCGTTCCGCATCCTCGGTGCGATTCATCGAATGCCGACTGTCGACGCCGAGAGCAGAACCGAGCAGCTCGTGAATCGCCTTGGTCTGACTGAGTTGTTGGATGTTCCGGTACGCCAGCTCTCGCTGGGCGAGCGGATGCGAGGCGAGGTGGCAGCCGCTTTGGTTCACCGGCCGCGGCTCCTCGTCCTCGACGAGCCGACGATCGGGTTGGACATGATCAGCAAGGAGCGG